>JAZRIV010000032.1:0-185820 GCA_045645465.1 Candidatus Egerieisoma sp.
TGCAGAGCTTTCAGACTCTAAAATAAACGCAACAGAGCTTGTTGCAATACTTATTGCCCAAGGGAACACTCTTAAGGAGGGAATTGAACTTGTGCAGCAAAAAGTTAAAGGTTCCTGCTCTATGCTTATCCTTACAGACCACGCCATTTATGCTGCAAGGGACAAGTTTGGACGCACTCCTATTATAATAGGAAAGAATGACAAGGGCTATGTTTGCGCCAGCGAGAGTTCAAGCTTTGACAACTTGGGCTACACTCACGTAAGGGATCTTGGCCCGGGCGAGGTTGTCCAGATTACCGCAGATGGAATGAGAGTTGTAATACCACCTGAGGAGCGTATGCAGATGTGCTCTTTCTTGTGGGTTTACTATGGTTACCCAAGTTCAAACTATGAGGGTATAAATGTAGAGGACTCACGTTATCGCAGCGGTGCCGCTATGGCAAGGAGAGACTCAGAAATTGAAGCGGACTTTGCGGCAGGCATTCCAGATTCTGGTGTTGGGCACGCTGTAGGTTATGTAAATGAAAAAGGAATCCCATACAAGAGACCTTTTGTAAAATATACCCCAACCTGGCCACGCAGTTTTATGCCTCAGAACCAGAAGATGCGTGACCTTGTAGCAAAAATGAAACTCCTTCCTAACGAGCAGTTTACCAGAGACCAGAGAATTGTGTTTATGGACGACAGCATTGTAAGGGGAACCCAGTTGAAAGACAATGTGGTAAAACTGTTGGATTCTGGAGTTAAGGAGATACATATGAGAATTGCCTGCCCTCCACTGATTTTCCCTTGTCCGTTCCTGAATTTCTCTACCTCCCGCAGCTCATTTGACCTTTATGCAAGGAGAATCATCAGAGACCTTGAGGGGACAGAAAACCTTACAAATGAAATATTGCAGGAGTATGTTAATCCCGACAGTGAAAAGTACAAGGAAATGGTGGATACAATGCGCAAGCATCTGCAGCTGACAACCCTAAAATTCCAGAGAATTGACGACCTTGTAGAGTCAATAGGATTACCTAAATGCAAACTTTGCACACACTGCTGGGACAACAGCAGCTATATGGAGTAGCAGAGAAAAATTTGTCGGGAAGATAAAAATTATACAAAATAACAATGGGAGCCTCCTTGCAACGGGGGTTCTCTTTTTAATTAACCTAATTTATAAAATTATGAAGAAGTGTAAATTAACCCTTACATTGGTATTGTCCCTTATTGTTGCCAATCTTATGGGACAAGAGTACACTGGCCCTTTCACCCATAGCCTTATGAGTGAGAAAGTTTATGACCTGATAGTTGGAGAATCGTCGGGAGACAGGGCTTTTTATTACATTATGGACATTGCACCATACGAGAGAGACCGCAAGAGTGCAGACTATAAAGGTCTATTTATGGAGTCTGTTTATGTTGTAGACAAACTTAAAGCCGCTGGGTTTGAAGACGCCAAAACTGAGATTGTTGGAAAATCCAAAACTTGGGATGGTGTAAGTGCAGATGTATGGGAGGTTTATCCCAATACTGCAAAACTTGCTGATTACAGAGATTTGGCGGCTATGCTTGGTCAGGGAAGCCAGAATGCGGATGTTACTGCAGAGCTTGCCTGGGTAGGTCGCGGAACTCAGGCTGAGATTGATGCAGCTGACCTTAAAGGAAAGATTGCAGTTACAGAGGCTTCTGCAGGCAGAGTACACGATGCAGCAGTTAAGGCTGGTGCGGTAGGTATCATTTCGTATTATTCTCCACGCCCTTTGATTGATCCCATTCAAATTCCAAACAGCGGTATTAGAGGTGGTGAGAATGCCACTTTCTGTATAAATCTTACCCCAAGAGACGGTTATGTATTGCGTGACCGCCTTCTTAGTGGCGAGAAAATTACCGTTAAAGCCAAGATTGAGGCTACAACAGAAGAAACAAACATTGAGGTTCCTACTTGTGTAATTAAAGGTGCCAATGAAAATGCAGAGGAGATTATTCTTTGCGCACACTTGTATGAGGGATATGTGAAACTTGGTGCAAATGACAATATTTCAGGTTCGGCTGCTTTAATTGAGGTTGCACGCACCTTGAACCAGCTTATTGAGAGCGGACAGATTGAGAGACCTGCCCGTTCCATCAGATTTATCTGGATTCCTGAGTTCCAGGGTTCTATTCCGTGGGCGCAGCAGAACAAGGATATTTTGAGCAGGACCTTGTGCAACATAAACCTTGATATGGTTGGTTTGTGGTTGAGCAAGAGCCAGTCTTTCTATTGCCTTCACAGAACCACTATGGGTAACCCACATTATTTGAATGATGTGGCAGAGAGTTTCTACCATTATATGGGTGCAACCAACAAATCTTTTGTAGCTACAGGAATGGGAAGACCTGATGCATTGAAACCAGTAGTAAGTGTTACAGGCTCAAGAGATCCGTTCTACTACTCAATCAATGCCCACTATGGAGCATCTGACCACGAGGTATTCAGCGACTGGGGTGTTCAGGCTCCTGGAGTCATTATGATTACCTGGCCAGACAACTACTACCACACTTCTGGCGACCGCCCTGAGATTTGCGACCCTACACAGCTTCACCGAGCAATTGTTCTTGCTGCCGCTTCTGCATACACTATAGCTGATGCTGATGCACAGGATGCTGTAAAGATTGCATCTGAGGTTGCGGCAAATGGTGTAAAACGTATGGCAATTAAGATGAAACAGAATCTTGCAGCTATGAATGATGCCGGTGCAGAAGAGTTTGCTGCGCTTTACAGAGCTGCCAAATTCAACCAGGATGCGATGTTTAACAATGAAGTTGCCACATTGGGTACCGTTCTTGAACTTGCCCCTGCCAGCGCATCCCTTAAAGAGTTTGTTGCTACAATGCAGGAGAGTGTAAAGAGTGCCTGGAGTGCTAACAACAAAAATATTGATGCAGCTATGAAAGTTAAGGCTGCCGCTCTTGGTGTTGCTCCATTTAAAGGTGTAAGCCTTACTGCTGCAGAGAAAGCTGCTTCAAAGGTATATCCTAAGAGTACTGCAAAAGTTAAAGAGTTCGGTTATGGAGTTTTGAACTCTGTTCCAAGAGACCTTATGGCAAAATACGGCTTTGCACAGCGTGGTGCGGTTAAGAACGGCGGTGAGATTGCAAAACTTACCACAAACGGCACAAACAGCATTCTTGACATTAAGAAGATGCTTGATGCACAGTTCCCTGCTGCTGACTCTCTTGAGACTGTAACCAAATACATAGAAATGCTTAAGGAAGCAGGTCTTGTAACTTACTGAGAGATATAAAAAACGGGTCAAAATACTTGGCCCGTTTTTTATTTTTATAATATTCCCCTACCGGGGAAATATTTATGAATTATTTTGCCACTTGCCTCTTGTAAGTATCTGAATAACCAGGGAACATAGGCTGTGGAGGAATCTTGTCTGAGTGGCCGTTATTTTTAAACGAACCGTCCTCATTCTGGCGTTTTGTATTTCCGTCAATGAATTTTACAAGCAGATACTCATCCAATGATTTCCACTTTGCAAACAAGGCGTCTGCCTGGGAAACAGAGAACTCTGTAAGGTATTTCTGTACAGCTTTGCCTGAGCGGAGCTTAAGGGCAGCCTCATCTGCAGCAGCAACAGCATCCATCATTGCAAGTTCGTGTGCATCTACATTTTCACGCACCTCTTTGCCTATATGGTTGTAGCGCAAATATGCAAACTGCGCAATACGGTTCTGCAACCAGAACATTGAGGTAGGTGAGTACTCCAACATACTTCCGTTGCCAAGGGCGTAATGCTCTGAAATACCGTTTATACAAGTATAGAACGGAGACAATGGAGAGGTTCCGGCGTCATCAACTGCAAACCAGAACAAACCACCAATTTCGTCCGGTAACCAGCTGCGGCACTGTCCTACAAACCAGAAACCGGTCTGCTGGGTAGCAATGGCTCGTTCGTTATAACCTTTCTTACCGTCAATCTCAAAAGAAGAAGGTCTCCAACGGTAAGGCAACTCATTTCCACCTGCAGCAATCCCAACAGTCATATCAAACTCGGTACCCTCATAGTGGTCGCGCATCATATCAGCCACATCCTTAACGGAAAGTTTCTCTTTAGCCTTAACATACAAAGGCATACGGTTTTTAGGATTCTCGCCGCGGGCAAAATCAAGATATTTGTCCATATCTTCTGCGCCGTGTTTGCGGAAGAAGCTCCATACACGTGCTTCACAAGCCCTCATGCCAGAAAAATCAAGCGGACCATAAGTGTCGGCAAAGCTGAAATCAGAACCGTCACCCTCATAAAGACCGCACTCACGGGCGTGATCCACTACATCTGCCGCATAAAGGCAGTTCTGCGGATCATCTTTAGGGAATGTGGTGATTCTGGCGCAGTTGGCGTGGGCAGAGATATAACCGTCGGGAATACGGACTGCCACCCAAACAGCACCTTTGTTAAGGTTCTCCCCATTCTCATATTTTGGTTTGCGGGCAATAATGTCCATAAACCACACCTCATTTTTATCTGCAAATGAAATTGATTCTCCACTTGATGCATATCCGTACTCATCTGCCAATGCAGTGTAAATCTCAATTGCCTCGCGGGCACTTTTTGCCCTCTGCAGGGTAATGTATATCAACGAACCATAATCCAGAACAGCAGTGGTATCCCTGAACTCACCTCTGCCACCCCAGGTAGATTCACCAATAAGTACCTGATGTTCATTCATATTCCCTATGACATTATAAGTATACTCCACCTGAGGAATATATCCCAAGAAACGCTCTTTTCCCCATTCCCGTATCTCAATCATTTCACCTTTCTTATGGAATCCCCTTGGCATATAAACCAATGTGCCATAACGGGTATGCGAATCAGCCGCATAGCTCACCATAACTGAACCGTCTTTGCTGGCCCCTTTGGAAACCAACAGGTTGGTACACGCAAACGCCTCTGCAGTAAAAAGCACTGCCAATAATATGCATATAAGTTTTTTCATACGTATTTTGTGTTAAATCTTGTAACAAAGATATAAATTTGTAGAGCAAAAGAACACTTAAAACATATTACTATGCGGATTTCAAAATTTTTTATGGCTATTGCCGCATCTGTTGCGATTTTTACCTCTTGCTCCCCAACTCGTGAGCAACAGACAGATGAAGCTCTAAAACTCATTATGGATGAGTACAAGACTGTAGGTCTTGCTGTTGCTGTTGTTAAGGATGGAGAGTTTATTTACAACAAATCTTTTGGTTACAAAGATCTTGCAAACAAGGTTCCGTTACAGAACGGGGATATTGTAAGAATTGCTTCCACCTCAAAATCTTTTACTGCCACCGGTATTATGCAGCTTGTAGATAAAGGACTTCTTTCTCTCAATGACGATGTGAGCGATCTTATTGGTTTCAGAGTGAGGAATCCACGTTATCCCGATACCCCAATTACTCTAAGAATGATCCTTTCACATACAGCCAGCATAAATGACAATGGGGAGAACTATTTTACATTAGACCATATCAATCCGGCAATTAATGGGGATTGTGCCGATGCATATTTCACATATGGTCCTGGAGAGGGGTACAACTACTCAAACTTGGGTATGAACCTTGCCGGAACAATACTTGAAAAGGTATCGGGAGTAAGATTTGACAACTATATTAGAGACAATATCATCAAACCTCTTGGCCTGTACGGAGGTCATAATGTAGACTCTTTGGATGCAAGCAAATTTGCCCTAATTTACCATCTTGAGGATGGTGAGTATGTTGTTTCAGACGGCCCTTACAAAAGCAGGGCCGAGGATATGCCAAACTATGTTTTAGGATATTCTGCCCCTATTTTCTCCCCTACTGGTGGTGTAAAGATGTCTGTAGAGGATTTGGCAAAATATGTAATGATGCACATAAATTACGGCGAGCTGAATGGTGTGCGCATTATCTCTGAAGAGAGCTCAAGAATTATGCAGACACCTGTTCCATTTACCAAAGGAGATGCAAAGAACACATACTGCCTTGGCCTTGGCGAGTTCCCTTACCAGACAGATGAACCAAAATACAATGTTCCCGGCAATTACCTTATAGGGCACTCTGCCGGCTCATACGGCCTCAGCGGAATTATGTTGTGGAGTCCTTCAGACAAATGGGGTATGGTTGCAATGGCAACCGGTTTAACCCCTAATGGCAAAAGTTTCCTTCAGGCAATTGCCACTGCTGTTTACCACGCTTGTGTAGAGGAAGAACTTAAATAACTCAACCTCGCACATTTTGGATATCCAAGCCTGTCGGGCTTTGGAACACTTTCAGATTAAAGATGTGGAGCATTGCCAGAATATGGTCAAACACTTCTCCCTGCAGATGCTCGTACCTTAACCAGGCGGTATCTGCAGAGAAGAAGTAAAGTTCTACCGGAATACCTTGTGCTGTTGGCTGCAACTGGCGAACCAGCATTGTCATCTCCTTATGTACTTTTGGGTGGTTCTTTATGTAATACTCCAGATAGTGTCTGAAGATGTAAAGGTTTACCTCTTCTTTTCCTGTTGCCTCAAAACCCTCCATCCACGGCTGCTTTCTGAAATTCTCCATCTCCTGGGCAGTACAGAAGCGTACGGTATGCATATCAATGTTAATTGATCTTTTAATACGTCTGCCGCCAATATCAAACATTCCTCTCCAGTTCTGGAAAGAGTCATTAACCAAGGCATACGGTGGAACTGTGGTAATGGTCTTGTCCCAGTTTCGTACCTTTACAGTAGTTAGCGTAACCTCTATCACATCACCATCTGCACCATATTTAGGTACTGTAATCCAGTCACCCGGGCGCAACATATCATTAACCATAAGTTGTATTCCGGCAACCAGACCTTTTATTGTATCTTGGAACACCAACATAAGAATAGCAGTACCGGCACCCAAACCTGTTAGTACAGCAATTGGATTTTTATCTATAAGGGTACTTATGATTATTATTGCCCCAATACATACAACAACCAGTTTGAGCATCTGATAGAAGCCTTTAAGGGAGTGGTCTTTTAGCTTCTCGTGCTGGGATGACATATTGTAGATAGAATCTATGAATGCAAATACCAGTTTTACAGCCACTATGGTAATGTAAATCCAACAGAACTTGAGTATAAATCCCCTCAACGACGGCTCATCCTGCAATGCAAACGGAATAAGCGTGTAAATGACAATAGGTGCTACAAGTCTGCACACACTTGCAAGTATTTCATCACTCAACAAATAGTCATCCCAACTGTTACCTGTTTTTACTGTAACCTTATGTATTGTTGGAATAATTACCCTCTTGCAAATTTTGTTGAGTACAAATGCCACTAAAAGAATTGCCGCAATTGCCCCAATCCTGAGCAACAATGTTGTATAATCATCTGTTACACCCAACTGTTGCAACCAACACGTAAGTTTGCCATAAATTGTTTCCATAAGCCGTCTGATACAATAGACGCAAAAATATAGAATATATTTTGATTACTCCATAAAAAGTTAGTATTCTGAGAGGTTCAAATTCAAGTAATTGTTATACATTTGCATCTAAAATTATAGCAATTTGTACCAAATGAGACCATCAAGTTTTGAAATTATATTGGCTGTCATTTTTGCGTTAATGACTATTGGGCTTATATATTACGGGGCCTTGCTATGGATAAGACGCAAAGAGACAAATGATTATTCACGCTTTGTTCTTGCAGTATTTAGCTGGTTTACATCAATATTCACATTTGCTTTCATATTCCGCATAATTAAAAAAAGCACTATAGTATATGAACATTACTTAGATCCAGAGCACACCTTTGCCCCTCTGCTGATACAGATAACGTTCTTTTTTTATCCTTTGTCTATTATACGCTCTATACACAATCCTATACGAACTTATGCCCTGTTGTTCTCACCACCAATCATAATGTATATAGTAGGAATGTTCTGCGGTATTGAATATACATCCTTGTACACATTATCAGATATATGGCTGAATATAGGCAAACCAGATGTTCTGCTCAGAATTTTGGCTGTTATAGTAATGATAGTTTATGCATTTTCGCTTTTCTTGGTTACATATGACCGGGAAAAAAGTAGAGTAGACCATACGTTCATTTCCAGATATGCATTAGGATTCTCCTGCATAGGACTGATTCTTCTGGCTGGAACCATAACTCATGCCACTATATGTCTCTTTCTGCATCAGCTGATGTGTATTTTATTCATTTTCTCTACAATCGGGTACGAACTCAATGAGCGGCTCCCTGCACCACAAACCAATATAACTGAAGTCCAGGAACAAGAAATGCATAACGTAATTGACAAGTTATGGATTAGAATAACACACTTGATGGTGGAACAACAGGAGTGGAGAAACCCCGAACTGAGCCTACTCTCTTTATCACGCCAGCTGGCATCTAACCGTACCTACATAAATGAGGCCTTCAGGAAGTTTGCAGGATGCACATTCAGCGAGTACATAATGAAGTGCCGCATAGAATATATTGTAATGGAACTGCAGCGAAATCCACAGTCTAATTTAGAAAGTTTATTCAGCAATGCTGGGTATCGCCAACGTTCTACCGCCTACAGAAATTTTCAGAAAGTAATGGGTATTTCTCCAACAGAATATATCGAAAACCAGAGGAATAAAAAGACTTGTAAGTAATACTGCAACTTATATTTTGTAATACTGCAACTTATATTTTGTAATATTGCAACACACTCTATTAGCTGTTGCAAATTGATAAAGCTACATTTACACCTTAATTTTATCAAGGTTGCTAGCTATGTCAAAAAGAGGTATATCCATAATTATCGTTATGATAATTTTATTACAGTCTGTGTATGCACAGACTATGAATTATCGTTACGATACTCTTCAGACAATACGCATCCATTTTAAGAACAATTCAGATAAAATTGACCAGAAATACAGCAGTAACAACACGGCTATAGTCACAATTGAAGATATCATAGGTTCAATAGAGCAAGATTCCCTTAAACAGATAAATGACATTTATGTAGAGGGGTACGCTTCCCCCACAGGCTCATACCAGTACAACTTGCAGCTTTCAAAAAAAAGAGCCGGTAGTGTTGCAAATATGATTGAATCTTTAAATGTTATAAGAAAAGCAGGGATAGTTACAGATATAATTGCAAGTGGAATTGATTACCCCACATTCTACAACACTCTAAGGGGAAATTATTACTATCCAAACAGAGAGGACGTTCTCTTTATTGTAGATTCTGATTTGACCGACACCCAAAAATGTGAACAACTGATGAAACTTGATTCATACAGCTGGAACATTATAAGAGGCAAATTTATGCACACACAACGTTATGCAGAGATAACCATTGTGCTAAAAAAAACCAGAATCACGAAACCTCTTCCACAAATAGAGGCTGAAATACCTGTTTCCAAAGCCCAGTATTACCTTAAACCTCTCACACATACCCAAGAAAAAACTAAACAAATTAAAAAGACCATTATGGGATTGAGGACAAATCTTCTGCTCCCTGCTGCAAACGCAGGTGTGGAGATTTGCCTTGGTAACAGATGGTCTCTGGAGGCGGATTATTACTTTCCCTGGATAAAAAGGAGCAGCCAACACAAAGATGCTTTTCAGTCTCTTTTCTGGGGCATAAACACAAGGTATTGGCTGGGACGCAACAGATTTTATGAAAAAAGGCTTCTTGGACACTCAGTTGGAGTAGGGGCATATGCCGGTTACTACGATATAGAACATAATTACACCGGACACCAAGGGGAGTTTGCAGCAGTTAGTATAGACTACTTGTATGCCCTTCCAATCTGCAGGGGCAAACTACATCTGCAGTTCAATGCCGGAATTGGGTACCTGTACTCATATGCAAGACCATACGATGTATTTGAGCCGGGAGGAAAAGCTTTTAGAGAGGGATTTACAAAAAATACACATTGGGTAGGGCCTATTAAAGCTGCAGTATCAGTTGTAATTCCTATTTCAGTAACAAGAAGTAACGCAGAATGAAAAAGTTCAGACTCATATTGGCTGCAATGGTACTCCTGATACTCTTTGTATTGGAGAGTTGCCAGCGTATTCCGCTTTATGACCGCTCCACTGAACTGAACCTGGTTATAGATCTTAACCGTGAACTGGGCTACGATATTGTTATGTCTTCAGACAAACCTCTTGAATCAGAATATGTTAAAAAGATTGAGGGTATAGTACCGCAACACTATGAGGTTCTAATTTATGATATAGACACACACACCCTGCTTTCAACCCATATTGTTGGAGAAAAAGGTGGAAAAATCTATCTCTTCCCAGGCTGCTACCATATAGTAGTTTATAGTATGGGAACCGAATCCACCCAGATAACAAAAATTGGAAACAGGCTGCAGGCCAAGGCATTTACTACAGATATCACAGACCAGAAAGGATCTATTATAAAATCTAAAGTAACCGGGGAACAAGCAGAAGCAGATACCAAAGGATATGAAGATGACCCAATAATATACGAGCCCGACCATCTGTATGTTGCCAATGAGTTTGATGTGGAAATAGAGGCCTTTACTGATGAAAAGCAAACCATTAACATTTATACCACAGCATCAACTATTATGGATGTTTACAGTCTTGAGGTTCTGAATATTAAAGGTGCAGAAAATATTGAGAAGATTGAAGCGTTTGTAACAGGACAAATTCTCTCAAATTACTTTGGGAGGCCAGAGAGAGACAATTTGCCAGCTACGGTATATGTAGAAATGAAGAGCGATATACCGAACAGCCGCCTTTACACAGTCTTTGACACATTTGGCAAACTGCCAGGGGCTGAGAACAAGGTTTATTTAGATATAACAGTAACAGATTCTGGTGGGGAACAGTACCGCTACATATACGATGTAACCCCACAGTTTGACGATCCTAACAACAAAAACAACAAACTGATAATAGACGGAAGTATAATAGATATCCCAGAAGCGGAACAAGGAGGAGGAGGATTCAAGCCCTCAGTGGATGAATGGGGAAAAGAGGATATAGATGTTCCACTTACATAAAAATAAATACGAAAACAAACCAAAATAATAATAACCACATTCATTAATTACTAAAAAAACTAATCATGAAAAGATTGTTTATTATGGCAGTAGCTGCAACTGCAATGTTGACAGCCTGCGAAAAAACAGACATTATTCCTGCAGGAGATGCGCAGGAGATTTCTTTTGTAGCAGTAAACCAGACATCAACAAAAGTTCCTGTTGACAACACTACATTCCTTAATGGGGATAATATGGCAGTTGCCGCATATATTGTTAAGGGAGCTGAAAAAAAAGGAAATTTCTTTAACTATACACTATTTAGTAAAACAGCTGATGATACCTGGAGTGGCAACCCTGCCAGATACTGGCCTCTTACTACATCTACCATCAATTTCCTTGCAGTAACAGAAACAGGTGGAGGAGTTGACAAAACAGATGTAAAATTCAATAGTACCAACTATGCTTATGGTGCTGAAGTGGTATTGAAAGACAATTGCGTATATAACCAGAATGACCTTATGTTTGCAGCAGGTCAGGGAACTCACACTCAGGGTTCAGTATATGACAAAGTAAATATGACTTTCAAACACGCATTGGCGTGGATTAACTTTACTGTTAAAACAGCAACCCCAGCTGCTGGAGCAACCACTGGATGTACAATTACTGTTAATTCTATCACATTGAATAACGCTAATTTCAATGGTACATTAAATCTTGTAAATACAAATTTCGATAAAGAAGAAAATGTTACAACAGATGGTATTACAGCAACTTGGGATCTAACAGGTATGACAAAAGAAAGTATAAAAGTCCCAAATAGTTCAGGAAGTGCTTTTGCAGATGCCGTAAAACTTAACGATAAAGAACAACTATTTGGAAATGGTCTACTTGTAGTTCCAGACGGATATGCAGAATCATTTACCATTAATTACACCCTTACCCAAGGTGATGGAACAGCCAATAACTATAATTATACTTATTATTTGCCTACACCTACAAGTGGAACAACAGCATGGAAGATGGCTAAAAAATATTTCTACAATATCAACATCACTCTAACCGAGGTTCTGGTTAAACCAGGTGTTGCTAAGTGGGAAGACCAATCATCGAATACTCCTCTTGATGGCATTGGTCAAGAAGAAGCAGGAAAATAATCTTAACAATTGATATTTTTTAACCCGGCCGGGCCTGACCGCCCGGTTGGGTACTAATTTTATTTGTATGATTAAATTGGCATATAGATTCTTTATACTGGTGGTGGCTTTTGCAGCTTTCATCTTTTCCTCGTGTTCTAAAAATTCTCTCAACACGGGTGAGATGGAGCAAAATAATCCGCAGAATATGGAGCCTCAGCCTATTTGTCTGTCTGTTGGTGTTAGTCATACAAAAGCAACTATATTTGACTCTCCTGCCAGCCTTCAAAATCCTAATGTAGGGGGTGGAAATTTTGCTGTGTATGCATTTTTGTCGGGAAGCAACAGCACTGCTGCTGACAGGAGTTTTATGGAGAATGTAAGGGTAAATTATTTTAGTGCTGCCGGGGATTGGCGTTTTACAGATTCTGATGGTATTTATATAAAGTATTACTGGCCTTTGGGGGAACAGCTCAACTTTTTTGGGCATTTTCCTTTAAACCCGGCTGACGCAGCTGTTTATGATGTAGAGTGTACTTATGAGAATGGTCCGTCGTTCTGTTTTTCTTTGCCGCTGCACGCTTATGATGCGGCCCAGGCAAGAAATGAAGCGCTTGTAAATGCCAAAACTCCTAATCAGGAGGAGTTAAGGGAGTTTCTGTATTCTTATGTTAAGGACCAGACTCCTCAGACGCAGAATGCAGACAAGAACTATCCGGGGGTAAAGATGCATTTTGCTCACCCTTTTGCAGCTGTTTCTTTTAATCTTGAGATGTCTTATAGAATGACATTGCATAATATAACATTGGGCAATATAAAGTATAAGGGATCATACAGCTATAATAATTTATCTGAAAAATGGGAGATTGCATATGATTCCGTTCAGGGATCAACAGGCAATCTGCTTATTGATATTGAAAAGGGTATACCAGATGATATAAATTTTAACAGTCCTATTGGCGGTCCTTATCTTGTAGCTCCTCAAGAGTTAGATAAGGATAATGGTAATGGTGCCCCTACTCTTTCTGTAAATTATACCAGGCTCGACGGTGCTAAAGAGACAAAAAGTATAAAGCTTTCGGATCTGGGGGTTACAAACTGGGAAGCAGGGAAACAGTATGTTTACACTTTAAGTATGGGTAATACAGAGGAGGAGATTTTGTTTAAGGTTAAGGTAGACAAATGGACTGTGATTGACTATAAGACTGAAATAGAGGTTGAGTAAGATGAAAAGAGCTGCAGTATTATATTTGTTGGTTTTTGCCTCTTTTGTAGCTTGCCAGAGCGACAGGCTGGATGTTTCACAAGCTGGAGCACCTGTTTATCTTGCAGCTGCTGTAAATGAAGGTGTTTCTACACGTGCCCCTTTTGTTCCTAAGGATGAAAATGATAATCTGATTGAGGCTCCTTCTCCAAAGTATCCTCTTAATACAGATGTTTGGGGATCTACAACTCCTTATGTATTTAAGGAGGAGTATCATGAAAATACTCTCAAACCTTTTGATGGAAGTGGCAGTGACGGTAAAGTGGCCATTCATACAGATGCAACATTCCAGAGCGGAGAACCTCAGTTGCTGCGAGCTGCCATTTATAATAAAACAACCAAACCAATGGTGTATTTTGTTGCTTTTTCACCAATGTCGGGAAGTAACAGCAGCTGGACAACTGACGCTGGCGGTAAAGAGGCTTCATATGTGTTTGGCGGCAATGAAGATGTGATGTTTGCACCTCAGGTGGCAGGACAATATGCCCAGGATTTCAACAAATCTCCTATGTTGCATTTCAGTCATCTTCTTACCTGGCTGAGAGTGGAGTTCAAGGCTGAGAGTAAAGAGGTATCGGAGTCGTGGGGGGCTATAAAGTCTATGACAATAAGGTCTAAAAACAAGGTTACAATTAGTCTTGCAGAGAATGCTTACTACAATTCAGACTCTGCCCCATTGTATAACTTTACCGAGGAGGGAAATATATCTTACAGTAATGATATTGATATGAATTTTTACAAGACCATAGAGGAGGAGTCTTATGTGGGAAATACTGTAAAAATGGTAAAGAATTTTACCAATACTGTTTTTCCTTCTTCAGATGATGCCAATACAATCCCTTACCTTATGATTAAGGAGATGGCTTATGTCTTATGTGCTCCGGTTGACGGCAGGGGTAAAATTGTTGTTGACGGCCTGGATACCGATTCTTATGAGTATGAGATACATCTGCAAACAGACAAACGTACGGTTACTGTTCCTGTAGATTTAAAGGAGAGCTCTTCTACTCCATTTCTCGGAAATACAAGGGGGATACAGTTCACTTTAACCCTTAACTTTAAGATGGGTAATACAGTATACCTTACTTCTTCTGTAAGCGACTGGAATGTTGGTGGTCTTCTTATAGGCAATTTTAATGATGACAATATAACTGTTGGAGATTAGATGGAGTATGAATAGGTATATATTTTATATAGGGATATTGGTTGTAGCGGCATTGGGTTCCTGTTCCCGCATAGACGATGCAGCTCCCACAGAGGAGATTATGCTCAGTGCTGCAGTAACTGATGTGGAAGTGGGTACAAAAGCACAGGCATATGAGGGGACAACACCTTCTGGAGACAACCCTTTAAGTGTAGAACTGTGGTTCTCCAACAATGAGGATGATTATTCTGCCAACACCCCATCTGAAGATACCAGAACATATATCCCTTGCCATACTTATATAACTTTTAATTCTGAGAACATTACCCCTATAATGTATAACAGAAGCAGCACAAGTACCGGCAACAATGCATTGACATATCCCACATCTGGAGCATCTGTTTATTGTGTAGGGCTTTACCCACAAAATGTTTGGGCATATAATAACGGAAAGTTTGAGGCAACAATTAATGGAGAGGATGATCTGATGTTCTCAACACAAATAAGCGGCAAATGGAACGAGCAGTTTGGCACAAACAATAACAGGCTGCAGTTTAGGCATATGCTTACCTGGTTAAGGGTAACACTATGTGCTACCTCTTATGATGCAGTTGATACCTGGGGTGAAATAACAAGTGTCACTTTTTCTACTCCCGACAAAATTTCTGTTGGGGATGCTGATGCAACTTTAGTGGAATATTCTGGGAATACAGTTATTGAACTGCTGGAGGAACCCAAAACTTTATCTATTTTAAAGACAGATGTGGCTTCTATTTTTTGTGCTCCAAGGGATAGAGGCATTTTGATTACAGTTAAAACAAAAGATGGCAGAACTGCCAGAACAACTATATCGTCCCAAGACGGATTTAACGCAGGAAATCAGTATGTTGTAGTGCTATATTTTGATTCCTTGTCTATTATAGACAGTGTTTGCACACTTGAATCTTGGGAAAACCAGAATGACAATCTTTATTTGGAACCTGAATTATGAGAATATTTGGCAATTATATATGGCTTTGCATCATTATTGTCATTTCCCTTATGGGAATTACTGGGTGTGGTACGGATATTAGGGAGGAGATTGATGGTTTGTTTTCTGAGGTAACTGAAACTGTTGAGTTTACCCCTTACCTGAAAACTCTTACCAAATCAGCTGATACCCATACATATGTTTACGACAGTCTGCATATGGAGGTTTGTGATTGGGTTGAGGACTCTGTTGGGAATAATACAACCAAGGCGTCTCCAATGATGTTGCTTGAGGGTAAGTTGGGTATTACAATGTTTGCCTTTGATGAGTGGAGTGATACCGCAACATCTCTTGCCAGCAGTACCAATGCAGAATATACATTTGACGGCAACACCCTGAATGGCCAAAAACTGAGATGGAGCAATGTAAAAGACAAAAGTAATTTGAGAGTTTATGCCTATGCCCCTTATGTTAAAATAGATAAATCTGTCATTACTGGTGTTCCTACCTTGAGTTACACCATAAACAGTGATGTTGAGGAGCAGGAAGACATTATTGCTGCGGTAAAGGAGGTAAATATTACCGATAATGCTGGTGCCAGAATACCATTGGAGTTCAAACATATACTTACCGGCATAAAGTTCAGGACAGGATTTGGATGTACAGTAAACTCTATTAAGGTTGTTGGAGTTTCTGGTTCTGGACAGTACTCTATTGGAGGAAGCTGGGATAATTTGTCGGAGAGCAATGCAGAATACAATATTGAATTTACCAAGCCTAAAGAGCTTCTGGCTGGCACAATGATAACCAACAACAATACTACCCTTATGCTTATTCCCCAAACTTTGGGGGACAATGCCAAAGTGATAATGAATTATACAGTTGGCGGCACCACTAAAAATCTATCTGCCAGCCTTAGCGGTATTACATGGGAGCCTGGTAAAATGATTACATACACCTTGTTTGAAAAAACTGCAGGGGGGAATGTCATTTATTTTGATTTGGCTGCAGGAAACGTAATGATTGGTTGCACTGAAAGCACAAGCAACAACCCAACAGCTACTAATACATATTTAGGATATGTTTTTAGAAATGGAAAAGCCGAAGCTGTTACCGGTACACATAATGATAATTTTATTTATTATGTGTATCAAACTGATAATCTGCAGAACAGCACCATTCCCAATACACCTCCTCTTAAGTATAATGGCAAAACGTGGGCAGAGTTTATTGAGAACAACACTTCTGTTGCAGGTGTAATAACAGGGTGGAAAAATGCAGCTTCCACACAAGGATCAGGGAGGTCTGCTACTAATAATATGATAAGAGTTTATGGCAGCAACAAAACCGTTAACCTTACCATTGATGACATTTATACAACATACCAGCAGAGGAGCACTGCCAGAACTACAGCTGGAATTTGTTTTAATGCTGGATCAAATGCCCACCTCATTATAAATATTGAGGGTGACAACAGAGTTGGGGCTGTACATTATTATGGTGCAAGTGGGAAAAATAATACAATTACATTTGAGGGAACCGGCTCTCTGACTGTGGCAGCAGCCTCTGGAGAGACCGGATTCTACAACACTGCAAATAATGGTGAATATATAGGAGAAACAGCACAGAGAGATACAACTTTCTTTGATAACCATTGGTGTTCGGCAATTGGTGGTAACGACTCTGGCGAGGGAAACAGTCACGGTATAATCATAAATAGTGGAAATATATTTGCAGGAACAACAAAAGCAGAAAATTGCACTGCGATTGGAGCCGGCGGAAATGATGCAGCTACAATAACTATAAATGGCGGAACTGTTACAGCAATTGCATCTACAACAGGTACAGCCATTGGTGGAGGCATTGGTTATAATTCTGCAGGAGGCTCTGCTACTGTAACTATTAACGCAGGTAATGTTTATGCATACAACCATTCCAACAGGTGGGATATTCCAAGTGCAGCCATTGGTGGTGCAGGTTCACGTAAAGAAGTGGGAAATAATGGTACTGTTTATATAAATGGGGGAAATGTATATGCCCAATCTGCAATTGGAACTGCAATAGGTGGGGGCAGCAGCAAAACCAAACGTGGTGGAGCAGCTACTGTTGTTATTACAGGTGGAAATATTACTGCAAAAAGCGTTGCTGCCATAAGTGGTGAAACGCCTGAAAAAACAATAAGTGCGGGAGCAAGTATTGGTGGCGGAACAGGTTGTTCCGGCGGCATACAGAATAATAAAGACATTCCAGTGTATGGTGGGAATGCAGAAATTAGAATATCTGGCAATCCAGTTATTTTAACAGGTTCTATTGGAGGGGGGAAAAGTGGTCACGCACAGAGAGGAAACATTGGTACTGCTAAAATTGAAATTAGCGGCGGCGACATTCAGGCCCAGTTTGTAATGGCCGGATCTGTTTTGGATGGGGCCCAATTTACCCCACCTTCGTTTAAGATGACAAACGGGCTTATAAGGAACAGTAAGGTAAGCGATCCTGAGTTCTTTCATATTGTGAACAATGGAGGGGCTGTTTATATGGAAGATGGCACATTTACTATGAGTGGCGGCACCATTATGGATTGTTATGGAGAAAATGGTGGGGCAATTTATATTAAGAAAGGTGCAAAAACTGAAAACCAGCCTACCTTTAGTATGAGCGGCGGGGATATTGCAAAGTGTACAGCACTTTATGATGGTGGAGCCATTTACCTTGAGGATGGTATAGTAAAACTTAGCAATGATGCAATTATAAGATCTTGTATTACAGGAAAAAATGGAAGTGGTGGAGCCATTTGTGTTAAGAAAACAGGTCTGTTGAACCCATCTTTTACAATGAGTGGAGGGACAATGTCAAATAATGTTGCATATCTGCAGGGAGGAGCATTGCACCTTGAGGGAGGAGATGTTACTATATCTGGAGGTACAATTAACGGCAATCTGGTTAATGATGGCAATGGTGGTGGCATAAGCATTAACTCGGGGAGTTTTATAATGCCTGAGGTTACTGGAAATGGAGCTTTAATCACTGGCAATTCAGCCATTTCCAAATCAACAACAAACTCAACCAATACCCTATATGAAAATACCGGTTTAGGCGGTGGTGTTTATATCACTTCTCTTAAAGATTACATTTCTGTTGATATATTATCGGGAGCAATAACTGGGAACTCTTCTACACGAAGGGGGGGAGGTATTTGTGTTGATTTGCCTGAAACAGGAGAGGTTGCTGCAACAGTTACTATAGGCACCACAACTGAAGGGGTACAGCATCCCGACATTTCTTCCAATCTTACACTGCTTCAGGGTGGCGGACTATACATTAACGGCTCCAAAGCCTCTGTAGTCATCAATTCCGGCAGGATAATAGACAACAGCACTGTGAGCTATGTAGATAATCCGGATGTAATGAATGTTGGTGGTATGGTAACTCTTAACGGTGGGGAAGTGCGGAGCGTGGATGTTATATATCACGCCAACGGCGATGAACAATCTCCTGCATATTTCACTTATAGTGGCAAAACTGAGGATGTGCAGAGAATAGTTATTGACACTAACAATAAACTTATGATTAAAGAGATCCCTTTCAGGAACGGATACAGATTTGTCCGCTGGAATACTCGCAGCGATGGTTTGGGAACTCTAGACTACAAAGTTGGCACTATAGATAACTCAGATGGCCAGATTGAAAAGCGCAGCTCCAATCTAAACTTATATGCGATTTGGGAAGTTGCAAAATAAAGCTGGAAAGAGATAGGGAGTGTGGTTTTAAACCACCCTTTGCGGTATTTGCCCCACATTCGAGAGGATGAGCAGGGAATCAGGAACAGCACCATCCATCTGGAGAGTAGCCTCCACGTCTTCCTTCATCTGCTGGATGGCACGTTCGTTGCTTTGGAACTGCGGATCGATTACCGGACTGTTGATTCGGAAAAAGATATTATATCTCTTGACTATATGCTGAATTTCGCTGTCCTGCGACCACGCAGACAGCGAAACAAGGGTTCCGACAAGGCACAATACGAATCTTATGTATGTCAACAATCTTTTCAATTTCATACCACGGTCCTTCACAGGACCAACAATCATAATTTACATATTCACCAAAATCGTGTAAATTTACCCCCCCTTAAAATTTCTAAATCAACCCTATAAGTGGTTGAAAGAGAATGAGAGACGCAGATCTATGGGCATGAGAGTTATTTGAAAACTATGCGTCCTTGAAGTTGGCCATACTCAACACCTACACTGCCACCAAGAGAAGTTTCGAGATAATGTCTCAGGATTTCTATGTCAGCCCCCCAATAAGCATCAATAGGCTTTACCTGATTAAATATTCCAGATCCACCTTGTTCAAGGATGAGATAATCCAAAGTGGCCATGGTATATTGTCGTTGCAATTCCAACTCTTTATATGTGCCACTCTGCTTGTCCAAGACCTCAACTTTGGAAACACGACGAACTCCATTGCCTACATGTGAAAACAACGATGTTTCCGAATCTTTCACCACAGGAGATGGAATAGAAGAATCAACCTGGAACCGCAAACCGCTAACTTGCATGAATGCTCCGGATTCTGCAGGTAAAGCAGAAACTGAGAACTCCAACGCATCAAGCAATTGTTGGCCTGAAAGGGTTCCCGTAGCAATCATATCACCGAAAGGCATCACATTGTACAAGTCGTTGAACAGAATTTCGCCACGGCTTATTTTGGTACGGATAGCGCCACCATTAACCAACGCAATATCTGCATCCGTAAAATTGCGCAAAGCATCTGCACAGAAGTCTCCAAGATTGGATTCCTGCGTGCGGACAATACGCTTCCCGTCAGCATCATGAATCATAAGGTCCACTTTGCTATGGCCAATGACAAAATCCCCTTGGCCACTCACGTTCTCCTTCAACTGATCTACAAATTGTTGCGTACCGCTATCGGGAGAAACTTCACCATTAGCTATAGATGTAAGCAAGGAGTTCATAGTGCCGTCGGTGTTGATGACAAGCTGGCCAATGTATTGGAAATTGCTGCCAGATGAAGTAAGCAATACAGGTTTCCCGTCCTTATTGTTCACAAACTGTTCTTCTATAATATGGTGGTCATGACCATCAATTACAGCATCCAAACCAATAGTGTTGCCAATTAAACCAATAGAATTGGGGTGCCCACCTGTTTTCTCGCTATCTCCCAAATGAGCGAGAGCAATGATATAATCTGCTCCGTTCTTACGGGCCTCATCAATAGAGTTTTGGGCATGCTGATAGAACTCCTCCCGCATAAAGCTATAAACCAAATTGCCTTGTTCATCACTCAAACTCTTTACCGTGCCGCTTGTAGTTGTTGTAAAGCCCACATACGCTACATCCACTTCACCATAACGGACCATGTGACAGGCTGGATACGGATAAGTATCAGTCTGCACATTCTTAAGGTTTGCACATACCACAGGCGCATCCAAGTTTTCAGTAAGTTTGAACATCTGCTGCATGCCATAATCCAGCTCGTGATTTCCCAAAGCCACCACATCATAACCCACATGATTCATAATCTCAACAATTCCTTCGCCTTTTGATATAGAACCAACCAGTCCTCCGCTGGCGAAATCGCCACAAGATACCGTAGAGACATATTGTGTATTTGACAAGCATTCATCACGAAGCGACACTAGCACAGAATAACCGTCGAGAGTACAATGAACATCATTTTCATATAAAATGACAATAGGGTGAGCCGGCAAATCCGGGAGTCTGCTCCCCTCGTCCAAATCGCTACAAGCTGAAAACAGACAAGAGCAAACACCTAAAAATAATATTAAAACTTTTTTAATATACATAAAGCAACAATATCTATAAATTGGAGACAAAAATACTAAATACTTTCCAAAGATTCCTGCAAAAGGGGAACAACAGCAACAGCTACAGTTGCACCTACCATTGGGTTGTTACCAATTCCTAGGAAGCCCATCATCTCAACGTGAGCAGGAACTGATGAAGAACCTGCGAACTGAGCGTCCCAAGACATATTCAAGCGAAGTCCACTGAACTACATACGGCTCATTGTGTCGGTCAATCTGTGGGATTATGGCATACAGATAGCTCTGAGGCCGATTTTTTAGAAAGTGGTCGCAAATAAGTCGCAAAAACCGGAAATCAGATAAGGATTCCGGTCTTTTTTATATCACAATAAAGCGGATTATTCATATCCTCAGTAAGCATCACAGGCTCTATAAGGCAACTTTTCCGCCACCGCTTCTTTATATTCCATTGTTACTTAAAAAAATCACACTGCCATCAATTGCTGTCCTAAAGACCTCAAAGCCTCCTTAATCTGCATCTTCCTTTGCAAGCTTGGTTTCTTGACACCATAAATATATTTAGAAAGGAGACTTTTATGAATACCTATACTCTTTGCAACCTCTGAAACATTCAACTGTGGAAAACGCTTGAATATCTCAGCTATCTCATTATCATAATCGGGCTCTGTTGTCTCATAAAAACTGCTGATATGAATATCCTCATCAATGCTTTCCCAACGGATAGCATCTCCAAAACGGTCAATCTTATAAACAAGCCTTTCCTCATCCGTTGCATCTTTCAATGATGGAAAAGCCTCTAATGGACGACTCAAAACTTGCTTTTCATCTGTGCAAATATAAATCCGCCCATCCTCAAACCATAGTTTTTCAATCCTTGCCATAATAAACATTATTTAATTGTGGAACTCATTCCATTTCTGAATAAACTCCTCTCTATACTCAACAGCCAAATCCAATGCCCGTTTAATATCCCTTGGTTTTACTGGTTCCAAAGCAATCTTTGCTCTTCCGTCACTGCTCTCCAAATGTACGTGAATAGGTTTATGTTCATCTGCATAGAAATAAAACCTCAATCCAAATATCAATAAAACTGTTGGCATAATATTAAGTTCAATTTTTACAAAAATAGGTCTAATTTTTTAGACCTGCAACATAATAATAAAAGTCACCCATCAATATGAATGACTTTTAATATTTTCACACCACTCCTAAACCTTTCCTCCCTTCCGCTGTTATATAAATGAAATAGTTTTTTAAGTTAGGTTAAGTCGGGCAAACCCTGCAGCTTCGGGAGAGGTTGTGGGGTTTGTTTTTCTTCTCTACAAGTGAATACAAGAGGTTAAGCACGCCTACCGCCGCTACAGGTGCTTCCAGGGTATATTGGCGTGCTCATCCCCCATCGTCCAAGGATGGTTAAGCACGCCTACCGCCCCCAGAGATACCTGCAGGGCACATAGCCGTGCTTAACCTCTTGGGGAAAAGACCAACAGTCGGGAAGAGTGTACCAAAGTACTATTTCGCAAGTGCAGTAGCAACAGCAACAGCTACAGTTGCACCTACCATTGGGTTGTTACCAATTCCTAGGAAGCCCATCATCTCAACGTGAGCAGGAACTGATGAAGAACCTGCGAACTGAGCGTCCCAAGACATATTCAAGCGAAGTCCACTGAGCTGTATACGGCCCATCGCTTCACCAATAATTTCAATACCTCAAACAATTTCGGTTTTCCGCCAAAAAAGCTTTCCACTTCATCAATTGCAGTTAAAATATCATGCAACGATTTCTTTACCACATCATCCATAGATTAACATTTTTGCAGAATCAATACTCTTTCTTAAATACGGGTTCTTGATAGCCTGCTCTTCAAGCAAATCTACCTCTCTACCCAAAACGTCCTGCAAGGAATCTTTCAGGTTATAATAATTGTCAAAATAATCCGAGATATCCTCTTTATTGAAATCAACAACAAGATCAATATCACTCTCCTTATTGAATCTCTCAGTAAGGACAGAGCCAAATACAAACAACTTGTTCACCTTGTACATCTGGCACAAAGCAATAATAGTTTGCATATTTCTCTCAATCAATTTCATAAACAAGGATTTTCATAAATATAACTATTTTTCTTTTAAAGGGTTAGGTCTTTTTATAGTTTGCCCATTTCCCTCTGCAGCAGTTCCAGAAACATGGCACCATGGCCGCCGTCCATCTGGGAGTGATGGAACTGGAAGGATATTGGGAGTGTGGCCCTGAACCATCCCTTGCGGTATTTGCCCCACATTACCATTGGATTGCAGAACTTGTCCGTGTACTGGTTAACTATGCAGTCAAGTTCTGTCTGTACCATTGCAGAAGTTCCCACTATCATGTAATCCTCAAGGAAGGTGCTTTTGCACTCTGCTGAGGCCTGCGTTGTAAGGGTATGATATATCTGGGCAAACGTTGCAATATCAGCTGTAAAAGGAATATCACATGAATTGATTCCGCCTTTGCTGTTGTTTACAATTACATTTATTGCAAGGCAGTCGTATTTGTATAGTTTATCTTTGTGGGGAAGAAGGTAGAATTCCTCTATCTGGGTTGCGGCTTTTCCAATGCACCAGCAAAGGATGGCATTGAATTTCACGTCCAGTTTTTTGCTTGCCTTCAGCAGGCTGCTCACATCAAATGTCTTGGTAAGGGTAACCATTGGCATTGGGGAAGTCATCCACATCTGGAATGCCTCGGCTCTGGTTGTATCTTGCGGGTTTACTTCTGTTTTCATGCAACAAAATTAGGAATTTTCCAATCCCCTGACCAATGGCTGTCACAAGAAAAGGAAAGAAAAATAAAAAAGCTATAAAGGTATTGTCAGACATATAATCTGTCTTGAACATACTCCACCAATACTGGAATCCATATGCACACTCAACCCAATATTCTCCATCAACTTCCATATAAAATGTTTTTCCTGTATGCAAGACCGATAGGACAACCAATAAAATAACATATATTACCACATGCTGCAACAGAAAATGCAACATGTAATAAATAGAAGATTGGCACTTAAGTTTCTGCCTTGCTTTCTTATGAACCAACAAGAAGACACTGATTACCGGAGGTGTAAAAACTGCCAAACAAAAAAGATATGCCGGGGCACCAAAAGTCTGGGTGTCCTGAATTCTTCAAAACTGCAAAAAGCAGGACACTCAAGCACCATTGCCCCAAAAACAGAATCAGCAGTATTAAATTACCGTTCATATTTCAAGTTTTCGTATAGTGCAAATATATACTTTTTTATTGAGCCCAACAATGAGTGTAATATCCCTCTCCTTGTGCATCTCCCGGAATACTCACTCCAGTATGCAAATTATCATTTCCTGTTCATGTTCCTATAGGACATAGTCAGTCTCCTGCATTTCATCGTCCACGCCAACATACCCCACAGGGCATTGGGACTACGGTGCCGTGGACAATTCAACCTGGCCGGGAAGGTTATCCACACTTACCCTTTGCTGAAGGTATTCCCTGAAAGGATGACGTGGACAACGAATTACAGGAACGTCCACGACAAGAAAATCCACAAAAAAAGGTGGCCACAAGACCACCTTAATTATCATTTTCCCGACAGAAATCATCGGGAAGAATATTCCTTTGACAGAACTTATTTGCTCAATGCAGTAGCAACATCCACAGCAACAGCAACAGTAGCACCTACCATTGGGTTGTTACCAATTCCAAGGAAGCCCATCATCTCTACGTGAGCAGGAACTGATGAAGAACCTGCAAACTGAGCGTCTGAGTGCATACGGCCCATTGTGTCGGTCATACCGTATGATGCAGGACCTGCAGCCATGTTGTCTGGGTGAAGGGTTCTACCTGTACCACCACCTGAAGCAACTGAGAAATATTTCTTGCCTAGCTCCATGCACTCTTTTTTGTAAGTACCTGCAACTGGGTGCTGGAAACGGGTTGGGTTGGTTGAGTTACCAGTGATTGATACGTCAACACCCTCAAGGTGCATAATTGCTACACCCTCACGTACGTCGTCTGCGCCGTAGCAGTTAACTTTTGCGGGAGGACCGTCTGAGTAAGCAATTTTATTTACAACTTTAACCTCACCTGTAGCGTAGTCAAACTCGGTCTGGCAGTATGTAAAGCCGTTGATTCTTGAAATGATCATAGCAGCGTCTTTACCCAAACCGTTAAGGATACAACGTAGAGGCTCTTTTCTTACTTTGTCTGCTTTAGCTGCAATCTTGATTGCACCCTCTGCAGCAGCGAATGACTCGTGACCTGCCAAGAAAGCGAAACATTTTGTCTCCTCTCTTAGTAGACGAGCTGCAAGGTTACCGTGGCCGATACCTACTTTACGGTCGTCAGCTACTGAACCTGGAACACAGAATGACTGTAGACCAAGACCAATTGCCTCAGCTGCATCAGCAGCGTTTGAGCAACCTTTCTTAAGTGCAATTGCAGCACCTACAACGTAAGCCCATTTTGCATTCTCAAAACAGATTGGCTGAGTCTCCTCGCAAGTTTTGTATGGATCCAAACCATACTGCTCGCAAATCTCGTTAGCCTCCTCTATGCTTTTAATACCGTTAGCATTCAATGCAGCAAGAATCTGCGGCATTCTACGGTCCTGACTCTCAAATTTTACTTCTCTAATAGCCATTTTCCTTTCCTCCTTATTCGTTACGTGGGTCAATGTGTTTGACAGCACCTTGCTCAGCAGTAAAACGGCCATAAGTACCGGTTACTTTCTTCAAAGCCTCGTTTGCGTCTGTACCTTTCTTAATCTCCTCCATGAATTTGCCCATATGAACAAACTCGTAGCCGATAACCTGGTCATCTTTGTCAAGAGCCATTCTTGTACAGTAACCCTCAGCCATCTCAAGGTATCTTACACCTTTTGCGTTAGTTGAGAACATTGTACCTACCTGGCTTCTTAGACCTTTACCCAAATCCTCAAGACCTGCGCCAATCTGAAGGCCACCCTCTGAGAATGCAGACTGTGTACGACCGTAAACAATCTGTAGGAAAAGCTCTCTCATTGCAGTATTGATAGCATCACAAACCAAGTCTGTATTCAAAGCCTCCAATAGAGTTTTGCCGGCAAGAATCTCTGCTGCCATAGCAGCTGAGTGAGTCATACCTGAACAACCGATAGTCTCAATCAAAGCCTCCTGAATGATACCCTCTTTTACGTTAAGGGTAAGCTTGCAGGCACCCTGCTGAGGTGCACACCAACCAATACCGTGAGTAAGACCTGAAATGTCTTTAATCTCTTTGCTTCTCACCCATTTTCCCTCTTCAGGAATAGGTGCCGGTCCGTGGTTAGGACCTTTTTTAACAACACACATGTGCTGTACTTCGTGAGTATAAATCATACCTTTAAAAATATGTTTGTAGTTAACAATTCTTTGTGAATTTGCAAATATAGTGTATTTTTACGAACCAAAGGAATTTGAAGACAAAATTTAATTTAAATACACAAATATGAAGAGATTAACCCTAATGTTAACACTGCTTTTTGCGGTTGCTGCGGCATTCGCACAAAAGCCGGCACTTGACCACTCTGTCTATGACTCGTGGAATAGCCTTAGAGGTATCTCCATTCCTAAAAACGGGGATGTGCTTCTTTACACAATCACCCCGGGAGAAGGAGATGCAACTCTTGTAATTGAGAACATACGTAACGGCAAAAAAATTGAGGTTCCAAGGGCAACCCGCGCCAAATTGAGCGAAGACGGGAGCAAAGTTGTTGCTGTTATAAAACCTCTTTTCAGCCAGACCAGAGATGCTAAAATCAAAAAGACAAAGAAAGAAGATATGCCAAAAGACTCATTGGCAATCATAGATCTTGCATCGGGAAAAGTTGAGAAATTTGCCAACTGCAAATCTCATAATACTCCCGACAAATTATTCTCCCACATAGCATTTGAGCAGACTCCTGCAAAAGAGAAACCTGCAGCAAAAGAGGAGAAACCTGAACAGAAGGATGCAAAAAAACCTGCAAAGAAGGAGCAGGTTAAAGAGCTGTACGTGATGAATATCCACACTGGTAAGATGGACACCCTTAAGAATGTTGCTTCTTACAAGTTCAACAAAGAGGGCGACCTTATGGCATACGTTGTAGAGCCTGAGAAAAAAGACTCTACCGGCAAAGCTGCCCTATACCTTTACAGCACTGCAACAGGTGAGAGCAAAGAGGTTCTTGCAGGTCCTAAAGGTTCAAAAATCAAACTTCCTGAGTTCAGCAAAGTTGGTACAATGGCTTTCTATGCAAATACAGATACCTCAAAAGCTGCAAAGAAAGATGTGGAAATTTATCTTTACAATATTTCGTCGGGAAGCTTGAATGTTGCCGCAAACAACAAGATGGAGGGTTTGCAGACAGATTGGATTGTTAATGAGAACGGTTCTCTAAGTTTCAGTGAGGATGGTGGCAGACTGTTCTTTGGCACCTCTCCAAAACCGCTTGAGAAAGACACCACTTTGGTGGAATTTGAGCAGCCTCAACTTGACATCTGGTCTTGGCACGATGATTATCTTCAGCCTGTACAGTTGCTAAGAAGAGACAGAGACCTTAAGCAGACTTATACTGCATATATAAACACTTCTCTTGCAGAGAATTTTGTTCAGTTGGGAGATTTGGATGTTCCTTCTATAAATGTTCCAAACAAAAAAATGGCAAACTGGGTGCTTGTTGGAAACGACAAGGCTTACAGAGTACAGGGCCAGTGGGATTACAGCAGATATACAGACATTTACCTGGTAAATGTAAAAACAGGTGAGAGAAAACTTGTTCAGGAGAAAGCTTGCTTTGGCGCAATGAGTGTTTCTCCAAACGGAGAGTGGGTTATTGTCTATGACAAACTTGCAAAAGCCTGGTTCCAATACACAATTGCAACCGGCGAGCTTAAAGACCTTACATCAAGCCTTGGTGTTGCATTCCACGATGAAGACCACGATACCCCAAGCCTTCCAGGTGCATACGGCCAGGCAGTATGGTTCAAAGACAACAGCGCATTTGTAATCAATGACAGGTTTGATTACTGGCAGTTTGACCCTAAAGGGGTTGCCGCTCCAAAGATGCTTACAGACAACTACGGACGCAACAACAACACCCGTCTTACTCTTACTACAATAATTGAAGACCCCGATGCTGATGCGGCACCTATGTTCCGTGGTGCAAGCCCTATTACAGGTAAAGATCCTCTTTACTTCACCACATTCAACTTTACCACCAAACAGACAGGTCTTGCCACTAAAGACATTACCAGGAAGAAGAGTGTTGTAACCAAAGTTGTTGAGGGCCCTTATACTTACTCAAACTTTGCCTACTCAAAAGCAGGAAAAGGTAAAAAAGCTGCTTTTGTATACACAAGAGGTTGTTTTGAGGATGGCAGCAATGCATTTGTAACTTATGACAACTTTAAAACACAGAAACAGATTACCGACATCAATCCTCAGCAGAAAGACTACAACTGGGGTACGGTAGAGCTTGTAAACTGGCAGACTGCAGATGACATTTTCTGCGAAGGTCTTTTGTTCAAGCCGGAAGATTTTGATGCAAACAAGAAATATCCTGTAATGATCTATTTCTACGAGAAGAACTCTGAGACTTTATACAACCCACGCAATCCTGCGCCAAGCCGCTCTACAGTAAATATCCCTTACTTTGTAAGTAACGGATATGTTGTATTTATACCGGACATCTATTACACAGACGGCCATCCTGGCCAGAGCGCAATGCGTTCAATTATGCCTGGTGTAGAGATGCTTGAGAAGACATACTCTTGGATTGACGGCGAGAATATGGCTATTCAGGGCCAGAGCTGGGGAGGTTACCAGGTTGCATATATGATTACCCAAACAGACAAGTTCAAGGCTGCAGGTTCTGGTGCACCGGTATCAAATATGACCAGTGCATACGGCGGTATCCGTTGGGGTAGCGGTATTACCCGTCAGGTGCAGTATGAGCAGGGCCAGAGCCGTATAGGTAAAGACCTTTGGAGTGGCTTTGACTTGTATTATGAGAACTCTCCTTTGTTCTTTGTACCAAACGTAAAAACCCCTGTACTTATTATGCACAACGATAAAGATGGTGCAGTTCCTTGGTATCAGGGCATTGAGTTCTTTACAGCTCTTCGCCGATGCGGCAAGATTGCGTGGCTGCTTCAGTACAACAACGAGGAGCATAACCTTGTGGAGAGAAGAAACTCAAAAGATTTGAGCATAAGACTTTCGCAGTTCTTTGACCACTACTTGAAAGGTGCCCCAATGCCTAAATGGATGAAAGAGGGACGCCCTGCAACTGAGAAAGGATTTGATCTTGGATATGAACTTATGGACTAACTCCTATTAAAAACTATATGAGAAAACATTTTATACCAGTTATGATTATGGCAGCTGCACTTTGTGGCTGCGGTGGTTCAGATACCACTGAGCCTATCATTACAAAGAAAGACATTAAGGTGGAAAACGGCCAGTACACCCCAGAAATTATGCACCAGCTGGGGAAAGTGGGTGATCCTCAGATTTCTCCCGACGGCTCCAGAATTCTTTATGGTGTCACCTACACCAGCATTGAGCAGAACAAGGGCAACAGGGAGCTTTACATTATGAATCTCGACGGTTCAGACAATGTGAAACTGACAAATACTCCTAAGAGCGAGTCTAATGCACGCTGGATAAATGACAGCCAGATTGTGTATATGAGAGGGGGTAAACTTTACACCGCAACTCTTAACGGCACTACCCTTTCGGGCGAGGCCGAGGTTGCAGGCGGTGAGGGTATGGAGGGGTTTGAACTCTCTCCTGCAGGTGACAAGATTATGTTTGTAAAGAGTGTGAAGGCTGCCGTAAAACCGACAGATATGTACCCCGATTTGGACAAATCGTCGGGAAGAACATATACAGACCTTATGTACCGTCATTGGGACCACTTTGTAGAGGAGGTTCCGCACACTTATATTGCTGATTTTACAGGTGCACAGGTGGGAGAGGCTACCGACATTCTTGCAGGTGACACTGCAAATCCAGAGAGTGCAGAGAAGTTGTTTGAGTTGCCTACCCTTCCATTTGGCGGTTTGGAGCAGCTTTCCTGGAGCCCGGACGGCAAATACATTGCATACTCTTGCAGAAAACTTGCCGGAAGAGATTATGCTTTCTCAACCAATACCGACATTTACCTTTACAATGTTGAGAGTGGTGCTACCCAGAACCTTACAGCTGGAATGATGGGTTATGACACAGCTCCTCTTTTCTCTCCCGACGGCAAACAGCTTGCCTTCTTGAGTATGGAGAGAGACGGTTATGAGGCAGACAAGAACAGACTTTTTGTAATTGATATGGACAAGGTTCTTGCAAACTTGGGCAGCAAGGATTTCCGTCCGTTTATGAAAGAGCTTACCACAGATTACAAATACAATGTAGACGGTATCGCCTGGGCACCTAAATCAGACAAAATCTATTTCAACTCTTGTGTGAATGCCCTTACTGCATTGTTTGTTGTTGATGTAAACAAAGTGGTTGGTCTTCCTGTTGAGGATAATGAGGGAACCGGTTACCTTCCTGCTTCATACGGCAACGGCATAAGGAGAATTACCTCTTCTGAGGCTATCTATGATTTTGGAGGTCCTGCTCTTGTTGCAGATGAGATTGGCGAGGTAAAGGAGATTATCACCACCAATACCTGTATGATGCGTCCTGCAGAGATTGTAACTGTAAACCCTGCTACCGGTGAGTTCAAGGAGCTTACTGCAGAGAACAAGGCCACTTTGGACAAATTGGACACACCTCTTATGGAGCAGAGATGGATGACTACAGTAGACGGCAAAAAGATGCACACCTGGATCCTTTATCCTCCTAAATTTGACAAAACCAAACAGTATCCTGCAATCCTTATGTGCTTGGGCGGCCCACAGGGTACAATCAGCCAGGGATTCTCTACAAGATGGAACTACAGGCTTATGGCTTCTCAGGGTTATATTGTAATCCTTCCTAACAGAAGGGGTACAACAGCATTCGGACAGCCTTGGTGCGAGCAGATTTCCGGTGACTACTGCGGTTTGAATATGCAGGATTACTTGAGAGCTGTAGACAATATGAAGAAAGAGCCTTATGTAGGTAAAGTTGCTGCTACAGGTGCAAGCTACGGCGGATATTCTGTTTATTACCTTGCAGGTATCCACGAGAACAGATTCTCTGCCCTTATTGCTCACGCCGGCATCTTCAACCAGGAGCATATGTATATGATGACAGAGGAGATGTGGTTCCCAACTTGGGATAATGGTGGTGCGCCTTGGGACAGCAACCCAACTGCAAAACGCCACTACGGCAACTCTCCTCATAAGCTTATCAAAAACTGGAACACTCCTATCCTTGTAACCCACGGCGAGATGGATTACCGAGTACCGGTAGACCAGGGTATGGCAGCTTTCAACGCTGCACGTATGATGGGTGTGGAGAGCAAACTTCTCCTGTTCCCTGAGGAGAACCACTGGATTCTTAAACCACAGAACTCAATCCACTGGAACAGAGAGTTCTTTGGATGGTTGGATAAGTATTGCAAATAAAAAAAAGAGGCCTTACGGCCTCTTTTTTTATTCCAATGTCCATTCAACACCATCTTTAGTGTCCTTTATAAGAACACCTATAGCCTTAAGGTCATCCCTTATTTTGTCTGATTTTGCCCAATCCTTATTGGCTTTGGCAACTTTACGCTCCTCAAGAACCATATTTACAAGGGCATCCATAACCTTTGCAACACCAGAATCGCCGGCTGCGGCCTCCTGCTCAGGAGCTATACCCAAAACATCTGTTGTAATTGTTCCAAGCAGGAACTCCAAAGTCTCTTTCTCCTGCTCTCCAATGGCAAGCTTGCCATCTTTAACCAGATTTACAATTCTTACTGCATCAAACAGGTGAGAAAGGGCAATTGGGGTATTAAGGTCATCACAAAGGGCAACATAAACATTCTCCTTAAGATCTGTTATCTCTTTGGCCACCTCTGCAGAAGCACTTGTAACCTTTAACCCTTTAACATCCTTTGCTGCCTGCAGAATTCTCTTCAAGCCCCTCTCTGCCGCCTGCAAAGCCTCATTGCTGAAATCCAAAGTACTTCTGTAATGCGCCTGCAGAATGAAGAATCTGATAGTCATTGGAGAATACGCCTGCTCCAATACTGCATTGTTTCCTGTAAACAGTTCATCCAAAGTGATGAAGTTCCCAAGAGACTTGCCCATCTTCTGGCCATTGATGGTAATCATATTGTTGTGCATCCAATATCTTACACCACCTTTACCCCTTGATGCGGTATTCTGAGCCAACTCACACTCGTGGTGAGGGAACATAAGGTCCATACCGCCACCGTGGATATCAAACTCCTCCCCAAGATATTTTGCACTCATTGCGGAGCACTCCAAGTGCCAACCTGGGAAACCGTCGCTCCAAGGAGAAGGCCATCTCATAATGTGCTCAGGAGAAGCTTTCTTCCAAAGGGCAAAATCAGCAGATGAGTGTTTGTCATCCTGACCGTCCAATGCCCTGGTATTGGATATCATATCATCAAGGTTTCTTCCCGACAACACCCCATAGTTGTGTCTCTTGTTGTACTCCTGTACATCAAAATAGACAGAACCGTTGCTTTCATACGCATAACCGTTCTTAAGAATCTCCTGAACAAGGGCAATCTGCTCAATAATATGGCCCGACGCTCTTGGCTCGATGCTCGGAGGACAATTGTTCAGTTTTTTCATAGCATCGTGAAACCTCAGAGTGTAGTATTGTACCACCTCCATAGGCTCAAGCTGCTCAAGTCTTGCCTTTTTTGCAATTTTATCCTCACCATTGTCTGAATCACTCTCAAGGTGTCCGACATCTGTAATGTTTCTCACATATCTTACTTTGTATCCAAGATGTCTGAACAAACGTACAAGCACATCGTATGTAACACCTGGTCTGGCGTGTCCAAGATGGGCATCTCCATATACGGTAGGGCCACATACATACAGGCCAACCATTCCTGGAGTTACAGGCTTGAAAACCTCCTTCAGTCTGCTTAACGTATTGTAAATCTGAATATCTCTAAACTTTTCCATCTCTAAAAAATTTATATCATGCAAAGATAGTGAGAAATAAGTTAATATCACTCCACCAACGGTATAATAATTTTTTGTGCAACTATCTCTGTCACACTTTTCTCCTCCCCTTGCGAACTGGTATACTTCACATATCTTATTTTACCCTCAAGGGCCAGAAATGTTCCCTTTCGTATAAGTTCAAAATCCGGCATCCCTTTTCTGCTCCACGCAACTATATTGTGCCAGGTGGTCTCCTCTCTCAAGGAGTCATCTCTTCCCCTTATAATTTCATTTGTGGCCAGGGTAAATCTGGCTGCCATTACACCATTTCCGGTTTTGAGTATTCTGGCATCTTGCCCTACCCTACCTTTCAACTCTACTCTGTTCAATGATTTGTCCATACTTCCTGTTTTTAATTTTAACTTTTACAGCGCCTGATTTGTATTACTTTTGGAATTCCCTGTACAAAACAAACAAGAAAAGTTCCCAAGTAGGGTAAATTTTATCCATCATCCTCTGAATTTGTCCTTTTTAAAAACAGAAAAGGGAAAAAAGAAAAATATTATATAAATTTGAACGATAAACAATAGAACACTGTGATATGAAAAAAGTTATAATTATTACATCTGCACTTTTAATGGCTGTAGGGTTCTCTGCTTGTGTTGAGAATTCCAGCAAGTATAAGGCTCTGCAGGCGCAACTTGACTCGCTGCAGACAAACTACAATATACAAGGAGCCGAACTTGATGAAGTTTTTGCCACTATAAATGAAATTGAACAGGGATTGAGCTCTATACGAGAGAGCGAAAGCATCCTTTCTGTACAGACATCAGACGGGCTTGAGATAAAGGAAGGATCTAAAGAACAGCTGAAACAAGATGTTGAAGCTATCCAGAATGCAATAAAGAACTATCAGGCTGAAATTAAAAAACTGCAGAACGACAAAAGGCTGCAGTCAGTCCAGTTCAAGAAAAGGCTCTCTGCAATGCAGAAAGAACTGAAAGAGAAATCTGATATAATTGAGACCATATCAAAACAGCTTGAGGAAAAAGAGGCCCAGATAAAATTGCAGAGCAAACAGATTGCCACACTTGATGAGGTAGTCTCAAACCTTAAGGATGAAGTCTCTACCCTAAGCACAGAGGGCTCTATGCTAAAGGCAAAAGTTGCCGACCAGGAGGCTGAGATTTACTCTGTGTATTATATTGTTGGCACCAAGGCTGAACTTATTGATGCTGGTGTAATGACAAAAGGGGGACTGTTCAAATCTTCAAAAGTTTCTTACCAGTCTGAAAAGGATGCTTTTGTAAGGATAGACCTTAGAGAGATTTCTGAAATAAACACCAATGCCCGCAAAGCAAAAGTTATGTCTATCCACCCTAAAGGGACATACGCATTTGTTGAAAATGATGGAGAAATGATACTGAACATTTCAGATCCTGAGAAATTCTGGCAACAGACAAAATACCTTGTAATCCAAGTAATGTAAAATAAAACTTAACCAAATGAAAAAAACTTTGACGATTATGGCTGCTTGTGCCGCCATTTCTTTAATATCTTGCAAAACAGAGATGAACAATCCATTATTGACAGAATCACCCCTCAAATATGAGGCACCGGTATTTGACAAGATTACCGAGGACCATTATCTTCCAGCCTTTGAGGCTGCAATTGCAGAGGGAAAGAAAGAGATTGAGGCTATTGTGAATAATCCCGATGCCCCTACTTTTGAAAATACCATCCTTGAACTGGAGTATGCCGGAAGCACTCTTAACCGTGTAGCAAGCATTTTCTACAACCTCAACGAGGCCAATACAAGTGACCGTATGCAGGAGATTGCAGAGCAGATTTCCCCTATGATGACAGAGTATTCCCTCTCTATTATGCTTAACGGAGACCTTTTCAATAGAGTTAAGGCCGTTTATGAGCAGAGGGAGTCTTTGAATCTTGATGCGGAGCAGGCAAAACTTCTTGAGAAAACATATAAGGGCTTTGCAGACAATGGTGCCAACCTTTCTGCCGAGGATAAAGAGAAATACAGCAAAATTCAGGAGGAACTCTCTCTTGCAACTCTCAAATTTGGGAAGAACACCCTTGGTGCTACAAATGCCTTCATTATGCATATTACAAAGGAGGAGGATCTTGCAGGACTTCCAGTTTTTGTAAAAGATGCAGCTGCATTTGAGGCAAAAAGCAGAAACCTTGAGGGTTGGGTAATAACTCTACAGCAACCAAGCTACAGCCCGTTTATGCAGTACAGCGAGAACAGGGAGCTTAGAGAGAAACTTTGGAAAGCCTACAACTCCAAATGTATTGATGGTGAATTCAGCAACCTTGATATAATAAAACAGATTGTAGGTTTGAGAATTGAAGCTGCCAACCTTTTGGGATACAACACATATGCAGATATGGCACTTAAAGACAGAATGGCCAAAGATGCCCCTACTGTAAACGCATTCCTTCAGAACCTTTTAAACAAATCGTTGCCATACGCAAAGAAAGATGTTAAGGCTATTGCAGATTATGCTAAAGCAAACGGTTTTAAAGGTGAGCTTATGCCTTGGGATTTCTCGTTCTATTCAGAGAAACTTAAAAAGGAAAAATACTCCCTTAATGATGAGGTACTTAAGCCTTACTTCAAACTTGAAAATGTTAAAGAGGCTGTTTTTGCCCTTGCAGACTCTCTATACGGACTTAAATTCACCCCTGCTACAGATATCCCTGGCTATCACCCGGATGTTACAGTGTATGATGTAACTGATGCCAACGGAAGACACATGGCCCTATTCTATGCCGACTTCTTCCCAAGAGCCAGCAAAGGAGGCGGAGCTTGGATGACCTCTTTCCGCGAGCAGAGTTTTACAAAAGATGGCAAAGTTGAGAAGAGACCTCACGTTTCTATTGTGTGCAACTTTACAAAACCTACAGAGACTGAGCCTTCTTTGCTTACTTTCTATGAGGTTACCACTTTTCTTCACGAGTTTGGTCACGCTCTTCACGGAATTTTGGCTGAGGGCAAATATGGTTCCCTGACAGGAACCAGTGTAGCAAGAGATTTTGTTGAGCTTCCTTCCCAGATTATGGAAAACTGGGCTACCGAGAAAGAGTATCTTGCTTCTTTTGCAAAACATTACCAGAGTGGTGAGGTTATCCCTCAGGAGCTTATTGACAAAATTATTGAGTCCAAAAACTACAACAGTGGCTACTCAAGTGTAAGACAGTTGCAGTTTGGTATTGAAGATATGGCTTGGCACTCTGTAACCGAGGTCCCTCAGACAGATGTGGTTGCATTTGAAAAAGAGGCTGTAAAAGCTTGTGCTCTTATGCCGGATGTTCCTGCTACAGCATTCTCTCCTTCTTTCGGACATATTTTCAGCGGCGGATATGCAGCAGGATACTACTCATACAAATGGGCAGAGGTTCTTGAGGCTGACGCTTTCCAGGTTTTCAAAGAGGAGGGTATCTTCAATAAGGAGACTGCAGAGAGATTCCGCAAGGAGATTCTTTCAAGGGGAAGCATTGAGGATGCGGATGTGATCTACAGAAACTTCCGCGGCAGGGATCCAGAGCCTGATGCATTGCTTAAGAAATTTGGAATGGTAAAATGATAATCTGAATATGAATAGGATTATTTCTATAATAGCTATGATGGCGCTTTCGGGCGCCATCTTTGCACAGAAGAGCAGCAAAATCTTCACTATTACCGCATCACCTGCAGAAAATACCCGTAATGGAATGAATTTCAGTTGGGCAACCAATAAAGACACCAAAGGTGCCATACTGGAAATAACCTCTTTAAAGGACAAGGATTGGAAGAAATCTGTCGGGAAGATGATTGAAGGGGTATACTGTACAACGTACGACAGTATCTATTCCAAAAGTGCCGATGGGAAGAATTTTTATGAGAATGTAAAAATTAACAAATTCAATGCTTCTATTGGCAATCTTAAGAAGAATACAAATTACAAATACAGAATCATTGCAGATGGTGATACCAGCGAGGTACATTACTTTAAGACTTCTGGTGCAAAGGAGTGGAGTGCCTGTATAATTTCTGATTTTCACGTATACTCACCTCTGTATGGCAGAACAAAAGCTGCAATGGATATGATTTCCACTGTAGGGAAACACGGAAATCCGTTTGAGTGGATACTGCATCTTGGAGATATAACTGCCTGGGGTGGAAGCTACTCTTTCTGGAAAAACTTGTATGAAGAGAAACCTTTTGTGGATTATATGTGGGCTGGTGTAAACGGCAATCACGACAATATGACCCGCACCAACAAAGGCAATACCAACAAATTCTTCAGGGATGCCGCTGCGTATCCTCATAACGGCTATGAGGGGGAGATGGGGGTATGCTACTTCTTCAAATATGGCGATGTCCTTTTCATTATGCTCAATAATGAGAATATGAGAACAGATGAGGGGCTGGAAAAGGCCCAGAAATGGGTAAGGGAGGTGGTGGAGAACAATCCGGCCCGTTATAAAGTGGTTTGCGAGCATTACCAGTGGTTCTTTGGGGCAAACGGAAAAGATTCTCAGTATGCCCGCTGGTGCCAGCTGTTTGATGAATTGGGAATCTCTTTGGCTTTGGCAGGGAACAACCACATTTATGTAAGCACCCATCCATTGAAAGGGGGTAAAGTTGTTGCTCCAGGTAAAGGTACCACATATATCCAGAGCACATCTTCAGACAATGAAAGGGGTTCTGAGTGTGATTTGGAGAAACCTCTTGAGTTTAACGGAGACAAAATAAAATACCGTTGGACAGAGGGTGGAAAAACTGTCAGTGCTATGCACCTGAATGTTACCAGAAAGAAAATGACCGTTACCTTATTGGATAGGGAAGGGAAGGTGCTTGATATAACAGAAGTGCTTCCATTAAAATAGGTTGCTCCACAGAAAAAAGGTTACCCCGGAATTTGGAGTAACCTTTTTCTGTCGGGAGGAAATTTATTTCACCTTAACAAGCTCCACATCAAAGATGAGGGTTGCAAATGGTGGAATCTGTGCTCCGGCACCTCTCTCTCCGTATGCAAGGTTGTACGGAATATACAACTGCCACTTGTCACCCTCTTTCATAAGCTGAAGTGCCTCTACCCAACCTGCAATAACCTGGGTAACACCAAATGTGGCAGTCTCACCTCTCTGGTAAGAGCTGTCAAAAACAGTACCGCTGATAAGACGGCCCTCATAGTGGCACTCAACGCTGTCTGATGCTTTAGGGGTTGCTCCGTCACCTGACTGAAGCACTTTATACTGCAAACCGCTTGGAAGGGTTACAACACCCTCTTTTTTGGCATTCTCTGCAAGGAACTGCTCACCCTCAGCCTTTAGAGCCGCAGTCTGCTCCTCCTGCAATTTTGTAAAATAGTCATTAAGAACCTGCTGAGCCTCCATAACGCTCATTGCCGGCTCCTGTCCTGCCAATGAAGTCTTGATTGCCTTTACAAACTCCTCTACATTCAAATTCTGTACTCCGCTTGCCATAATGTTGTTGGCAATGCTCATACCCAATGCGTAACTAACTTTCTCCATATTTGCTTAAAATTAAAGCGCAAAGATAATGATTAAGCCTTAATGTTTATAATCTCCTTTATCTCTGTAGTGTAATTGCCGCTCAGACAACTCCTCTTCATCACCCATCTCTCATTCTCACCATCCTTCCCCTGCAGGCCACCCTGAACAGCTATCTTAAGGGTATCTCTCCCATATTTCTGGTTTATACTGTCAAGCACCTTGTTTATGCTGTTAATCTTCTCCACATCCTTATGCTCAAACAGGTTCTGCTGCACCCCATTGCTTGGAGAAATATCCCCCACAATAACCCCAGCCTTCTTGTAAAGATACCCCTTACGGTAAATCTGTTTCAGTCCCCTGAGAGCCTCCCCAACCAGTTCCATTGTACCATCGGTTGCCTCGGGCAATTTTAAAGTAATGCTGTTATAATATTTTGGAAGATCTTCCCGATAAAAATTTGTGAGTATATACACCGTTATATACCCCGCAACAGAATTTTGATGTCTGAGCTTGCCGGCACAGGCCGCCGCAAAACTGGAAACCGCACTCTCCAGCTCCTCCAAAGAGGATACCATCTCTCCAAAACTTCTGCTTGTGGTAATGGATTTCTTCTCCTCCTTTATATCCAGTTGAGCCACAGGTTGCCCGTTCAGCTCCATCTGGGTTCTGAGTCCGGTAATTCCCATATTCTTCTTCACCCACCAGGCACTTTTCTGGGTAAAGGCGTATGCGGTATTCACCCCCTCTCCTTTAAGGAATTTTGCATACCTGCGACCTATCCCCCACACTTCCCCTATATCCAGTTTTTGCAGAGCCTTCTCCCTTTTCTCCGGGGTGTCAATTATACAGTAACCGTTGTACCCTTTATATTTTTTTGCATACCAGTTTGCCACTTTAGCCAATGTTTTGGTTGGTGCAATCCCCACGCACACCGGTATTCCTGTATATTTCCTCACAATTTTAACTATTTGGGCTGCCTTCTCCTCAATCTGCTCCAGCGACATCCCCTTAAACGAAGCAAACGCCTCATCTATGGAATAAATCTCCATACTTGGCACCAGTTCCTGCAGCACATTCATCACCCTGCGGCTCATATCTCCATACAACCTGTAATTGCTTGAAAACGGCTGCACCTTCTCCCCAAACTGCTCCTCCATCTGATAAGCCGGCATCCCCATCTTTACCCCCAGATCCTTTGCCTCCTGGCTCCTTGAAACCACACACCCGTCATTATTGGAGAGCACAACAACCGCTTTCCCCTCCAACGCCGGATTGAAAACCTTCTCACACGAGACAAAAAAATTATTACAGTCTATTACCGCAAACATCTGATTATCAGACAAAATTTTGGAAGTCGGTACCCGACTTCCTCTAAAACTCGGATACCGACTTACTTTTAAAAATTTCTTATTGAATGGGTCACAATTCCCCAAATAATAAACTGATTCTCTTCAGTAACCTTTATTGGTTGGAATAATTCGTTATGGGGCTGAAGCCATACAGCAACCACAGAATTACCGTCACGTTCAAAGTGAATCTGTTTAAGGGTAAACTCTCCGTCTATGAAACATACAGCTATAGCACCTTCCCTGGGTTCAAGAGATTTGTCTATGATAAGGAGGTCTCCATCATAAATGCCTGCCCCCTCCATAGAAGAGCCCCTGGCCCTTCCAAAGAAGGTGCTGGAGGGGTTCTTTACCAGCTCCCTGTTTAAATCTATACCATTCTCCACATAATCCTGTGCAGGACTTGGAAAACCGGCTTTGATCTCGGGAAGCTCTACACTTGTGCCTGCCAAAACTTTCTTAGTACTCATCTATAGCCCCTTTCAATTGTGACATCGCTTTCTCAAGCATTTCAACACCACATCCTACATTCAGCCTCATGTATCCCTCACCACCAGGGCCAAAAGTGGCTCCATCATTAAGAGCCAGCCCGGCCTTTACAACAAACAGGTGCACAAGGCGCTGCTGGTCTATACAACCAAACAACTTTTTACACAACTCCCTGCAATCCAACCAAACAAGAAAAGAGCTCAAAGGTCTTACAGGTTTAACAAGACCTCCAAGATTATCTTTGCAGAAACCCTCCACATAAACAACATTACCCTCTATATAATCCAACATTTTCATTCTCCAGTCATCTCCCTCTGTATATGCAGCAATTGCCCCCAATGTGGCGAAAATTGTAGGACTGCTCAATTCATTCACCTGCATCCATTTATAGAACGGAACCCTTATCTTCTCATTGGGAACAACAGCATACGAACTTACTATGCCAGCCATATTAAAGGTCTTTGAAGGGGCACCAAATGTAATGCTTATCTGGGCAGCCTCTTTACTAACAGATGCAAACGGAATATGTTCAGTCCCAAACAACGGCATATCGGCATGTATCTCATCTGAAATTACAAGAATATTATGTTCAAAACATATAGCGGCAAGTTCACGCAAAGAATCAGCATCCCAAGCAATGCCACCCGGATTGTGAGGATTACTTAAAATAAGCAGTTTGCAGTTACCCTTAGAAGCAACTTCCCTAAGATTATCAAAATCCATTCTGTAACCACACCTTGCACCAAGCTCCTCAACCCTAATCAGAGGATTGAAAACCAACTCCCGGCCATTACCTTTAGGAAGATTCAAGAAAGGAGGATACACAGGAGGCTGCACAATAACCCCATCACCTGGTTTGGTAAAGTAGTTGATAACATAACCTATTCCCTTAACGATACCAGGAATAAATGCCAGCCATTCCCTCTGAACCTCCCACTTCTGCTTCTCCTCCAACCACTTGACAATGGTGGGAAAATAATTGTCGGGAATAACATTATAACCATAAACACCATAATCCACCACACCTTGAATTGCATTTTTCACACACTCCGGAGTCTTAAAATCCATATCCGCCACCCAAAGAGGCAGAAGATTGTCTCTACCAAAATATTTCTGCAAGGCATCCACCTTAACTGAATATGAGCCTTTTCTGTTAATATGTTCCATTTCTGTATCTGTTTATTCCACCATAAGACTATGGGATTTCACGCAATGTTCAAACCCCACTTACAAATTCTGAGATTAAAAAATTATAGTATCTTTGTATTGATTTAACGCAAATTTAATCAATCTTAAAAAACTACAATTATGGGAACTATCATTTGGTTGGTGGGAACAATATTGGCTATAATGGCCGTTATGGATGTTTTCAAGAAAAACATCAGTACAGGATGGAAAATTATCTGGTCTGTACTACTGCTTGTAACAGGTTGGATTGGCTTGGCTGTATATTATTTCTTTGCAAAAGATAAAATTGAGGGCTGGAGCAAATAATCCCACACCCACTAAAAAACAACGTGTCCCAAACTTACTCAGTTCTGGGACACGTTATTTTTTACCTAAAAATTAACCTATGAAAAACCTATGCCCAAAAGATAACAAAGTTCATACCAAAAATTGAACAAAAGGGTAAAAACTCACCTTACATCAAAAAAGATACTCTTTTTTATAAAATTTCTCTTCCCGACAATGTTTGGCACGCACTTTGTTTAACCTTACTACGAATAGTTTTTTCATAGGTTAAATTTTAGGTTAAGGAATACGCCCGGATCAAAAAAGTGAATGAGTTTGATCCGGGCGTATTCTTTGTATCTGTTTCCTATCCAAAATATTCTATAGCCTCTGCAACCACAAAAGTGCTTCCACCAATAAAAATGAAATCATCTTTTGAAGCAACACCTTGCTTCCCATCAGTTGGAACCAGTTTGGCAAGACACTGGGCAATGTTCCCACCAACAACTTCACCCTTAAAACCAAACCCCTCCATCTTGGCCCCAAGCTGAGCTGCAGGCAACGCCCTTGTTCCACGGGCATTCACATAATAATAATACGCATCCTTTGGCAAATACTCCACAATAGACTCAAGATCCTTATCGGCCACCACTCCAAAAACCATATAAAATTTACTTTGTGGAGAGTCCGCCCTTCGAACCTGCGCCGTTGCTTCTATTTGCGGTCCAAGCACCTTAAAACCATGCGAATTATGCCCCGTATCACAAATTACCAGCGGCTCCACATTCAAGGTTTCCCACCTCCCCCTCAAACCAGTTATTTTTGCAGCATTGCAAATATTTTCAACCACATCCCCCACAGGCAACTCCCTTTGCAGCACCTCCAATGCCGCAGATACAGGTCTGATATTTTTCTCCTGACAAGCCCCCTTCAAATCCATTTCAGCACCAAGAAGCCCCACACACACTCTTCCCGACAGCCCTTCCTCATGAACCACATCCTCTGCAAAAGCAATTGGAGCACCCACCTGAGCAGCTTTGGCTCTGAAAACCTCCTCAACCTCTGCACACCCTTTCTCCCCAATAACCACTGGTACACCAGCCTTTATGATACCAGCCTTCTCAGCCGCAACTTCCGGCAATGAAAAGCCCAAATGCTCACAATGGTCCAACCCAATATTGGTAATGACAGAAACTACCGGCGTAATGATATTTGTAGAATCCAAACGGCCACCCAAACCACACTCAATAACAGCAACATCCACTTGCGCATGAGCAAAATAAGCAAATGCCAAGGCAGTGGTAATCTCAAAAAAACTCGCCCCAAGCTCCACAAACCTCTCCTTATAAGTTTGCAGAAATTCATACACAAACTCCCTGGGAACCATCTGGCCGTTCACCTTAACCCTCTCCCTGAAATCTACCAAGTGCGGAGAAGTATACAACCCCACCTTATAATTCTTCTGAAGTGCTGCCGCAAGCATATGACTTGTAGACCCCTTGCCGTTAGTACCCGCCACGTGAATACATTTGAACTTACGGTGCGGATGCCCAAGCATCTGGTCCAACGCCACCATTGTCTCAATCCCCGGCTTGTACGCCACCTTCCCCACCGTCTGATAAGACGGAAACCTGTTAAAAATAAAATCCAGCTCCTGCTGGTATTCCTGTTGTGTCATCTCTAAAAAATTTGCAGAACCAAAGGTACTCACATCACAAACAACCACAAAAAAAAGACACCTGCATTTGTGCAAGTGTCTTAACTTTTTTGTAGCGCGACCCAGGATTGAACTGGGGACCTCATGATTATGAATCATGCGCTCTAACCAGCTGAGCTATCGCGCCAACACGTTGTTGAGATATTAGGACTCGAACCCAAACCGAAAGAGCCAGAATCTTTTGTGCTACCATTACACCATATCTCAATGAGTGCCGTTCTTTCCTTAACGGGATGCAAAGGTATGCATTTTTTTTTAATGTGCAAATTTTTTATTGCATATTCTGCCTAAATCATTACAAAGTTCCAAAAATTTACTTTCAATCACTACATCATATTAAACATTGCACTTGTTGCGCTGCGGTTTTTGGCAGTATTCATTTTTCCAAAATTGAATGTGAGACTTACAAGAAAATGTCTTCCTATAATGTTTCTGTACGTATCCTCAACATAGTTTGCAGTTGTAGTGCGGTTAAAGTTGCTTGTCTGGTTAAGGATATCATTAACCTTTATACCAAATGTAAAAGCTTTAACAGTTTTATACGCCTCTATGTTCCAGCTGAATACCGGTTCACCAAACCCATTTGTATACCCTCTGTAAAAACGGTATCCCATATCATTTATAAAACTGAATTTGTTTTTGGTGTCATATTGCATAGTACAATGAGTATAGAAATGCCAAGCCTCCACATTTGCCTTCTTGTTAATGCTGTAGTTTGTCTCTTTATATGTGGCAGAAGCTCCAATACTTCCGTTAAAGCTATCAGTCTTATATTTCAGGCTCCCCCCTGCCCCAACTGAAACGTTTGCAGTTCTGCTCTCTTTAAACCCACTTTGCCCACTGTAAAATTTGCTTCCCTGAGAATTTCCCCAGAACTCCTCCATAAAATCTGAATAATTGAAGGTATCCAAATCTATACTTTGGGAATAGGAAACATTCTGATAACTGTACGATGAAGAGTAAGAGAGATTGGCATTTACTCCAAATGTAAAGCTCCTGCTTTCGTTAAGTGGAATACTTCCGGCACTTGCTCTTGCCGAAACTGTATTGCCAGCCTTCCTTGAGTTTACCGGCACATTATACTGTACACCCTCATTATCAAACCAGTTGGCATAAACCACCCCATTGCTGGTATTGATTGCATTCATATATACTTGCCAGTAACTGAAATTCTTCTTGTTGTTGTAACTGTACAATATCCACAAATCGTTTTTGAAAGGCGTCTGAAGATATATGTTTCCAATGGTAATGTATACCGGATTTGAGATATTTGGAGCAGGGGTAATCTGGGAATTGCCCAATGCAGACGAACTGCCTGAGTAGTTTATATTCAAGTTTGACCCATTCTTAAAGCCGTTCCTGAATCTGAGGAAAGGTGCCCAGTTCCACAAATGCTCCCCCTTGCCGGTTGTTTGGGATATTCCGTACGATTTGCTGTAGTTCTCATTGTTCACAGCCTCTGCTGTAGCACCAAACTGCAAAGTGATTTTATCCTTGCTGTATTGCGAAAGGAGTTCGCCGCTGTTTCTGAAATATCTGTAATTGGAAACAGATGAGTAATAATCATCATATACCCGATAATCCCCTTTATCTCCAAACCAGGATGTAAAAATCTCCTCTCCATAAGGGCGGGTAAAGGCATCATTTGTAACATCATTCACTTTAAGGTAACTTCCCAAAGCCACACTTATATTCCATTGTTTGCCTAAAGGTTCCACATACTTCACATTGGCTTTATAACTGAAACTCTCTGTATTGGATTTGTAATAAAGATCCTTTATGGCATTCTGGCCAGAAGTATAATACAGGATATTGGAGTACTCCTTACTTTGGGAATCATCATTGGAAATTGAATAATTTGCATTAACCGTAATGCTCCTTTGCTCCTTGCCCAGATTCTTTAATGTAAGGTAGAAATCAGTCTTGTGCATAAAATAATCAGACTCCAGATAACTCCTTGTATCAGACTCATTCATCATAGCCCCACCCTGTGAGGTCTGATTGGTAGTACGGGAAGCCCTTTCCACTTTTGTATAGTTGAACTTGGGGGCAATCCTGGCATATGCCTTTTTCTGGTTGGTATTTTTCAACTCCAAACCGACATCCAGCAAATCATCCCTGTAGTTATCTGTGTATTCAGAGTTTGACAGGATACTTGAGGCATCACCTTGGAAAGTGCTCCTCTGCGAAATTTTCTCAGACTCAATCAGACTCCCCTTGTAGTTTGCAGTTGCAGTGGAGTTGAACCCCTTAATTCTGGTGGTATTCAAATTGGCACCCAACTGTCGGGAAGATGTAAGACCTCCTGTTGGACGGCTATTGCCTCCCTGCTCCGACCCGTCATACATTATCACAATATAATCATTTGATCCCATATTTGGGGTATTGAGCATATTCCCGATAATTGTTACCTGATCTTTCTCATTGTACCCCGAGAGCATCACATTTCCATTGTACATAAAATCCTTTCCGCCAACCAGCATACCTGCTTTTGAACTCTCTGGCGCAATAGGGGCACCCGAGGCCAGTTTGGCATTACCGAACCACCCCTGTTCATACTCCTTCTTAAGGGAGATATCCATCTCTTTAGCTTGGGTGGAAGCCATATCTGCAATACCTGTACTCTTTTCTGAATCAGACTTATGGTCTGTGATTTTTATTTTGTCTACAATTTTTGCCGGAAGATTCTTTACCGCCATAGTAGGGTCATCAAAGAAGAAAGTTTTGCCGTTTACAGTAATCTTGGAAACTTTTACCCCATTCTGGGTAACCTCCCCGCTGCTTGAAACCTCAAATCCCGGCATTTTCTTAAGGAGCTCCCCCAGCACGGCATTGTCGGCAGTACGGAACATTGTGGCATTGTACACAATGGTATCCTGCTTTACCTCAATTGCATTTCCCACCGCTGTAACCTTTGCCGCCTCCAACATTACCATATCCTCCACCATCTTTACAGTACCCACATCTACCTTGGCATCTCTGAAATAGAAAGATTTTTTAAATGGCTTGTAACCCATAAACTCTGCGGTAAGGATATAGTTTCCCCTTACCACTTTTTCAAGTACCGCTGTTCCACTTGTATCTGTAAGGTTAAAGTACATTATTGTAGTATCACCTTTGGGCTGCAGATACACTGTAGCCATAACCAGCGGCTCATTGGTAAGGGAATCCAAAAGACGTATCTTAACATCAGATTCGGGGTTACGGAACTGGTCTGCAGAGATTATTATCTGCGCATCAAGACCTGTGGCAAACAAAATGCCCACAAGCAGACATAGAAACAATTTTTTCATAAGGCAGTCTTTCCTAATCAATATGCGATAATAGTGCCAGAATTTTATTTTGACGGTTCTTTTCCCTCCTGCATAAACAGCTCCTCCTTAATGAAAGCCATCTCCTCCTCTACAAATTTCCACACTGCAGAACCCTGTTTGCCAACTTTAAGATACTTGTTGTAATATTTCATTGCATTCTCATAATCTTTCATACGCCTGTAGGCATACCCCAATGCAGAAAGCTGTGCTGGCTGCAATTCCCCATATCTCTGTGCAACCTTAAGCTGCTTTACAGCCCTGTCAAACTGGGCAGAATTCATAAACACATCAACCTTGGTGGCGTTTATCTTGTACATCATTGTAGAGTCGGGCTGCAACATAGACTCCGCCAAATTCAAATACCACTCTGCAGTTTCATAATATTGTGGAGACTCCTTGGAATAACACACCCCTATGTAATAAGGGATGTTCGCATCTGAAGAATCAAGCTGCATTGCCTTCTTGAACCACTCTCTTGCTTCCCGATATTCCTTATCCATAAATTTGCACAATCCCAAATAGTAGTACCCGCTGTATGGATCACATCCATACTCCAAACTTTTACTGAATGTTTCGTATGCATTCCTGTAATCCTTCAATCCATATTGGGCCAATCCTTTAATGGGATTGATCACATAATTTGCAGAGTCTTTCTTAAGATAGTTTTGGGTAAGGGAGAGTACAGTATCATACTTCTCCCTCATCAGGTGAATATTTGAGATTTTCTCCAGAGTACGGTAATCATATGGGTTCATCCCATACGCTTTGCTGTAATATACCAGTGCTGAATCCGACATTTGTGTTTTATTGAAGCTGTTTCCCACAGTTACAAGTATGGTTGGGATAGTATCTTTTTGCAATATCTCTTGCCCCTCAACTATACATTTGCCAAACTCCTCCATTTTGTAGTTGAGCATCATTTTCTGAATTCTCAGAAACAAATTGTCGGGAGCCATACGGACAGCATTTTCATAGAACATATATGCTGCAATGTCATTTCCCATAAGTCTGTGGCATTCAGCAATGCTTGTGTAAGTTGCCGCATCCTCACCTCCTGTCTTCAGCGCCTGATCCAATGTATTTATGGCCTGCGTGAACTTATACAGATTCTTCTGGCAGGTTGCTTTATGCAGTAGCAGTTCTTTCAGCTTATGTGATTCTTTTACATATATTGTTGAATCCTGTATGGTGTCAAGAATATTGCGGAGCGAATCCAGTTGCGTCTCCAACAGTCCAATTGCCATAGAATAATTGTACTGCTCCATTGCCAGTTTCCACTGCGGGGCAGCTTGCTGTGCCTGTACTATTATTACAAATGAAAGGATATACACAGTTGTTGCAAATAGTCTCTTCATAAAAATATTTTGTTTGTCAATTGTAAAGGTACTCATTTTTCAAGCTGTTTCACCCCTTGCCTCTCCTGTTGCGGTTCGCAACTGAAGAAATCCCGCTCAGAGCCTACTGCACAAAGGTTTTAAAGAGCCCTCATAGCCAGAAGTTGCGGTACCTACATATAAAACAATGGCCCACTTCAAGGAAGTCTGCCGGTAGCACACATGAAGTGAGCTACCGGTATGTGTGAGGGGTAAGGTGCGACATCGTCTTGGGGAAATGAGACGAGGAGAGGCAGACCTTGGCTTTAAATAGAATTGAATGGGCTTGTTTTTCTCCAGGTGTTGGAGTATCTTTGAGAAGGATAATGGAATATATGGAAAACAACAGTTTGAACAATAACCTTGCAGCTCAAGTGGAGCAGGTAAGAATGGATATGGTGGAGATTGCCTCTACAGGGCAGTATCCGGTGGTAACTCTGCTCAGAGGGTATGACCTGCTGGAGAAATTGGGCAACTGGGAGAATGTGGAGTATAATCTGCAGCAGTACGGGAAGGAGGATACAGAGGCTTTCAGAAATGCTGCAAAAAGTTATCGGGAAGCATATATTGCAAATGGGGAGCAATTGTATGCCGTTATGGATATGGAGCAGATAAGGATGAAATGTTCGGCATATATGAGTCCGTGGGTAAGGCTTTTTAAGGAGGCAAAAAAGGAGCTGGAAGAGGCAACTGCATTATGGGAAATGGCCAAGGTTGCTCATCAGGCGCAGCAGGAGGGTGGTTTTTGGGAGAAGTGGCATACCTTAAGACAGGTGAGGAAAATGGCCGGATTCCGTTTGGAACGCAAACGTACCGGAAACTTTGTAACCCGCACATTTGATCTTATGCAACAGGCGCAGACAAAGGCCAGGGAGGCAGAATTGAAAATGTATGAGCACAATGTGGCCTACAAATGTACTCCCGATACCTACTTGAAGATATTTGAACTGCTGACTGAAAATTTCAAATAGACAGATATGAAACTTATAAGACTTTATGCAGCGGCATTGTGTACAGTGCTTTTGGCATCTTGCGGAAAATCGGGTTTTGAAACCGTAGGAGTTGCCCAATTTAAAGAGATCATTAAAGATCCTTCAATTGTTCTTGTAGATGTGAGAACTCCAGCAGAGTATGCCCAGGGGCACATTGACAATGCTTTGAACCTTAATGTATGGGATTCTCTTTTTGTAGAGAATGCGGTTAATGCAATACCTGCGGGGAAAAAAGTTGCAGTTTATTGCAAGAGCGGCAAGAGAAGTGCAGATGCTGCAAACAAATTGCAGGAGAAAGGATATGAGGTCATTAACCTTGGAGGTGGATTCCTTGGATGGAACGAGTACAATCATAAAAGGGAGTATGTGATTGTAGTTCACGGAGGTGCAGGTAATATAGCCGGTGTGGAGAAAGATTCCCTCAAGGCTGCACAATATTATTCTGCCCTTGATTCTGCTCTTATGGTTGGAAGTGCAGTGCTTGACAATGGTGGCAATGGCCAGGATGCTGTTATGGCTGTGATAAATTATTTTGAAAACAATCCTTTGTTCAATGCAGGCAAAGGAGCAACAATTGCAGATGATGGCACTTTCCAACTTGATGCCTGCATTATGGATGGCAAAGATCTTTCAGCTGGTGCAGTTGCAGGGGTAAAAACCATTAAGAACCCTATCAACGCCGCATACGCTGTAAAGACAAAATCTGAGCACGTGCTTTTGGCCGGTGAGGGAGCAGATGAGTTTGCGGCAGAGCAAGGATTGGAGATTGTAGACAACAGTTACTTTGTATCCCCTAAAACAATGAAATGGGTGGCAGAACTCTCTAAAAAGAGCAAGAAGAATGGCACGGTTGGTTGTGTAATTCTTGATAAAGAGGGGAACCTTACAGCCGGAACAAGTACAGGTGGCAGATTCCGTAAGAAATGGGGCAGAATTGGTGATGCTCCAATTGTAGGTGCCGGCACATATGCCGACAACAACTCTTGCGCCGTTTCCTGCACAGGGCACGGAGAGTATTATATCCGTCACGCAGTGGCGTTCAATATGACAGCCCGCTACAAATATCTTGGTGAGTTACTTGAGGAGGCTGCAAAGCATATCATCCACACAGAGCTTAACTCAGAGGCCGGCAACGGCGGACTTATAGCAGTAGACAAAGACGGCAATATTGCAATGGAGTTCAACAGCACCGGAATGTACAGAGGTTACCTTTATAAGAATGAAGGAACCTCAGGGGTTGTAAGCAAAGTGGGAATTGGAGAGAACTTGAAATAGCAACATACTGGGCTTACCAAACAAGTAGAGGCTGGACAACAATCCAGCCTCTCTTCTTTATTATCAATCAGTTAATCTCATCAGATTCTATAGCCCTGCAGATCTTTTCTTGTACTCAGCAATACAAGCATCCAAACGCTCGTGAGCAGTGGTGTCACCAGGAACGTTGTGAGAAGGGTGGATATAAAGTTTAACACCTCTCTCCTCCAAAATCTCAGCAACAGTACAGATAGTCATCCAAACAGTAGTTACAGAAGCCATAGTTGAAAGAGGACCAACTTTATCCTGATGTTTCTTCAACTGGCAAGATGCGTCAACTATAGGGCAGCAAGTATCAACTACGTAGTCTGCAATCTGGAAAAGGTTCTTTCCGCAAGAGTGGCGAGGAACTTTGTTGCCGGTCTCAGAAGCCGAACCAAATACAATAACTTTCATGCCACGTTTCTTAGCCTCAAGAGCCACATCAATGTTAACAGCATTGATACCGGTGTGTGAGAAGATCCAAAGGACATCTTTCTCATCAAAGTTCCAGCTCTTCATAATAGACTGGCCATAACCCTCTGCACGCTCCAGCCACAAGAACTGATGGATACCCATCTCACCTGTAATATGGGTAAAGAAAGTTAGAGGAAGCTCGCAAAGAGGATGGAATCCTACAAATCCGCCAATTCTTGGATACATCTCCTCAATAGGAAGGTTTGCGTGACCGCAACCGAAAGTGTGAACCCAACGGCCTGCCTCAATAGTATCAGCCATAACTTCAGCAACTTTTCTGATGTTCTCCATCTGAGTCTCCTCAATTTTGTCCATTACGCTAATAGCGTTCTTTTTCCATTCGTTAGCTAACATTTTCTTATATTTTTTAAGTGTTTATATAAATAGGTTTCACTTTATTTTTTTGATACTTTAACCGCTAGTGGCACAAGTACCACCATTACTGCCACACATACAATGAGGGTTACAGGGAGGTTTGTGAAATTGCCTCCGTCAAACTGCAAGCCCATAAACTTATTGCCCAAAGACTGTCCGCACAATCCAATGAAAAGGGCAATTGAAAATGCTGTTCCGCTCAGATCCTTAAAGGCTCCTCCAATAAAGTTGAGCACTACAGGGAAAGTGGCTCCCACTCCAAATCCGATAAGGGCCATTGCGGTATAAACTGCAGCAGCGCTGGATGCCTCTACAAAGAACAGGATTACACCCGCAAGAGCTACACCCAAGTAAAGGTAAAGGGTTCCCAACTCCTTAAGTTTGCCCATAATGTTTCCAAGGGGCAATCTACCTGCCAGCATTCCTATTGTAAACCAGGTCATAGCCAATGTGGCGGTAGCATTATCCATACCACCCACATTTGAAAGGTACTGCACTGTAAAGTTGCCGCTGGTTCCCTCAAAAGCACATTGGAAGAACAATACAACGGCAAAAAGTATAAGGGCAGGATATTTTAGCAATCCCAAAGATTTTGAAACCGAGACATTCTCCTGAGGTTTTGCTTTAGGAAAAGCAATGAAGAAGAATGAAATGATGAACACAGCCATAACAGCTGAAACTGCATTCAACGGAATTCTGAAATCTGGAATGAAGTAATTCATAAGAGTCCACAACAGGGCACCTATACAATAGAATGCGCCAAGCAGGCCAAGGCGTCCGCCACGTTTGTTATCATCGTAGATATCCGATACCAGTGCATTGGTTTCGCCGTTAAGGATGCCGCCACCCAAGCCCAAAAGGAAAATGGAAGCGTGAAGCAATCCTATCTCATTGAAAGTTGCAAGCCCCTGAACTCCGGCAAGGGCACAGATAGAGGCCAGAATAAGCAGCCATTTGTAACCGAATTTGTCTACAACAGGTCCGAATAGGATTGTACCTATTATAATACCTATAGACATTGTGGAAGGCAATGCGTTTGCCCCTTCAACAACTGCATTCAGCGGACCAAGAATAGGCCCCAAAGAAAGCATGGTTACTCCAAAAAATGACATGCCTGCACAGGCAGCTGTAAATACCAGACCGGTTGAATATTTCTTCTCCATATAGCCTTAAATTTTATTTTTCGTGCATTGATTCCCTGATAGCCAGATAACCCGCCCCATAAAGCGCAGCCTCGCCCTCAACTTTTGAAGCCCTGAATTTCACCTGTTTCATTGAAATGGGCTGTCCCCATTTGCAGGCCTCATCATAAATCCTTGGAATAAACTGTACTGCAGGCCCGAACACACCACCTCCAAAAATGAACCTTTCGGGGTTGAACAGGCTTACAAGGTTTGCAGCACCCATTCCCCACATCTCAATGGCCTTGTCAAGCACCTTGCGGGCAATAAGGTCACCCTCCTCATATGCGGCAAACACATCCCTTGACGTAACTTCTTCTATAGGTTTTCCCGACAGCACTCCGCTGTAATTCTTCTCACATCTGAGAGCCTTCTGAGCCTGAAGGGCAATACCGTTCCCGGAAGCAAAATGCTCAAAACATCCGCAAGGGATATAATCCTCGTGATAAGGGTTCTGCAGTGCCATCCAGCCTGTAGCACCTACAATATCGCTATGGCCGTGAAGCACCCTTCCGTCTATAAGGATACCCCCGCCAATACCGGTTCCTACAGCAAGGTAAATCACATTCTGGCACCCTTTGGCTCCTCCTTTCCACACCTCACCCAGTACGTAGCAGGTACGGTCGCTCTCAACACTAACTTTTATCTTTGGATTCTGAACGGCAGCCTCAATCCTCTTTTTAAGAGGATAATTGTTCCATCCCGGGATATTTGGGGCCCACACGGTATTTTTCTTGGAATATACAATTCCGGGGACACAAACTCCAATGGCTTTTATAAGTTGCCTCGGATTGCTCTCCATAAGTGAAAGAATCACTTCACTTACCATTTTTCCCACTTTATCTCCCTGTGCTCCATCCAATAACCTCACCTCTTTGGCTTTGATGTTCCCAAAGTGGTCAAAAATTGCAGCGGCAACCTTTGTGCCGCCAAGATCTACTCCAATAACTGCCATAAACTTTATATTTATCGGGAAGAATATACCCAAAAGTGCCACGCAAGATAAGAAATATTTTGTATAAGTGTTTCCCCAAATGGTTATCTTTGTAAAAAAAGTTATTAAAAATGAAAAACTTTAAAATCCAGCTTTTGCTGCCGTTATTGGCGGTCATTTGTTCTTGCGGAGGCAATAAAAACGCTGCTCCGGTATTTGTAACTGATGAATATGGGGTTGTGGAAAAAATCAATCCCCAAAACAAGGAGGTGTATCTGGTATTTACGGGGCATTACAGCCAGGCAGACTCCGGACGGTTTGAGAATTTTGACGGCGTGGGTCCAGTCCTTAACACGCTGGAGGAGAAAGGGGTGAAAGGCTCGTTCTTCCCTACTGGTGTATGCTTTGATGTGGAGAGATACCAGGAGCCTGTAAAACGTATAATAAACAACGGACATTACCTTTCTTCCCATTCTTACGCGCATCTGTTGCTGTGCAGCGAGGAGGACCGCAACATCTCATTGGTAAGTGAGGATTCATTAAGGGCAGATTTTGCAATTATGGAGAACAGGCTTGAGGGGTACGGCCTTACCAAAGAACAGTATTGCTGGCTGATTCCTCCGTATGAAACCTATGACCAGAAAGCGGTGGATGTAATGAAGGATATGGGATACAGGCTTGTAAACCCAACCAGCGGGTTCCTTACAGGAATGGACTGGACCAGTCCGGGAACAGAGAGCTATATCTCAACAGAGAAAATCATGGAGCAGCTTTGGCAATACGAACAGGAGAATACTTTCAATGGTGTGATACTTCTTATCCACGCAATGAATTATCCCGACAGAACCGATGCCGACCGCCCTTATACATACCTGGGTGAGATAATAGACAAACTTAAAGCAAAAGGTTACACATTCAAAACCATGTTTGATGTAATTGAGACAGAGAAGAACAGCCTGAAATAATTGCTGATAAATAAGGGCACCCAATCACTCCTGGGCGCCCTTATTTATAGGATTGAAAAACTCAGCCCGATATTCCAGTAGAATTTCTCCAGATACGGGTTGTATGCAACAGTGGCCGAAACTGGTATATCATAGTTCCACAATGTGAATATTCTGGTATAGGCTGCTGTAATATTCACTGGGTAGAACCCTTTTTCATAATCTGTATAATACCCCTTATTTAATGAGAAACCAACTGCTGCCCCGGCGCTGTTCTTCTCATTGAACTCGTGTGTATAACCTATCTCTCCGTATGATGAGAAGGCATTTTTACCGCTCTCAAGTTTGTCATCACCGTAAATGGTTGAACCTATAATTACGTGTATAGGAACCGCCTCCGGCTCATAATAGAGTATAGCCTCTGCTGAGTGCGTGGTGGAACTGTTCCTGAAATTGAAGAAATCCGAGCCCGGTCCAGGAAAGAAATAATCTACAAGCTCTATTGTAAAATTACTGAATGAATAACTTACAGCAATATTCAACTCATTGTAGCTGTTATCTACAGCGTATGCCCACCAGCCGTAAACATCAAAACCTCCTTTACTGAATCCCACTGTAGGATAAACAAGAGGAGCTTTTCCGTTTCCAATACCTCTCCAAATATTCTTGGTGGCGACATCCAATGTCAGATAAAACGGAGATTCTTTCTCTTCTTCCTGCGCAAAGGCAAATGCTGGAACACATACCAGCAAAATCACAAAAAGTTTCCTCAGGAAACCAAAAGCAACACGTTGATACTGCATTTCAATAAAATTTAAAGTGGAGCGCACCTGGCACTCTCAGGTTAAAAAATCATTCGCACCCACACTTGGGAGGTAAAAACAAAAATATAAAAAATCGGCAAATTACATCTGCCCTTTCTGCAACAAAACGGTTGCATACACCGCAATTGCCTCTTCACGCCCAACAAATCCAGCACCCTCTGTTGTAGTGGCCTTTACTGAAATCCTCTCCACATCAACATCAAGCACCCCTGCAAGACACTCTCTCATTGGAATTATATATGGGGCAACTTTAGGCTTCTGCAACAATATTGTACAATCAGCATTGACAAGGGAATATCCTTTTGATTTTATCAGTTCATTCACCCTTGCAAGGAGAATTTTACTGTCTATTCCCTTAAACTCGGCAGAATTGTCGGGAAAATGCTTACCTATATCCCCCAATGCCAGGGCTCCCAACATTGCATCACACAATGCGTGGATAAGAGTATCTCCATCTGAATGGGCCACACACCCCCTGGTATGCTCAACTTTAACTCCTCCAAGCCAGAATTCAAGCCCTGGAGCAAGCAGATGAACATCATATCCGTTTCCTATTCTCAAATCCATAATAAGATATTATTCTTATATCGTCTCAATTTTATAAACACTCCTGTAATATTTAAGCAAATTTAACATAAATATTTTATCTTTGTTTGTTTAGAAAAAAGATAAACATTATGGGATTTTTTCATCAACGTCAAATAAGGAAATTCAACTACCAGCCTGTATTCTACGATGAGAGAAAAGAGGCCTTGAAAAACAAGATGGATGCAGCTGAGCGGGAGAGAGCAGGACAATACGTTCCTGGAGCAAGTATCCGCGGGTCGTTCAAGAGAATGGAGGTAGCAAAAAAAGACCTCAAGTACACCCCGTTTATGAGGTTCCTCTCCATTATGGGCATTGCAGCAGTACTTGTTGCAGCTGTGTATATGGCCCAACTTATGGGATTATTGTTTTAGGATAACAGGATGCTGCAAGTTCTACCAAGTCATATAGCAAACCTTATTGCTGCCGGAGAGGTTATCCAGCGCCCTTGCAATGTAGTAAAGGAGCTTATGGAGAATGCCGTAGATGCTGGGGCCACCTCTGTTGTTGTAATAATCAATGACAGCGGGCGCACCCTCATACAGGTTATTGACAACGGCTGCGGGATGACACCCCAGGAGGCAGTTCTCTGCTTTGAGAGACACGCAACATCAAAAATTGCAAAGCCAGAGGATTTGTATTCCATTGGGACATACGGTTTCAGGGGTGAAGCTCTTGCATCCATTGCCGCTTGTGCGGATGTTACCCTAAAAACCCGCAAAGCTGATGCCGAGTGTGGGACAGAAGTACATATTGCAGAGAACAATGTGATTTCGCAAACCGGAACATCTTGTCCGGTGGGATGCAACTTTGCGGTAAGGAACATATTTTACAATGTACCGGCAAGGAGGAAGTTCCTTAAATCAGACAATGTAGAATACAGACAAATTGTAAGTGAATTTATTAGGGTAGCTCTTACCCGTACAGATGTTGAGTTCAGGCTTGTCCACAACTCCAAGGATATTTTCCATGTCCTGCCGGCCGCTAACATAAAACAGCGCATCACCGGCCTGTGTGGAAAAGATATTGCCAAAGACCTCATTACAGCACAAACAGACACAAATATTGTAAGCATCCGAGGATTTATCGGGAGACCGGAGTTTGCCAAAAAGAACCAGCCGAACCAATATCTTTTTGTAAACGGCAGATTCTTCAAAAGCCCTCTGCTCCACAAGGCAATAATGAAAGGGTACGGCAATCTTATTCCCGACAGCACCTCCCCTTCATACTTCATATTTCTTGAAATTGAACCGGGTAGTATGGATGTGAACATCCACCCCAGCAAAACCGAAATAAAGTTTGAGAATGACAGTGTAATCTTTGAGATTCTCACAGCTTGTGTAAAAGAGGCTATTGGTGAGGGATCATTTGTACCATCCATAGACTTTGATATGGAAGGGGCACCCGAAATACCTGTTTTGAAGACCGGATTTGGTGGAGGAAGAGCGTTTGTTGCACCAAAAATCAACTATGATCCCCTTTTCAACCCTTTTGATGAAGAGAAGAAGAACGGTACAAGATGGAACTCATCTGCCGAGTGGAACAACAGCCAGCAGGATTTCAATACTACCCCTGCATTTGAGGGGAATCCCCTTTTTGAGGAGGCTCCTGCCATGCATAATATCCGCTCAGGTTTTTCAGAGGACATTACTCTGGCATCGGGAGGATACAGCAGCACAAAAGAAGAAGGGTACAACGGATTTTTTGCCCAGGAAAACGCTTGTGCCAACCCTCTGCTGGTTATAAAAGGCAAATATATCCTTACAACTGTAAAATCCGGGCTTATGCTTATAGACATTTCAAGGGCCCGAGAGAGAATATTCTATGAGAGGTATCTGCAGTCTGTAACTGTTGGGAACCAGCCTGTTCAAGAACAGATGTTTCCTCAGACAATGGATATGGACCATAATTCATACCAGGTGCTTATGGAACATCAGGAGCAGATAAGGAACCTTGGTTTTGATATCCGTTCATTTGGAGACAATTGTGTTGTAATATATGGCACTCCTGCCATTTTTACAGAGAGCAATCTCCCTGCTAATGAATGTGTTGATGCCCTTATAGCAGACTTACAGGAGATTGGCAAGGATTTTGGGCAAGAGATTAAAGAAAAGATAGCGCTGGATATGGTACGCAAATCTGGCATAACAAGACCTTCTTCTATGGGGAATATGCAGGCTCAGGAACTTATAGATTCCTTGTTTGCCTGTAAAGAGCCTAACAGAACCCCTCAAGGGCACCCTGTAATGGCAATAATAACTATGGAGGAGTTGGCCAACAAACTTTAGGAAAATGTTTAGAGGTAATTCATTTTTGGGGAGCATACCTCCCGTTGTAAAGAACATTCTGATGATAAATGTTGTAATGTATCTCATTACAATAATTACCGGCAATTTTATGTATGAGCATTTTGCCCTGTTCTACTTCAAATCACCGTTCTTCAAGCCGTTCCAGCTTGTAACACATATGTTTATGCACGGAGGCTTTACCCATATTCTGTTTAATATGTATACCCTGTTCATATTTGGCTCTGTACTTGAGAGGATATGGGGAGGGCAGAAATTCCTGCTCTACTACTTTGTTACAGGATTGGGTGCAGCGCTGCTCCACTTGGGAGTAATGTACCTGCAGCTTCAGGGATACATTGCACAGGTAAATGCAGGTAACATTTATGCACAGGCCAATATACAGGCATTGCTTACCACCCCAACCGTGGGTGCATCGGGTGCAATTTATGGTCTGTTGCTGGCATATGGAATGTTGTTCCCTAACAATGTGATGCAGCTGATATTCCCTCCGGTTGCCCTTAAGGCCAAATGGTTTGTACTTATTTTTGGTGCGCTGGAGTTAATGCTGGGATTGTCGGGAAGAGGTGGAAATGTGGCTCATTTTGCACACCTTGGGGGTATGATCTTTGGATTCTTCCTCATCCTGTATTGGAAAAAGAACAATAGAATGTACTACTGATGAGATCGAGGAGAAAGAGCGGGGAGAGAAAAAAATCTCCCTTTTTGTTTGGACTTGTCTTCAGGATAATCCTGATTGCAGCTGCTGCATCTATGTTCCTTTCTTACCTTTCCGTATATGTAAATCCTTCAAAATTTGCTCTGCCGCTTTTTTTCGGACTCTATTTTATCCCTATTCTGGCTATAAACCTGCTGCTGTTTCTGGCGGCAGTGCTCCGCAGGAGTGCCAGTGCATGGATTGCCCTTGTAGCTATACTTCCAGCAATACTTTACTCAGAGCTGTTCTTTAAAATAGGGTACAACAATGAAGCTGAGAAGGAGGGGATTGAACTTAAAATAGAGAGCTATAATGTGGGTATGTTCTCCTCTTCTGAGAGAGAACTTGACAGAGAAGAGTGCCGCCAAGAAATTGGGAAACATATTACAGAAGAGGACCCACACATATTATGTCTTCAGGAGTTCTTTGCAGAGAATTACATTCAGGCCGACACAATCTACAGCCAGTACCCCTACCGCCACTACCACCTTTTTAAAGCCCGTAACGGCAAACTCTTTGGAAACATTATACTCAGTAAATTCCCAATAGGTGAAAAAGGGAGAATCAGTTTCTCCAACAGTACAAACCTCTCAATTTTTGCAGACATAAAACATTATGGCAGAACCATTCGTGTATACAACAACCACCTGCAATCATATAACGTATCATTTACAACCCTTGCACAGAAGTTTGCGGGGAACAATGAACTTGACAGAGATGAGATTACCCGAGATATTGTTGAGACCCACGAAAAGATGAAAGGTACTTTCATCAAGCGCTCAGAGCAGGTTGGGAGCATAATTGAACATATAAACAAAACCTCACATAGTGCCATAATTTGCGGAGACTTTAATGACACACCTATGTCATATACATACCATACCCTTGCCAGGCAACGCAAAGATACCTTTAAGGAGGCTGGAAAAGGGTTTGGGGCATCGTTTATCCCTATATGGCCGTTGCTTAGAATAGATTATCTTATTGTACCACAAGAAGCAGAATGTCTTGACCATACGGTTCACAAGGTCAGGTTATCAGACCATTACCCTATAAGTTCAAGTATCGTACTCTAAAAAATAAAAGCCTGCGGCACCGGTATTGTTACCAAAGCCGCAGGCTTCCGTTTTGTAGTAAGGTTAAATTTAGGTTTTGTATCTCTTAGAATTTGAATCTCAAACCAAGACCTGGCATAATGGCACTCTTAGTGTAATCTGCTACAAAGTTGCCATTGTCGTAAGAACCTGTAGTTTTCTCACCTCTAAGGTATCCTACAGCAAGATCTACTGCCAAGAATTTGGTCGGGTTCAAAGTTGCACCTGCAGTTACGCCGTATGAGTTTGCACTTGGAGTCTCAGGGTTGTAGTTGTCCATCTGTACTGGAGGGGTATCCATATATACACCAGCTCTTACAGTAAAGAAGTCTGAGATTACACGCTCCGCACCAACTCTTACTGCTACTGTATTTTTGTAGTTTTTCTCAAATGACTGGGTTATCTCACCTGCAGCTGTTTTAAACACAAGATCCAATTTGTCGTATGCGCTCCAGCCGGTAAACTGAGCCTCTCCTGTAAGTGTCCAAGCCTCTGTTGGTTTGTATGTTATACCTGCACTGAAGATGCTTGGGATTGGCATCTGGGCAGAGAATGTTGCACCATCAAGATATTTCATTGATGTAAGGTTAGCCTGAGTCTGTTTAAGTACATCTACAGGAATCTGCTGCAGTACAGCTGGTGGCAATGAGCCTGCAAGAGATTGCAAATCAAAGTTTGAAACTATATTTACCAAAGCCTGTGCATTTGAATTGGCATATTTCAATGCTGCTGAACCATCCTCTACAGACAATTTCATTTTAGAACGGTAAGTTGCACCAATTGTAACTTTTGGTGAAACATTGACCATAATACCCAAGTTTACGCCATAAGCAACTTTTGACTTTCCTTCCAATCCTATTGCAACAGGTGTCTGGCCTGCAAAGCTTGCAATTGCACCAGGAACTGCATCCAAACCTGGAACAAAAGAAGAAAGTCCCTGAGCAAGTGAGCCAAGGGCATCAAAACCGCCTACTGCCACAAGACCTTTATTCTGGCTGAAACTACCAAAATCAATCATAAGACCCGCTCCAATACTTACAATATCAGCAATCTTGTAAGAAATGGTTGGCTGGATGCTGAATGCTTTTAGAGAAACATCCTGAATCATAGTTGATCCTGCCCAATTGTCACCCCATACCAAAGAGTTTCCTGCAGGATTTGTAAGGCTTACACCAAATGCAAGGTTATTGCAAGGTTTGTAACCAATATATCCGTAAATAGGTGTACTTAGCGGGTTGTCTGTCTGATGAGTATAAAAGCCCTGCTCAAAGTCTACTTTAGATTTGATTGCTATTGTACCAAGTGAAATGTCAAATTTTGAGTTCATGAATGCCATACCGGCAGGGTTGAACAACATGCTCTCTGCACCAAGTTTAAGAGCTGTACCAGTGTGGGCCATACCCCACTGTCTTGCACTTTGTGAATTAATCTGGTATCCCTCTGCATTTGCAGTAAGTGAAGAAAGTACTGCTGCTGCAACAAGAACCATTTTGTTTGCTAATTTTCTGAATCTCATTTTTTATAGGTTTAGTTAAAAACGGCGACAAAGGTAATCAAAATTTTTAATATACCAAATTTACACAATTCGCGCAATAATCAGAAAATGAGCATAATATAATTACACACAGGGAATACATGTGTGAAATAATAAAAAGGGGCAGATTAAACCTGCCCCTTTTGTACTATTGGAATGAATCTTCTAACTAATTGTTATTCATCTGTTTGATATCTATCTGCTCTTTCTGCGAATCTCCAATCAGATACTCACAGAAATGGTCTGCCATTCTCCAGAAGAAATATTCTGTCATATCACCAAATGAGTGTCTCTGGCCAGGAAGGATAAGCATCTGGAAACGTTTGTTGGCTCTGATAAGTGCATCAACAACTCTAATTGTATTACCCGGATGCACGTTGTTGTCTATATCACCGTGAATCAACAACAGATTGCCTTTCAAATTCTTTGCTAACTGCTGGTTGGTATTGATACTGTATTTGAAAGTGGTGTCACCCTTCTCCGATACCTCCTCCAATACTCCGTGATGCTGCTCGCTCCACCAGCGGTTGTATATAGTGTTGTCGTGGTTACCTGCACAAGATACAGCTGCCGAGAAGAAGTCTGGGTATTTGAGGATTGCAGCTGTAGACATAAATCCTCCACCTGAATGGCCGTGAATACCAACTTTGTTCCCATTTATGAATGGATGGCGCGCTGCCAACTGCTGAACAGTAACTTTCTTGTCCTCCAAACCATAGTCTCTAAGATTGCCGTAACCAAAGTTATGGTACCATTTTGAACGGTTAGGGTGTCCTCCTCTGTTACCTACAGTTACAACAATGAATCCAAGCTGTGCAAGTCGGTCAACTCTATCCATACTTTTTGTCCAGGATGAGTTGTTGGCCTCTGTCTGAGGACCAGGATATACATACTCAATGATAGGGTAAAGTTTGGTTGAATCAAAATCAAAAGGTTTGTACATTACACCATAAAGGTCTGTAATGCCGTCACCTGCTTTAACTGTAAAAATCTCCGGAAATTTGTATCCACGGGCAAACAACTGGCTCAAATCGGCCTCCTCCAAATCCATAATTTTACGGCCTGTGTTGTCATAAAGGGCAGTTTTAGGGGTACAATCCACTCTTGAGTAGTTGTTTACAAAGTATTTGTTGTCGTCAGACATATTCACTTTGTTGTCAAAGTCTCCTTTGTTCAAAAGTTTCACATTGCTGCCGTCCAAGTTTGCACTGTATGCATACATATAGTAAGGGTTAATTCCCTTCTCTTTTCCGCAAGCTGTAAAGTATACAACTCTTTTGGCTGCATCTACACCCAATATTTGGTCTACGTGGAACTCACCGCTTGTAATCTGGTTCTTAAGGGTACCATCAGCACCATACAGATACAAATGCGCCCAACCGTCTCTCTCCGACCAGAATACAAACTCAGAACCATTATTGAAGAATTCAGGGTCCCTTGTCTCTACATATGTGTTCAACTCTTCGTGCAAAACAATTTTGCATTCTCCGGTAGCCACATCTACTGAACAGATATCTACCCTCTTCTGGTCTCTGCTCTGACGCTCAAAGTAGAACTTGGTATTGTCACCCAACCATTTGGCAGGAACCCAATCCATATAGGTACGTTCAGTAATGGTTACAGGCTCTCTAAGGATACCTACAGACTGGTCTTTAAATGCATCTACATTTATTGTTTTTGAAGTTTTTGCCGCAAAATCAAACAAGTACATATGGGCTTTAGGACCAGGCTCTCCAGGCATCTGATATTTGTAACCCTCCAATTTTGGACGTGGATTTGCAAGTACATCAATTACCCACAACTCCTTAACATTGCTCATATCACTTCTGGTAATTGCAAAATGTTTTGAATCAGGAGACCAGGCAAGTCCTGCACCGGTACGTTTAGTGGTATCCTCCTCGTGGTTTCCACCATACATACCCCTTCCTGCGTATGGGAACTCTTTGGTGCCGTCTTTTGTGAGCTGGAACTCTACAATTGTAGAATCTTTCTCATTCTCCATTGCCTTTTTAAGGTTCTCCATATCCATATACCAAAGGTTGTAGTTCTTTCCGTATACGGCATATTTCCCGTCGGGAGAAATACTTGCCCATCTTGGATAATCCTTCTCTTTCTCCTGCTCTGTAATGTCTGTAAGCTTGCCTGAAGCAATATCATATTTGAAACGGAAGACTTTTTTCTCCTTAGCTCCTTTAGCTGGCTTTTTCTCTCCCGGTTTCTCTTTTTTAGGGACCATTATTGAGGTCCTTATTTCAAACTCAAAAGCTTTATCATTATCTGTAAGTTCAAGCTTTTCTATTGGAAGATGCTGTGCATCAAAAGGATCTTTTGTAATTGAAGAGATCTGGGCTGCAAGTTTACCCATATCCCACGCTTTTTTCTTAGTACCGGCAACCGGATCTACAATGTAGTATTCTGTACCATTTGTAGTTTTATATGTATACCAGAACTTGTCTGAATTCTTGAACCAGTTAGGTCTCACATCTGTAGAGAAAACCATTTGGCCAACTTTTTTTGCAGAGAATCTCTCTGCCAGGTCATAATTTGCTTTTGTTACAGGTGTCTGCTGTGCATAAGCAAAAGAACAAACCGCCAAAGCAATAATTAGAAACAATTTTTTCATATTGTATTGTGTTAGGTATTATAATTTCTTTTCCCACTCACCCACTTCCATATCCTTTATGGTACCATTCTCTATACGGAATCTCAAAGCAGTTCTCACATTATGGAATCCTTGTATTCCTGCAGCACCGGGGTTAATGGTGAGTACTCTGTATTTTGTATCATTTATCACTTTAAGTATATGGGAGTGACCGCAGATGAATATATCGGGAAGATGGGCATTTATAAGTTGGAATGCCTTAAAATCATATCTCCCCGGATAACCTCCTATGTGCATCATAAGAATCCTCATCCCCTCCATCTCAAAAAACTGCACATACGGGTGCGCCAACCTTACAGTGTGGTCATCACAATTGCCATACACACCTCTCAAGGGCTTGTACGCAGCAATTGCATCTGCAGTCTCAATATTTCCAAAGTCTCCTGCGTGCCAAATCTCATCTACAGGTTCCAGGAACTTGCGCAGTTTCTCATCAAAAACTCCGTGAGTATCTGAAATCAATCCTATATATGCCATAAGGCCTTAACTTAAAGTTTAATCACAATTTTCTTCTTGTAAAGCCACATTGCCATAGCTGTAAACACTGCCACATAAACAAGGGCAAACATTAGTGAAGACACCTCGTTGTTCTCTCCTACAATAGCCACGCACACATTGTTGTAGAACCAGCTCAACACGCTCCAGCTCTTCTCCTTAACTGCACCGTCGGCCATAACAATTGTGGTTTTCCATTTGATAATCTGGCCAAGCACCTTTGCAAAAAGAGCAGCCATCACAAAAGCAAACAGCGGATTCATACCCATTGCCTTAAATGGGGTAAACACCTTCTCCTTCCCCTTGATATCTATAAGATAAATGAAGAATGCAAGCATAATTATACTCCAGCCGCCAGCATAAAGGACATACGAACCGGTCCAGAGAGCTTTAATGATTGGGTAACAGATACTCCACACCAAACCGCCTGCAAGGCAGCAAAGACCAATTGTATAAAGTTGCGCAACAACATCAATCTTCTCCGGAGTCTGCTGTATTTTCTTCCCGATAAGATATCCGAGCAATACTGTACAAGCCCCGGACAATGCACCAAGCAATCCCTCAGGATCAAATGGGATACCAAATCCTTTGTAAATATGGTCAACACCAAAAATTGCAAGGTCTATATCATCTGCACCTTGTCCGGCAAGGGAGAATGCTCCCGCAGCACCATTTACCAGCTCCGCCGAAGAATCTCCTATCAGCCAAAGGATAAGCCAATGCAACCCCATAAGTACAGCCATTGCTGTTATGATTTTCTTTGACTTCTGCAACCAAAGTGCCACAAAACCGCCAAGCACATAGCACATTGCTATTCTTTGCAATACTCCAACTATACGCACATGCTCCAGACGGTAAATGAAATTCTCCCAAACAGAAAGATTTGGGTTAGGGCTGGTTGGATAGAAAGGGAACCAGTTGAGACCAAAACCAACAAGAAAAATAAGGATACCTCTTTTAACAAGCTTTTTTACACTCTCTTTAGTAAGCCCCTCATTGTATTTTGCAAACGAGAATGCCATTGCTGCTCCCACTACAAACAGGAAGAATGGGAACACAAGATCTGTTGGAGTACATCCTGCCCATTTGGCGTGAGCCAAAGGAGGGAAAATATGACCCCAGGAACCAGGATTGTTTACAAGAATCATTCCTGCAACGGTCATACCTCTTAGCACATCAAGTGCCACATAACGTTGTGATTTAATTTGTGTCATATATTATAGCTATAAATTATATCTTAACTGTTGTCTTCATACGGCAAAGATAAAACTATAATTTAAAATAGGGAATGATATCCATATTACAAATCTTTCGTAAATTTGTAATATGGAACTTTTTTATTCAACAGAAATAGAGAACGGATTATGCACCCTTACAGAAGAGGAGAGCAGACACTGCGCAAAGGTGCTCAGACATACCGCAGGTGATACAATAAAAGTTATTGACGGAAGCGGAGCTTTGTATACCTGCAAAATACTTGAGAGCGGGAAGCAGGTGGTATGCTCTATAGAGGAGATACAGGATGGTTTTGGGGCACACAACTATAACCTTACAATGGCAGTATGCCCCACAAAAAATATAGACCGCTATGAATGGTTCCTTGAGAAAGCTACCGAAATGGGTATGGACACCGTAGTACCGGTAATTGGAGAACACTCAGAGCGCAAGGTTATCAAGCCTGAGCGTCTTGGGAAAATTTTGGTTTCAGCTGCCAAACAATCCTTGAAAGGGGGTGTTCCCGAGCTTTCTGATGCCGTATCAGTAAAGCAATTCATAAAAGACTCCTCTGCATTACCTGGGATAAAACTGATTGCCTATTGCGGAGAGAAAGAAAAAATAACACTTGCACAGGCAGTGGCTCAGGCTTGTGGTACGGCAGATGCTATGCCTCATCTTACAATTCTGATTGGGCCGGAAGGAGACTTCTCCCCTGCAGAGGTTGATGCCGCCGTAGCGGCCGGTTTCAAACCCCTCACCCTTGGAGAGTCCCGTCTCCGCACAGAAACTGCTGCAGTTGCTGCAGTTGCCGGAGTGTACTTTATGTGCAATTGAGTACTAGTGAAAATCAATTAAAATGAACTATATGAAAGAACAAATTGATGCAGCAATAAAAGTACTTAAAGAGGGGGGAGTAATCCTTTACCCTACAGATACCATCTGGGGACTTGGTTGTGATGCAACCAACCCGCAGGCAGTGGAGAAAATCTTTAAGATCAAGCAGCGTTCAGACAGCAAAAGCCTCATTACTCTTGTGGCAGACCTGGATATGGTTGGCAGATATGTAAAGGAGATCCCTGAAATTGCAATCTCCCTTGTTGAGGTAAATGACAAGCCAATGACAATCATATACCCTGGAGCAATGGGACTTGCAAAAAATGTAATTGCAGAAGACGGTACAGCCGGCATTCGTATTCCAGACCATGAGTTCTGCCACCAGCTCATCCACAAATTCCGCAAGGCAATAGTTTCCACATCTGCAAATCTGTCGGGAGAAAAGTCTCCTGTAACATTTGAGGAGATTCCTCAACAGATAAAGGATGCTGTTGATTTGGTTGTTGCCCCTAAATTTGAGGGTAAATGCACCCACAGTGCTTCACAGATAATAAAGGTAGGGCTTGGCAGCGAGATTGAGATTATACGCGGATAGCTTTTTGCCTGAACTCAACTTTTTTAAATATCTTTGCATTCAGACAATAACAAACAACAGATATGAAAAAACTATTCACCACACTTGCAGCTGCAGTTGTATCACTTACACTATGCGCCTGCGGACAAACTCAGGATCAGGCAGCAGCGCAGACTCCTGAAGTAACCCCTGCTCCAAGCAATGCAATGGGAACATTCCCTGGAGAGGAGAATATGAACTATGCAACAGATATCCTTACCGGAGCACAGCAGGTAGAGGAGTACCTTAAACTTGTAGAGGGAAAACGTGTATGCGTGCTTTCAAACCAGTCTGGTATGGCATCTGCCACTGCTCACGTATTGGATACACTTTTGGCTCATAATGTAAAAGTTACCTGCATTATGTCACCGGAGCACGGCTTTAGAGGTGATGCAGATGCCGGCGAACACGTTTCAAGCTCAACTGACCCTAAAACCGGTATTCCAATCCGCTCATTGTATGAGGGGAAAACCGGCAAACCTTCTCCAGAGGTAATGAAAGAGTTTGATGTACTTGTATTTGACCTCCAGGATGTAGGTGTAAGATTCTATACTTACTATGTAACAATGGTTAAAATGATGGCCGCTTGTGCAATTGACGGCAAAGAGTTCATTGTACTTGACCGCCCTAACCCTATCGGATTTTATGTAGACGGTCCTATCCTTGATATGGAGAAATACAAATCTGGTGTTGGAAGCCTTCCAATCCCTGTTGTACACGGTATGACACTTGGTGAGATTGCATATATGGCAAACGAAAAAGACTGGCTGAAACACGGCCACAAAGATGCGGCAGGCAAGAAAGTAGACCTTAAGGTTGTAAAATGCCAGAACTACACCCACGCAAAACTTTACAGATTGCCTATCAAACCATCTCCAAACTTGGGCGATATGAGAGCTATCTATCTGTATCCGTCAACCTGCTATTTTGAGGGAACACCTGTGAGCTTGGGTAGAGGAACAGCAAAGGCATTCCAGATGTACGGCCACCCTAATATGTTGGGCTACAAATACAGTTTCACCCCAAGAAGCATCCCTGGAGCAAAAAACCCTCCTCTATTGGATAAAGAGTGCTGGGGCGTAGACCTTACAACCACCCCTTCAATTGAGCAGATCAATGCAGATGGCATCAACCTTGAATATATAGTTGATGCTTACACCAACCTCAACCTTGGAGACCACTTCTTCCGCAATATGTTTGAGCTTGAGATTGGTCAGGCATACGTAAGAAAAATGATTAAAGAGGGTAAGTCTGCCAAAGAAATTGAGGCAATGTGGACAGAGGATGTGGAGAAATTTAAAGAGGAGAGAAAACCTTACCTGCTATACCCGGAGAACTAGTATTTTCTTCCCGACAGAAACAAGGCGGGTGACCTAAGAGTCACCCGCCTTGTTTTGTTTACTGAAGATTCATGCTACCCCAATATCTCCTTAAGGAACTGTCCTGTATACGACTCCCTACAGGCAGCTACCTGTTCAGGGGTACCCTGTGCGATAATCTGCCCGCCTCCTGCACCTCCCTCGGGTCCCATATCTACCAACCAGTCCACACATTTGAGCACATCAAGATTGTGCTCTATTACTACAACAGTATTACCTTGTTCCACAATTTTGTGCAGAACCCCCAGCAGAATTTTTATATCCTCAAAATGCAATCCCGTAGTAGGCTCGTCCAAAATATAGATACTGTTGCCGGTCCCCTTTTTAGACAATTCAGTGGCAAGTTTCACCCTCTGGCTCTCTCCTCCGCTCAACGTTGTAGACGGCTGGCCAAGTTTAATGTATCCCAGCCCCACATCATCAAGAGCCTTAATCTTTTGGGCAATTGACGGTACCGGTTCAAAGAATTCAACCGCTTCTGAAATGGTCATCTCAAGCACATCGTTTATGCTCTTGCCTTTATATTTTACAGCCAGAGTCTCGTGGTTATATCTCTTTCCGTTACACTCCTTGCAATGTACATACACACTTGGAAGGAAGTTCATCTCCACTGTTTCTACTCCAGCTCCCTTGCAGGTTTCACAACGCCCCCCCTTTACGTTAAAAGAGAAACGCCCTGCCTTAAACCCTCGCACTTTGGCATCGGGAGTATTTTCAAAGAGTTTTCTTATATCTCCAAACACATTTGTGTAGGTTGCAGGATTACTGCGTGGAGTACGTCCTATTGGGCTCTGATCCACTACAATAAGTTTGTCTACATTCTCCAGCCCCCTGATTTCTGCATATGGCAGCGGATTTGCCAATGAGCGGTAGAAATGTTTGCTCAAAATTGGCATTAATGTTTCATTTATGAGTGTAGACTTACCACTGCCACTTACTCCGCTAACCCCCACAAAACATCCCAAAGGAAGTTTTAAATCTACCCCTTTAAGATTGTTGCCGGTTGCTCCAAAAAGTTCCAGTAACTTGCCGTTTCCAATGCTGCGTGATACAGGTATCTCTATTTTTCGTACCCCCCTGAGGTAATCTGCGGTAAAGCTGTTGAGTTTCTGCAACTCTTCCACAGGCATACGGTAAACTTCCTCCGGTTTGCCGTTATAAAGCAACTTGCCACCGTGGGCACCAGCCCCGGGACCAAGGTCTATCAGCCAGTCACTCTCTCTAATCATCTCTTCATCGTGCTCCACCACCATTACAGAGTTACCCTCATCCCGCAACTTTTTTAGAGAGGCAATCAGCTTGCGGTTATCTCTCTGGTGGAGTCCTATACTCGGCTCATCCAAAATATACAGCACATTCACCAGCTTGCTTCCTATCTGGGTGGCAAGTCTGATCCGCTGGCTCTCCCCACCGCTAAGACTGCGGGTAGCGCGGCCCAATGAGAGATAATTCAATCCTACCTGCTGCAAAAATCCTACTCTATCACCCAACTCTTTAAGGATATCCTGGGCTATAAGGTTCTGCTTAGGGGACAATTTGTCGGGAAGAGTTCCAATCCATTGTGCCAGCTGGTCTATATCCAATGCACTTACCTGTGCTATATCCTTCTCATCTATTTTAAAGTACAGGGCATCCTTTTTCAAACGGTTACCCCCACACTCAGGGCACTCCACTTCCTCAATAAAACGCTCTTTCTTCTCACTCAACTCCTCATTGTTCTGCTCCAGCCTTGATATAACCCCGGCAAATGGTGCAAGCTGGGTTCCATCGGCAAGACTCACCCTAAAGAGCTCATCTGTACCATATATAATCATATCAATCACCTCCTGCGGCAACTCCCTCACCGGCACATTCAGTGAAAACTCGTGTACCTTGGCCATACTCTCCAGAATTCGGAACCAGTTGTTGTCCTTATATGGTCCCAAAGGTTCAAAGGCCCCCTGCAGAATACTCTTGGATGGATTGGGGATAATCTTGGTCATATCTATCCGGGAAATGTAACCCAAACCTTTACATTTTGGGCAGGCACCCTGCGGAGAATTGAATGAGAATGTATGCGGTGCAGGCTCAGGGAACGAAATACCACTCTCCGGACACATAAGATGTTTGCTCAGAAACCTCAACGGAACAGTGTCAATATCCTCCTGATTATCAAAATCAAGAATGGCCATTGTCCCTTTTCCCTGTTCCAAAGCCTGCTCAACGGAATTGGCTATACGTTTGTAATCCTCCTGATGCGGAACCAGCTTATCTATTACAAGCTCTATAAAGTGAGTCTTGTAACGGTCGAGAGGAGTGACATCTGCAAGGAAGAACATCTCCCCGTCTATCCTTATCTGCTGGTAACCTTTCCTTACAAGAGACTCAAACAACTCTTTGTAATGGCCTTTCCTTCCAACCACCAACGGAGCCAGAACAATACATTTCCTTCCGGCATATTCATCCAGTATAAGGGATACTATCTGCTCATTGGTGTACTTTACCATTGGTTTCCCCGTTGCTGGAGAATATGCTACAGAGGCCCTTGCATAAAGCAAACGCAAGAAATCATAAATCTCCGTAATTGTACCTACAGTAGAACGGGGATTCTTACCGGTAGTCTTCTGCTCAATTGCAATAATGGGACTGAGTCCCGTAATGGAATCTACCGCAGGACGTTCCAGTATACCAATGAACTGCCTTGCGTATGCAGACAAGGTTTCCATATAACGTCTCTGTCCCTCCGCATAAATTGTGTCAAAAGCCAATGAAGATTTGCCACTGCCGCTCAACCCTGTAACCGTAACAAGCTTGTTGCGCGGAATGGAAACATTCACCCCTCTAAGATTGTGCACTCTTGCACCTGTAACCTCTATTGAATCCATTACATTCCTAATCTCTTCCCGATAATTTTATCCCTGTTCCCATTTATGCCATCCTTCTACTCATCCCTGGCAGCTTCTCTGCTTACCGGCACAAGCACTTTATAGGTTTTCCCAAGTTTATTGGTAAGTTTGTTGGAGCGTATCCACTCATTGAACATCTTTATCATCTTGAAGTTGGTGTTGTGCTCCCTGGCAAACTCACTCCAGTTGGCAACAGGCCCTTTAACTTCAACCACCTTACACTCAACAGGTTTGTACAAATCGTCTTCTGAAATGTTAAATCCGTAATCTTTAAGATTGTTCATTATTGTCTTAAAAGCAATTGCCCTGTAAACATATCTTGCGGTCTCCAACGGCAACTGCATATCATAATAGTTATCCAGAGACTGGTAACCTATGCGGCTGTTGATATTTGCCATTCCCACATTATAGGATGCTGCAGCAAGAGTCCAGCTACCGTACTTCTCGTAACCTTTTTTAAAATACTTGCAAGCTGCACGGGTAGCCTTCTCCCAATTGTATCTCTCATCTACCTCAGCACCAACTTCCAGTCCATAATCCTTTGCCGTGCCGCTGAGAAACTGCCAGTACCCCTTTGCCCCTGCAGGAGAAGTCTGCGGCTGCAAAGAACTCTCTGCCACACACAGATAGAAAAAGTCCTCAGGCACACCTTCTTCCCGTAAAATCTTGCAAATCATATCCTTGTATCTTCCGCTCAACTGAACAATATAAGAAAGGCTTCCGTGCCAGTAATTTATAATCAGCATCTCTCTCTGGAGACTTTCCCTTACATCAAAATACTCCAGAGGGACTCTCTCTCCTGCAAATGAAGCCTCTTCGGGAAGTTTTGGAATTACAACATTCTGTATGGGAGGCTCCTGCTGTCGGGTTTCACCTCCCCAAAACGATGAGAAGAAACCGTTCTCAGAGTTTTGTGCAAATGCACTGCCGCAAAAAGCCACAAAGGCGACTAAAACCAAAACAGTTTTTTTCATCCTACTCATATCTTAAAAATGGGTTAGTATTAAGTTCGTGCCCTATTGAGGTCTCCGGGCCGTGTCCGGGGTAAACTTTGCTGAACGGATCTGCAATCTTGCAAACCTTATTCAACAGACTCTCCATAAGGGCATCATAATCTCCACCGGGAAGGTCTGTACGGCCAATGCTCCCCTGAAAAAGGGAATCACCTGTAATGATAAATTTGTCGGGAGCAGAATAGTAACAGACTCCTCCTCTTGTATGGCCTGGGGAGTGGATAACCTGCAACGATGAATTTCCAAATGTCACATTGTCCCCATCATTTACATTCACCATATTCTCTACCGGAGGGCGCTCAATTGTATAACCGAACATCTGGCAATATTGCTGTGCCCTCTCCAACTGACCTACATCATCTTTATGTATATAAGTTGGAATACCCCATTTTGCAGTAACAAAAGCATTACCCATTACGTGGTCAAAATGGCCGTGTGTACAAAGCAGTTTTACAGGAATCAGGCCGTTCTCCTCTATGAACTTCACAAGCCTTTTCTGCTCATTCTCATTCTGCATTCCTGGATCTATGATCACACACTCTTTTGTATCATCATAAAGCACATAGCAGCACTCTCGCAAATCGTTGAAATAAAATGTCTTAACTTGTATCATAATGTTTTTTGTCTTATCTGTTCCAATACCTCTGCGGTGCAAGTGACAAAACTCCTTTCCGCAAAGTGTATCATTAACACAATTAATCCTACAAAAGTACAAATAAAGAAGGAAATAATTATATCATTTATTTTTTATACTTTTGTATCTGTAAAAGGAAAGTTATGCACATAGCAATTGCAGGAAATATAGGAAGCGGCAAAACAACACTTACCAGAATGCTTGCAGAGCATTATGGTTGGGAGGCCAAGTATGAAGATGTGGAAGTTAATCCGTATCTCTCAGATTTCTATAATGATATGCAAAGATGGTCATTCAATCTGCAGATATATTTCCTTAACAAAAGGTTTAAAGGGGTGGTAGATATCCACAATACTTCAAACACAGTGGTACAGGACAGGACCATTTATGAAGATGCCAGAATCTTTGCCCCAAACCTCCACGCAATGGGACTTATGAGTACCCGGGATTTTGAGAATTACAAATCTCTGTTTGATCTTATGATCTCACTTGTGCGCCCACCTGATTTGCTCATCTACCTCAAATCTTCTATTCCAAATCTTGTACACCAGATACAGAAAAGGGGAAGAGCATACGAATCGGGCATACGATTGGATTACCTGCAGGGTCTCAACGAACGTTACGAGGAGTGGATTGCTAGCTACAATGACGGCAAAAAGCTCATCATTAACGTAGATGAGCTTAACTTTGAAGAAAATCCGGACGATTTCAGGAGAGTACTTGACCTGATTGAAAAGGCAGGAGAATAAACGGCGTCTGCCTTATTTCTTCATCAGCGCTCTCAGTTGTTTTGCCATTTGGGATGCAAACACAAAATCATTGAGTTCCGGGCAATCTGAGTGAAGTATTTCCTTATTGCTCCCCTCCCACAATTTCCGTCCTTTATAAATGAACCCTATCTTGTCTCCAATCTCCATTACAGAGTTCATATCGTGGGTATTGATTACCGTTGTAATGTTGTACTCCTGTGTAATCTCCTGAATGAGCCGGTCAATTACAATTGAGGTTGTCGGGTCAAGACCCGAGTTTGGTTCATCACAGAAAAGATATTTTGGATTAAGGGCAATTGCTCTGGCAATTCCCACACGTTTCTGCATACCACCACTGAGTTCGTTGGGGTATTTTTTATTTGCGTTCTCAAGATTTACCCTTTTCAGACAGAAGTTGGCCCTCTCCAGTTTCTGTTCCAGAGACCAGTCGGTAAAGAAATCCATCGGGAACATAATGTTCTCCTCTACTGTTGCAAAGTCAAACAGTGCACTTCCCTGAAAAAGCATTCCCATCTCCTTGCGGATCTCTTTTCTCTCCTTCTCCTTCAATTGGGTAAACTGTTTGTCTCCGTACCATATCTCACCCTTCTCCGGAGTATGCAGACCTACCAGACTTTTTAGAAGTACCGTTTTGCCGGAACCGCTGGCTCCAATTATAAGAGAGCATTCACCAGGTTTGTAATCTATGGAGATATCCTTAAGGACATCTTTTCCGTCAAACTCTTTATACAGATTTTTTACTCGTATCATTATTAAAGCAATAATTTGGTAAGGGCAAGGTCAAAAACCAGAATCAGCACACTGCTTGCCACAATGGCCATTGTACTTGAGCGGCCTACTCCCAACGAACCGCCTTTAGCATAATATCCGAAATACGATGCCAATGAAGTTACAATAAATGTAAACACCGCCATTTTGGTAATACTGTAATATATGTAATGTATCTTAAAGGAGAACTGCAGACCATCCACATACTGGGCCATTGTTACAGCCCCCGTTGCAGCAATGATTGCCGCACCTCCCAACAACCCAATCACAAAACTTGAAAGCATTACAAACGGACTGAGCACAACTGAACTTACAATTTTGGGGAGGATAAGATAGTTGGCTGAGTTTACACCCATAATCTCCATAGCATCTATCTGTTCCGTAATTCTCATACTGCCTATTTCAGAGGCAATGTTTGAACCAATCTTGCCTGCCAGAATAAGTGCAACCATCGTAGAACAGAATTCCAACACCAAAATCTCCCTGGCCATATATCCTACATACATTTTGGGAATAAAAGGGCTCTCCAAATTGTTTACAGTCTGTATTACAGCCACTGCTCCAATAAAGATGGATATCACGCTTATAAGAGGTATAGAATCAAGTATCAGTTTTTGCCCCTCTACAGTACACTGTTTGAAGAATATTCTCCATTTCTCAGGTTTTTGAAACACCTTAAGCATTAACAGCCAATATTCTCCTATCAATTGCAATGTCTTTTTCATCTGCCATAAAATTTTGCGCAAGTTACACAATAAATTGCTAATTCTGTCGGATACACATAAACTTATGCCGGCTTGAACTTTCCATATTGCCCAAGTATCCCCAACAACTGTATAAAAGTGAATGTTCCAGAATGGAGAAAGGCAAAACCAACCTGAATAATGTTCAGAAAATCTGAAAATATCTCTTTTTAAGAAGAGATATTTTCTGCCCTGTAAGGTAAGTTTTAACCTTTTATCCACTTTGTATTCAACTCTATGCCTTTCTTTGCATCAAAAAAATGCTAAGCAAAGTATATTGTGCAAGTTGCAGCGGCCTGCAGGTAACCACTGTAACGGTAGAGGTTGAGGTTTCTGATGGAATTTGTTTTTACCTTGTAGGGCTGGCCGACAATGCCGTAAAAGAGAGTCAGCAACGCATAAGTTCTGCCCTTGGAAAATACGGATACAGAATCCCCGGCAAAAAGATTGTAATAAATATGGCCCCTGCCAATCTCCGCAAAGAGGGGTCAGCTTTTGATGCCGCAATAGCATTGGGCATTATAGCCGCATCCGGGCAAGAAAATTTTCAGTGGCTTGGAGAGTTTCTGATTATGGGAGAACTGGCGCTTGACGGTTCACTCAGAGGAATCAATGGGGCTCTTCCAATAGCCATCCACGCCGCAGAACAAGGATTCAAAGGATGCATTCTTCCTGCCGAATCGGCTGCAGAATGTGCAGAAGTTGATGGAATTACCATTTTTGCCGCAAGAAACTTAGGTGAAATAATAGAGATTCTCTCTGCTCCCGACAGTGCCTCTCAAAAAATTCCAATAAAAAGGAAATACATTGCCAGAACTGCCTGGGAATATGATTTTGCCGATGTAAAAGGACAGGTTCTCGCAAAAAAAGGGTTGGAAATAGCAGCTGCAGGTGGCCACAACGCCATAATGATTGGGAGTCCCGGCTCTGGAAAAACATTTATGGCAAAATGCATCCCTTCAATCCTCCCGCCAATGGAGAAAAAGGAGGCGCTGGAAACCAGCAAGATATACTCAGTAGCCGGATTGCTGAAAGATAATATGGGACTCATAAGGGAACGCCCGTTCAGACATCCTCACCACACATCCACAATTCAGGCACTTGCAGGAGGTGCTGGTATCCCTGGAGAGGTTTCCCTTGCCCATAACGGAGTTCTTTTTGCCGACGAAATTGCAGAATTTGGAAGAGGTGCCCTTGAGATTCTCCGCCAACCTCTTGAGGATAGGGAGATTCAGGTATGCAGGGCAAAAAGCCGTATCTGCTATCCTGCCTCCTTTATGCTTGTTGCTGCTATGAATCCTTGTCCTTGCGGGTATCTGAATGACCCTGCAAAACAATGCACCTGCTCCAGCAGTGCAATAATGAAATACAACGGAAAACTGTCGGGACCATTGATGGATAGAATTGATATCCAACTGAATATAGCAGCGGCAACTCCTGCTGAGATTGTCGGGCTTGGTGGGGATGCCCAGGAATCCAGCAGCGAAATTGCCAAAAGGGTAAAAAAGGCCAGGGATATACAGTTGAAAAGGTATGCAGAAGAAAACTTCTACACCAACGCACAGATACCTCCTGGCAAAATGGGCAAGTATTGCAAAATTGGAGATAAGGAGAAACTTTTCCTTAAAAGAATTATGACAAAAATGGGCATATCGGCCAGAGGTTACAACCGAATTCTTAAAATATCCCGTACAATAGCAGATTTGGATGGAGAGGATTTTATATCTTTGGCACATATTTCAAAAGCAGTACAATTCAGACTGAACATAAACGGAATTTGATATGTCAGAAATCATAAACATAAGAAGCCTTGAGGAGATTGGGGTTGCCGCACAGGAGTTTGTGGAATTTATCTCCTCATCACCCCTTCAAAGCAACATTTTTGCATTTTATGGCCAGATGGGAGCTGGAAAAACCACCTTCATAAAAGCTCTTTGCAAGGCTCTTGGTGTAAGTGATGATGTAAACAGTCCTACATTTACAATTGTAAATGAATACAAATCTGCAAAAGGTTTTCCTATCTATCACTTTGATTTTTACAGAATAAACAAAATTGCAGAGGCTTATGATATTGGAATAGACGAATATTTTTCTGCAGAGGGCCTATGCCTTATTGAGTGGCCGGAAAAGATTAAGGAAATTCTTCCCGACGACTGCTTTAAAGTATTTATATACGCAGATGACCAGGGAAACAGGACAATTGAGATTGAAGACTAGAACCTGAATCTGAAACCAAGTTCTGCCTTAACTTGCAGCGGCTGGTCCGTACGGATACTGCGTGGGATGTCTGAATTGAAATAGTAGACAATGTTTGGTTCAAAATAGAGCCCCAATGTGTTGTTCAATCTGTATTCAACACCCAATCCACCATTTATGGAGAACTGCACGCCATCAATTGATGCGCTGCTGTGTTCACTTGTGTCATAACTTTTCAAGTGATACATAGCCCTGATTCCTTTCTCCAACGTACCACCGGCATTCACATAAAAACTGAAATTGTTCTTGTCCACTACAAGACCATAAACATTAACAGGAATACCTATATAGTGGAGAGTCTGTTTTATATTAAAGCTCTTCTTGTTTATAAGACAGTCATAGCTGCTCCTGAGCATTGTATAGTTGACACCAACGCCCAATGCCATATTAGGCTTTAAAGCAAACTGGAATTGGATACCAAGATTTAATGGGAGCGAGTATCTGGTATCGGAAACCTGCTCTATCATATGGCTTTGTGTGAGACTTCCTGCACCGGCACTGCTTGCCTTGATAATTGAACCGGAAACACTCGCTGTGCTTCCTGGGATTACACCGGAAGATAAAGCCACAGTATACTTCCTCTCCTTCTTAACCTCCGCCTGAGCTATATATTGTTCAAACTCATCTGTATACAAATTGCCGGCATCATCACTCTTCTCCTCTTTTGCTGACACAACATTCATATTCTCATTCTCATTGTCATCAGCTGTCCTCTCCTGAACTGGATTCTCCACCTCCAATACCGCCACCACGCTTGCTCCGGGAACATTTGCCACTTTATTTGTCCTGTATTCCACAACCTCAGCAGATCTTTGTATCTGCTCATCAGTATCATTTTCCACCTGCGCCACAGCCACAAGGAACTCCTCTTCTTCCAAAGAAGGGACAAATATGAACAAAGCCGCAATTATTACTGCAGCAACAGAAGACGCCCAATAGAAAAGCCTTGCCCTTTTGCGTCTGCGTAAAGAGCCGGAAATACCGTCCCAGACCCCTGAATCAACAGGCACCTGCAAATCATACAGCTTTTCCTTTATGTTATTGAACTCTTCTCTATTCATCCTGTTCTAAAAATCTTTCATTTTGTCTTTAAGCCAGTTTTTTGCCCTGCTCAATTGCGAACGGCTCCCCCCCTCTGTAATACCCAACTCCTTGGCAATTTCCTGGTGCGAAAACCCCTCAATTGCATACATATTGAACACTGTTCTGAATCCCGACGGCATTTGTGCAATGAGCTTCAGCAGAGTCCTGGCATCAAGACTATCTGCAACAGAGCAGTCAGAAGCCATAACATCCCCATACTCCTCCACATCCTCCGCGTGTTTCAGGGCATCCTTTTTTCTCAGGTGCATAAGGGATGAAGTTATGAAAATTCTCCTCGCCCACCCTTCAAAAGAGCCGTTGCCCCTATATGTGCCAATCTTTGAAAAAAGTGTAATGAAACCATCCTGCAGAACATCTTTTGCCTCTTCCAAATCACCAACATATCTGATGCAAACGGCATACATACGAGGGGCAAGCCACTCGTAAACCTGTTTTTGCGCAACAGCATCTCCCTTCCTGCATTTGGAAACAAGTTCAGCCTCAGACTCAGTTGATAGGTTCCTTACCATTAATCAGCTTATATATAGATGCAAAAATGGCAATAAAAGTTGCAATACAAAAATAAAATTAGTAGCACAGAATTTGTTACATTTGTAAATTACAACAAATATTTACAAGATGAATCTTAAGATTTTTAAATTTATACTGCTTGCTCTAAGTTTCTCCATTTTCAATACGGCAGCAAATGCCCAGCAGACAACTATAAATGACAGCACACAAACTGCCCTTTTCCTTAATGCAATGAAGGAGTACAATACAGGAGACTTGCAAAAGGCAAAAGAACATCTTCAGTTGCTCACTGCTTTAAACCCAGATAATGATGCGGCATATTACTACCTGGCAAACATCTCATTAAAGACAGATGATATTGTATCGGGAGAACTTTACCTTAAAAAGGGTATTGAACTGGACTCTGCCAATTTCTGGTACCGCGATATGCTGGGACAGATATACATAAAGAACAAGAAGATTAAAGAAGCCATTAAAGTGTATGAAGAACTGCTTGCCCTTTACCCTAAAAAATCTGCTGTATACTATAGTCTTATAAACCTGTATCTTGGGGCACAGGAGACTGACAATGCCAGAGAGATGCTTAAGAAGATAGAGGCCGCGCAAGGCAAAAGTGAAGCGGTGGCAATGACCTCTTTCAACATTTACCGTATGGAGCAGAACTGGGAGGGGGGGCTAAATTATCTGATTGAATTTGACAAAGAGTTCCAGAGCCCACGTATTGAGTGCATCATAGCAGATATGTATGCAGAGCGCTACCGCGACTCATTGGCAATAGAGTATTACAACAAAGCACTCAAGCTTGATCCTCAGTATGCCCCTGCAATGTATGGGAAAGCAGAAGTATACAGACTTAAGGGTGATTTTACAAGCTATTTCGCAAATATAAGACCGTTCTTCTTGTCCCCTTCAGTTGACTCGCAGATGAAGACTGAGTACCTTAAACAGGTGTTCCAAGTACCAAATTTCATACAGAGGTTCCGTCCGCAACTTGATTCAATAATGATTGGAATAGAGGCAGTCCATCCGGCAGACACAACCTCCAACATATTCCTTGCAGCATATTGGGGCCAAGGTGGAGACAATGAAAGATGCAAGAGCCTATTTAAGAAGAATTATGATCTTTTTCCCGACAAATACAGTACGGCATTCCAGTATGTTGTGGCAATATACCAATTGGAGGAGTGGGAAAACCTGGAAAAAGCGGCTTCAGATGCACTTGAAAAGTATCCTGGCGACAGGGATCTTACCCAATTGAGAGGTATTGCACGTTTCCAGCAGAAAAAGACAGACAAGGCTATTGAGTCATACAAGGAGATGGAGAAGATTGCAATAACAGACAAAGACACTGCCACCCTCATTACATCATACACAGTATTGGGAGATTTGCATTATGAGAAAAACGACAGCAAAAATGCTTTTGCATATTACAGGAAGGCTTTAAAGCTGAACCCTAATGAGAATGGAGTGCTCAACAACTATGCCTACTATCTTGCCCTGCAGGGGAAAAATCTTAAACAGGCATACCAGATGAGCAAGAAGACCATTGAATCTGAGCCTGACAATCCAACTTACCTCGACACTTTTGGCTGGATACTCTTCCTTATGGACAAGCCCCTTGAGGCTAAAGCCCAGTTCAAGCACGCAATGTTGTATGGAGGTACAGAGAGTGCAGCCATACTGGACCATTATGCCGAGGTACTTTACAAACTTGGAGAACACGACCTTGCATTCATTTATTGGAACCAGGCCAAACAGTTGGACCCCACTCTTGGAATTGAGGAAAAAATAAAAGAGCGTAAAGCCCAAATGAAGAGATAGGATGAAGAACCGCCTTGCCATATTTGTCGTTCTGTTTTTGCCGCTTTTCTTTCTGGCCGGCCAGCTAACATACGGGCAGACCAAAGAGATTGAAAACCGCAAAGAGAGAATAAAGTCTCTTGAGTCAGACATCAGTTTTTTGGACAATCAGATTCAGTCTGTCCAAAAGCAGAAAAAGAACACTTTGGATGAACTGGTACTTGTACAAAGAAAGATTGCAAACCGAAAGAAACTTATTGCAGAGCTGGATGCCCAAATTCAGCAACAGACAAGGGATATTGCCAATATGAGGCACAATATAAATCTGCTCAACAAACGGCTCGACACCCTGGAACATTACTACAAGAATATGATTTACAATGCCTACAAGCACAGAGATGCCAAGGTGTGGTTTATGTATATCCTTGCCAGCAACTCTCTTGACCAGGGATACAGAAGATGGAGCTACCTTAAAAACTACTCAAAAAGCATAAATGCCCAGTCTGAGAAGATTAGGGACCTTAAGGTGGAACGCACAAAAGAACTCAAAAAGTTGGAAGGCCTGAAAAGCAGCACTCTGGCACAGCAAAATGAGAGGAAGGAAGAGTACAACAAACTTACAGCAGAAGAGAGACAGAGCAAAGCTGTTGCAAAATCATTGGACAAGAAGCAGAGCCAGTACAAGGCACAACTGACCAAGAAAAGACAAGAAGCCAACCGCCTTGCCAAAGAGGTTGAAAAACTGATTGCCGCCGAGATGAAAAGACAGCAGGAGCTGGCTCAAAAAGCAAAGAAAGCCCAACAGACCCAACGGAGTGACCCAACCCAAAAAGTTGACATTGGAAAAAAAGAATTTGAAGAGTACTCTGCAAATACCAAATTGTCGGGAAGCTTTTCATTGAATAAGGGAAAACTCCCTTACCCTGTTGCATCTGGAGTTGTGGTTGAACAATTTGGCGTGCATCCACATCCAACCCTTAAAAATGTAAAACTGCCGTTCAACAACGGTATAAACATATCAACCAAACCAGGAAGCAGTGTAAGGGTTGTCTTTGATGGTATTGTAAAACAGGTGATAGCAATCCCCGGGTATAACCAGTGTATTCTTGTCCAACACGGACAGTATTTTACATTTTACTGCAAATTGGCCAAAGTGAGTGTAAAAGTGGGGGACAAAGTCAGTACAGGAGAGACAATCGGATATTTGGAGAACCAGGGGAGTACCGCCACACTACATTTTGAGTTGTGGAACGGAACTTCAAAACAGAATCCTGAGTTGTGGCTGAAGAGATAGACCTTCTTTAAAAATATATTTATGGAGAATATTAGAATCTGGTGCAAGAATACCGGCAAATATTATCAGGTAAAACCTGGAACCGAGTTGGCAGATTTAATGAAAATTACAGGATGTGATGCCCTTGCCGCATATGTGGACAATCAGCTTAAGGAGCTGGGCTATCAGCTTTATATGTCGCACACTGTGGAATTCTTGGATTATACTCACTCCGACGGACGCAGATGCTACAAGAGGTCTATCTATTTTCTGCTTCAGAAAGCAATCAAGGAGCTCTATCCCGACAAACTGCTTGTACTGGATTATACACTTCCAAATGGCGGGTATGGAGAGATTGTTGATGCACCCGGAGAAGTAATGGAACTTACAGAAGAGGAAGTTTCAAGAATAAAGGTAAAGATGCAGGAGATTGTAGCGGCAGATATCCCTATTGTAAAGAAGAAGCTCTCCAACCAGGAGGCGGTGCAACTGTTTACAAACAACAGGCAGTACGACAAGGCCAAACTTATCAAGAGCCTTGGGCAGTTCTTTGTCTCTGTATATTTTATTGGCAGCTACGCTGACACTTTCCACGGCCCTATGCTATACTCTACCGGAAAGATAAAGACGTTCAACCTGATGAAATACAATTTGGGATTCTGCGTGCAGTTCCCTTCTACCTTACCCCCTTATGGATTGCAGAGTGTGAAATATCAGGAGAAACTGTTCAATGTGTTTAAGGAGAACCAGAACTGGTGCAATATTATTGGTGTTAAAGATATTGCTACAGTAAATGCCGCCATTGCAGGAGGTTACAGCACAAAAATGATACAAATAGCAGAGGCTTTGCACGAGAGGAAATATGCGGCCATTGCAGACCAGATATACAACCGCAAAGATGATGTGAAACTGATATTGCTGGCAGGCCCTTCGAGCAGCGGTAAAACCACCACTTCTATGCGTATAGCCCTTCAGCTTAAAGTGCTTGGCCTTAATCCTGTGGTGCTGGCTATGGACAACTATTTTGTAGACAGGGAGGAGACCCCTAAGGATGAAAACGGCAATTATGATTTTGAGTGCCTTGGAGCAATGGACCTTGATCTTTTGAACACCCAGCTCAACCAGCTTTTCAACGGAGAAGAGGTGGAGATTCCAACATTCAATTTTGCAGAGGGGAGAAAGGAGTATAAGGGCAACAAAATAAAGATGGCCCCTAATGATATTCTTATAATGGAGGGAATCCACGCCCTTAATCCTGCCCTTACATCCTCAATTGAGAGCAAGAAGAAGTTCAGGATTTATGCTTCCGCCCTTACTTCTCTATCTATAGATGAGAACAACTCTGTTTCCACTACAGATAACCGTATGCTCCGCAGAATGGTAAGGGACAACAATTTCAGGGGGACAAGTGCTGAACAGACAATCCTCCGCTGGGCAAGTGTACACAGTGGGGAATACAAGAACATCTTCCCTTATCAGGAGTATGCAGATGCTATGTTCAACTCTTCACTCATTTATGAGCTGCCTCTGCTCAAGCACTATGCAGAGCCTCTGCTAAGGAAAATCCGCCCGGACTCACCTGCTTACGCAGAGAGTCTTAGGCTTCTCAAATTCCTTTCATACATAGTGGAGATGAACCCGTCCGAACACGCTGCCGTTCCACCTACCTCTGTTATGAGGGAGTTTATAGGTGGCAGTACACTAGAATACTAAAGGGTGGCATCATTCATAAGCCACCCCCATTTTATTTAGCTGTTTCTATGACTCCTGTTTCGTGATTCAACTCAGACCCCCTCATACTGTGTGGTATTGAGAAGATTGCAAACATAATTATCATTGCAGCCACCACTACCCATCTGTTCCAGCTCTTTTTGCCGGTAAGTATTGCAATGAGCAATGCCACACCAGCAAAGAGGGTTTTGTTGTCTGTAAGGTCACTGCCAAAAGGGAATCCGCTCCAATAAACATCAAAAGCATATTTCTGCACTATTGGCCCCAAAATGAATCCGCCAATTGCAAGCAGTGCAAATGAAAGTACAGTATATCTCCTGTACTGAGGCATATTTGCAAGGGCACACAAAAGGGCGTATGCTCCAAACAACATAGAGATGAACATACATAGAATATGTGGAATTAGCACCCCTGCAGGAACATCCCCCTTGAACCTTATAATAAGAGGATCATCATAGCACAACATTGTACGGCTGGTAGTAATCTCATCATCCGTACGCTTATAAGTATTCAGCTCCATATAATACTCAAGTTTGCCGGCCTGGGGCTGTCCGGGAAGAAATGCTGTAAGTCCCTCCTCTCCAGGAAGCATTGGTTCAGCCTTAAACTCATCATTGCCCGGATACTTTTTCCAGAACATTGTTGCGGCAACACTCACATCAGAAGAATCACCTTTAGCTCCCAGCCCTTTAAGAACTACACGACAATCGGTCTCCCCACCGCTGCGGGGGAGCTTGAACTTGTACTCCTTGCCATCTATCCAAACAGATTCATACTTGGGATTTGTAGGACCTGTCATCCTCTGATACACACTTGCCCCCAGTGTGATAACTATTGCCAATACCCAAAAAAGAAATTTCTTCATAATCCCGTCAAATTAAAGCTGAACATCAAAAGTCATCTCCTGCCCATTCCTCAACACCTTAACCACAGCCACTTCACCCTTCTTAAGGGTAGCAAGAGCATTCATATATACCTCTATATTCTTAATGTCAATATCATTGATCTTAACAATCACATCCCCGTTCTTCAGACCTGCCTTGTATGCAGCCTTCCCCTTCACCACAATATCTGCCCTCAAGCCATTCTCCACCTGTCCGGTAACATCAGGCATAAGCCCCAAAGTAACCTTAAATGCCGCCCTCATAGGAGTTGCCTCAGGTGAACCGGTATCTGTAAAATCCAATCCGGCAGGATATTTCTGCACCTGCTCCACCAGTTTTATGGCAAAAGTCGCCACTGAGTCAAGTCCCGGGTAATTCAATTTGTGCACATCATCATCGGGAGTATGATAATCCTCTGTTGCCCCTGTTGTAAGATAGAACACAGGTATCTCCTTTGCATAAAATGCCGAGTGGTCACTTGGGCCGTGCCCTTGCGCAGAACGGGTTACCTTAAGGGCATTCCCGTAATTTTTCTCTGCTGCTGCAATTATATCATCCATCTGCTTTGCAGTACCTGTACCACCCAAGGTAATTGCCCTGCCACGCAAATTTCCTATCATATCAAAATTCACCATTGCCACAACATCCTTTGCAGAAATTTTTTTTCCTCCCGACAATTCAACCTCACCCAAGTTCCCTGCAAAATGTTTGCTTCCCACAATCCCCTTCTCCTCTGCTCCAAATGCCACAAATATCAATCCGTGCTCCAACCCTTTGGCCTTTGCAAAATATTTTGCCATATAAAGCATTCCGGCCACTCCCGATGCATTGTCATCTGCACCATTGTGGATTGCCAGAGTATCCATCCTGCGGGAGCCGCTCCCCGGGCCACCCATACCCAAATGGTCATAATGGGCACCCACTACAATATATTTGCCGCTGCGCCCGGGAATGCTGCCATAAACATTAAAAGTACTCAAATTCTCCTTCTTTACCTCAAACACCTGTTTGCAAGGCTGCATACCCAATTTCTCCAACTGCCTGAATATAAGATCAGAGGCCAGCGTATCCCCAAGCGTACCACCGTTACGTCCTGCAAGCGCATCACTTGCCAGATACTCCACCACCTGCTGGGATGTAAGTTTCTTCCCAAATTTGGGAGTTTTCAGCTGTTGCGCCCCCAATACCACACTGCAACACACTGCCAGGGCCAAAAGTATTGTTCTCTTCATTATAGTATTTTCTACTTTATATTAATTCTAAATACAAAGTTAATCAAGTTTTTATTTTATCCAAACCAAAATTGCTTTCCAACTATCTTCTGTAAGTTTGGGACCAACGACCGATACAACTTCAGAGGCCACAAATGAGCCTGTTTCACCACATTTCTCCATTGATGCACCACAAGACAATGCATACAGGAATCCCGCTGCATAAGCATCTCCTGCCCCTGTTGTATCCACAACCTCTGCAGGTACAGCCCCTATACTTAACACTTCATCCCCCTTTTTTATCATAGACCCGTCTCCCCCAAGCTTTACCACTGCAATACTGCCCGGCTGTTTCATCACACTGTGGATATACTCCAAACCCTCTTTACCCTCCAAGCCGGAAAAAGCCTGAGCCTCCTGCTCATTCGCAAACACAATATCTGCATAATCTGCCACCAATCTGTGCAAGGCCTCCCTATACCTCTTTACAATCCCCGCACTTCCAAGATCAATGGATATTTTCATCCCCATCCCTTTGGCAATAGCCATTGCCCTTTCCACTACTCCGGGAGCCTGCATCAGATACCCCTCTATATGAAGAAGTTCATATCCTTGGAACATCTCCTCTCCAAGTTCTTCCGGAGAAAATTCCAGTGCCGCCCCAAGATATGTGGCAAATGTTCTCTCTCCATTTTCTCCCGATATAAAAGCAAGCGCCCTGCCACTCTCCTGTTCTCCCTTAAGGAGCAACATATCCACACCGTCACCTCTATGCCCCCTGTCAAAAGACTCTCCCACTGCATCAGCTCCGGTTTTCCCTATGAATCGGCACTCCAGTCCAAGGTGCGACAAGGCAGCAACAGTATTTGCCGCAGAACCCCCTGCCACATAATTCAGATCCATCCCCTGCACCCTCTTCCACAACTGCGCCATAACCTGGGCATCAATATGATTCATACTTCCGGGGAGGAACTTGAACTCTTCAAGCAAAGAATTGCTGGGAATAAAGACAGGGATATCTGTTATTGCGTTGCCTATTCCAAGTATTGATTTCATAATGATTTACTCCACACTAAATGTGACTGTACGGTAAACACCTGTCCCTTTGCTGCCAATCCCCTCAACAACAACCCTGAATTCCCCTTTATAGGCCGGCAGCACACAGTTGAAACCAAAATTTCCGCCACCTTTCAACGTTACCAGAGGATTCCAATAAATAGTATTATTATAGTTGGGATAGTTTGCATCACCAGCCACCTTGGCAGCAGTAAAGGCAAGGGGATACTGCACTCCACTATGACTCAGTACAGCAACATTCTCACCCAATTTCACACCACCCATATCCCCCTTGTAGGTGTTGAATTTTACAATTCCGTCAAACACAAAATAGTTGAGGACAAATTTGCGCGGATAAATCACTATCTGTCTGACAAGAAGAGGGTCCATCTCAATTATTTTGGAGTGATCCTCTACAGGAACTCCATCAAGCAATACCAGAACATTCCCTTTGGAAACCTTGTAAGCCCCCTCTGCCGACTCCCATACCACCTTGAACACCCTCTTGCCATCCTGTTTCCTTATCCTCAAGTTGGTCACATACTCCCTTACAACCTCCTCCATAAGTGGGAATCTCGTATACTCATCCAAATTGAACACCACAGGGACAACCGCCCCATAAAAAGAGTTGTTGCGCATATCCATAAGGTCAAACTTGTCATCACTCTCAAATCTCTTGGCAATCTGCATATGCATTCCCCTTCTCTGCAGAGCATCCTGCATCTTGCTTGAAATCTTGAGAACAGGTATCCTGGCAGGAGTATGCCTGTAAACAGGATCATCTATCTCCACATTATAGGCCCCCATATTGCCATCCACAACCTCAAATACAAGATCCCTCTCCCCCGATATGTTGTTGGTAAGATATGTCACATAACCCAGTGAATCCACATTGCTTATATACAGGTCATCTGTATTTCCCATTGCACTCATATATACATATCTCCTCCTTCCCACTGCGTTTCCTGCATCTTCCATACCCTTCGCCTCAGGTATAATCCTTGCCCTGATTGTTTCTCCGGCATAATCAATTATGGAGGTGGATTCAAAATTACCGGTGCGTTGCATCAAAGGCTTGCTGTTGTAGCCCCCAAGCCCCAACTCCCCGGCAAGAGCATCCACGTGGTATACAGAAACATTCAACTGCATATCCCCATCTTCCAGATTCTCCAGAACAACAGGGATGCTCCCCAATGAGAGATCATCCTTCTGCACCCTTATTGCAATCTTATCTTCATCTTCCCGACAGTTCCACACTGCTGGTGCAAGATTCATATCTTCCCCTACCACCTCAACACCTCCCTCTACCTTATCACTGGTAAGGGTATTGAATACAGTTACAGTCCTTCCCTCAAAATCTCCAAGTGAATTGCCGCCAGAACTCCTTGTATAGGCAACTATGGAGTAATTGCCCGTTGCAAAGTTGAGCGGAATCTGCAACCGTCCGCCCCCTCTACCCTCTATGAGAGGTATCTTGACAGTAGCCTCAACACCTTTCATAGAATGGAACTCCAGAAAAGCCACACTGCTCACACTGGAAAAATCCCCTTTTGAAGAATCAATGCAATATACAGAACACCATATATTCTCACCCGCCACATAACAATCCTTGTCTGTAGATACATAAACCCTCTCCTGCGCCCGGGCATCATTTGCCGTTACCGCAGCCAGAAGCATCAATATGCTATAAAATATCATTCTCATAACTTCTTCCTCTTCTCTGTTTATATTTCGGGCCAATACTCAGGCTTCTTTGTGCAACTCTCAGGTGCAACACACCTTTTGGGTGCCCAGTGAGCCTCAGTTGTAATATCATTTCCAAACTCAGTCTTCAAATACGAGACCGGTCTCATTCCATAGCTGGAGTAGGCAACAGACCAGAAAGATTCATTGTAATAGGTCTTCTCCCTGGCACATTTCATACTGTCATATATTCCAATCTCCTTACTTGTAACATAGAGCATCTCCTCCGATGTTGTTGTAACATTTATATATCCTATCACAACTTCGTCGGGATCCAATACAGATTTTATATTTCCCCTCACTTCACTTGGCTGTGGGGCAAAAAGCCCTCCTGTACCTGAGGTGTTCTTTTTCATAGCCTCCCAATATGTGTACCCCTCTTTATCCAAAGAAGTTTGGGTAACAGTAATGCAATATCCCTTTGCAATCCTGTTGTCCGATGCATCTATTGTAGAGAGTCTTTCCCCCAGAATTATGTTCTGTTGCAACTTCCCGGTATTGGCTATAATTATCTCTGTAGAATTCATAACCATAAAACACTCTTCAAGCGAAGTTCTCTCCTCCTCACTGATATATCTCATCCCTGCTGTTGGAGAATAGACCAGTTGGGGTATAATTTGAGGAGAATTGTCCCAAGCCTCCTCAAATTCCCATCTGTAATACCCTGTTTCATTGCTCTCCCCTTTGGTTGAGACCTCAAAATGGACACAACTGCTGTCTTGTGGCACGCTGTAAGAAAGTTTGTCTATCTGCGGGGTTACCAACACTTTCCTGAACTCAGATACATACTCACCCTTATCAGGTATGGATACACACAATCTGTATGAGCCGCCAATATCCAGATCTTCTGTATCTATGGTATATTTACCCAATTCCTGTGACTGTGCCCCCCAAACTCTTCCATCTTCACTCTCCACCCATACACTGGCCTTCCAGGATTCATAACTGCCTGTTGTAGGATCCCAGAATGAATCTGATCCCGGCAGCATTCCACCAGATATCAAGCCTCCCATAAACGGTAATGTGTACCCCACCCTTACAGATGTTATGCCTCCTGCCACAATATCCCCCTCAATAACCACAATCCTCCCATTCATCCCCTCCAATTTATTGGCATCGGGAACAAAATCATACACACAACCTGCAAGGGCAAGCGTAGCGGCAATAACCGGCAATATCTTTGAAAGTCTAATCATATCTTCTCCTCCACTAAAACTTGAAATTGAAATTCACATAAGGGATCTGCGCTCCAAAAATGCTCAGCATATAACCCTTTACACCTGAGTTCCCCTCATTTTCAAAATATACAGAATACACATTCTTGCGCCCTGTCACATTATACACTCCTATTGTAAACGACATATGCGTAAATGCCTTGATCCTGTGGGTAGGCTCTATGTTCAGCGCAGCATCCAGCCTGAAATAATCCTTTATACGGTAAGAATTCCTGTCTGTATAATAGAGTCTGTAGGCTCCGGCATAGTAATATGTTGCCACAGGGACAGTTACAGGACGCCCTGTTGTATAATCTGCATTTACTGAGATGCTGAGTCTGTGGGTGAACTTGTAGTTTCCAACCAGTTTCAAATCGTGTGGCTTGTCAAAAGAGGCACTGTACCACTGCCCCCCGTTTATGGTGTTTACCCCCCTGTCTCCACTCTCCCTCAACCGTGCCCTTGAATAAGTATATGAGATCCATCCGTTAAGTTTGCCCATAGGTTTTTTGAGCATAAGTTCAACCCCATAAGCCTGCCCCTTGGTTGCCACCACATCATCCGCTATATTTGGGTTCATAATGATGGTAGCACCACTCTTGTAGTCGAGATAATCATTCATACTCTTGTAATACCCCTCAAGCGAAGCCTCAACCCTGTTCTGGAACAACGATGCATAAAGACCGGCAGCTGCCTGCCAACCTTTCTGAGGCTTTATATCCTTGTCGCTAAGTTTCCAGGTATCCGTAGGAGACATTGCAACAGAGTTGGAAAGCATATGCACATACTGACTCATACTGTTGAATCCACCCTTTACAGAGAACTGAGGGGAAATCATATATCTTCCCGATACCCTTATTTCCGGCCCTGCATAAAATTTGTCTGAATTGAACATGGAGAATCTCACACCATAATCCCAAGAGAATTTGTCTGACACATTCCAGGTATCACTCAAGTAGAGGGCCCCCTCAACTGCATTCTCTGTATCCAGCTGGTTGAAAGCCACAACAGACTCCTCGCCATAAGGGGCATATCTGCCCGGCATAAGATTATAATACAATGCTTCCGCACCATAAACAAGGGTATGGGCATCATCCAGCACCGTTTTGAACTTTACTTTTCCCCTTCCCTGCATAATTTTGAAAGACATATCATAAGAGGTTGCAGGATTGTGTTTGTCTATTGTGGAGTAACCATACTGGTCATACCCCAACACCGCCTCCATAGAGTGCTTGTCCCTCATATTTCTCCTCCATTTGACAGATGCGTTCAGATTTTCATACCTGTATGATGTATCTATACTGAACTTGAATGCATCCTTAGAGTAATATCCGTTAAGGTGGATGGAGTTGTTTTCATTGATTTTGTGGCTCACCCCGGCAGTCATATCATAGAATGATGCCGTACCGTTGTGATATTCACTATTGTCGGGAAGAAAACCCAGCAACCAGTCTGAATAGGTAGCCCTTCCTCCGGCTATAAATGTGGTATTGGAAGAGAGGGGTCCCTCAATGTGACCTCTGGCAGTGAGGAGTCCTGCACTCAGGGAGCCGGTAACATTCTTGTTGTTACCCTCCCTGCTGTTCACATCAAGTACAGATGATATGCGGCCTCCGTACTCTACCGGTATTGAACATTTGTAAAGTTCTATATCACTCACAATGTCCGGGTTGAACCCAGAGAACATACCAAATAGGTGGGACGGGTTATATACCGAGCCCCCATTGAACAGTACAAGATTCTGGTCTGTGGCTCCTCCCCTTACATTAAATCCGCTGGAGGCCTCCCCTACAGATTTCACACCCGGAAGAGTAAGTATTATTTTTACAACATCAGTCTCGCCAAATACTGTTGGCACATTCTTGATAGAACTCATTCTCACCCTCTCAATTCCCATCTCGTTGGTCCTTACCTTATTGGTATTTTCAGCGGAGACCACAACTCCGGTTAAGGCAAATACCTTCTCCTTAACTACAATGTCAAGGGTCCCGTCATTATACACCTGCAAATGCACTTTTGAGTCTTCCAACGAATAACCTGTAACCTCTATCTCGCTTTTACCCACCGGTAGAGCCATTTTGTAAAATCCGTGGATATCTGTCTGTGCAAATACCTTTGAAACATTATCGTACAACCCTGCACCAATTACAGGCTCCCCGGTTCTGGAATCCCTCACATAACCGCTCAGATACACCTTTCCCGTTTTCTTTACATTATTGCTTTCCCCTATCTGATACACCTTGTTCTCTATGGTGGCTACATTGGCAAGATTGAGCAGAGCATCCACATAATCTTTTGCCTGCTCCTTCTCCCCACTTTTCTCCTGCCTCAGAAAGTAGTCGTACGGCAAAGCAGTGTTCAACCCCACACCTTTAAGTATAAAATATGCATCATCATATACCGATATGGCAAACCCCATATCCTTAAGCAACCCCTTTATATCCTCCTCCAATGTACTGCTGGCTCCGTCTACGGTAAAATTATAGTTGTCTGCAAAGCTTCCACTTGCACAATACACCTTCTTCCCACTGGTCTCCCTCATAATGGAAACCAGGGAATCCAATCCAATATTCCTGTGTATTGTCCTCTCCTGCGCACCGGAAGAGCCAACCAGTGCTACCATCATCAATATTGCCAGTACCAATTTCTTCATAGCACAATCATCTCTTTTTTTCAATAAATTCCATTATTTCCACATAAAGGCTCTCCTTCCCAAGGCCCCTTCTTTTAGCCGAACTTACAACTCTCCTTATCTCTTTTTTGCGGGTTTTGTACTCCTTGCCAAAAGTACTCTCCCCCTTTATCTGCACGGCATAATCACCCCTCACCAGATAATATTTCACCACAGAGTAGAACTCCTGTGTAATACCGTCTGTCTTGTCGTACTTCTTAATTATTTTCTTGTACACTTTATCATTGCCATCATACAATACCTGATAGTATCCGGGAGCAAGTTTTCTCACATCATCCCCTCTACATATAAAATTCCTGTTGCCCAAAGTAAATCTCCCCACAAGTTCTTTGGAGAGAACTATGGTTGCGCCACCATCCATACTCAGGCACAACTCATCCCTGCAGGCATCCAGGTTAAGAACCACATCGTAGTACCACTTGCGGTTATACTCCACACTGCTTTTCTCAAATTGTTTGTCAAATGCGTAAAAAGTCCCCTTGTAGTAATCAAAAGGGTAAGAGAGAGCCACCGGCCCCCTATAGATAGCCTCATCATATTTTCCCTGTCCAAAAAGTGCACCCGAACAGAAAACTGCAGACAGGAAGATAACAAACGAAATATATTTTTTCATCACCAAGTCTTTAACTTATTGTATAACGGTACCGGTTAAAAAAAACTGCACGGTAGCGTAAACAAAATTAGAAAAAAAACAATAATGCCACTTGGTATTATATTTTTTTGTAGGTTTGCAAGTTGTAAACCTATACAAAATGATTGTAGCAAAAACTTTAGAGGAGTTCATCCAGGCAAGAGAGAACTTGGAGTACCAGGACAGCATAGGATTTGTACCTACTATGGGAGCTCTTCATCAGGGACATATCTCTTTGGTAGAACACTCTGTGGCAAAATGCAAGCACACAATAGTGAGCATCTTTGTAAACCCCACACAGTTCAACAACCCGCAAGATCTGGCAACTTATCCAAGGACATTGGAGGCAGACTGTGCACTTCTTGAGGCAAACGGAGTGGATATAGCATTTGCACCAAGGGTAATTGACATTTATCCTACTCCCGACGAGAGGATATTCAACCTTGGAGGATTGGATTCATACGGGGAGGGCCCGCGCAGACCAGGCCACTTTAATGGTGTGGCACAGGTTGTAACCCGACTGTTTGATATTGTAAAACCGCAGTATGCATTCTTTGGAGAGAAGGATTTCCAACAGGTTGCAATCATCAAATATTTTGTACAGGATTTGGGCTATCCTATTGAGATTGTACAGTGCCCTATCTTAAGAGAGGAGGATGGCCTGGCAAAAAGCTCAAGAAACACCCTTCTTACACCTGCACAGAGAGAGGCTGCCCCCCATATCTACAAATGCCTTAAAAAAGCTGTAGAATATGCGGCAACAATGTCCCCTGCTCAGGTTATAGAAACTGTTACCAGAGACATTGATGCAAATCCGGAACTTGAAACGGAGTATATAGAACTTATTGATGCAGATATGCTCAAACCTGTTACAAGTTGGGATGATGCAGAGAAAGTACAATTGTGGTGCGCAGTTTATGCACGCCCTGTAAGACTTATAGACAATATTAAAATCAAATAACATAACAATGCTACTTGAGATTCTTAAATCAAAAATTCACCGTGTAAGTGTAACTGAGGCTAACCTCAACTATATTGGAAGCATTACCATTGATGAGGAGCTTGTTAAAGCTGCCGGCCTTTACGAGAACGAGAAAGTTACCATTGTAAACATAAACAATGGAGAAAGAATAGACACTTATGTTATAAAAGGGGAACCTGGAAGCGGTAAAATTTGTCTTAATGGAGCTGCTGCCCGCAAATTTGCAGTGGGAGACCTTGTAATCATTATGGCATACGCACAAATGACTCCAGAAGAGGCCGCAACTTTCAAACCAAAAGTGGTATTCCCAGATTCTGTAACAAACAAAATTGTATAAATATGAAGAAGGTGCTCAAGTACCTTGCCTTTCTTCTTCTGGCCGCAATATTGCTCTATTTCTCCTTCAGGGGGGTAAAATGGAGCGATTTCCTTGGCGGACTGAAAAGCTGTAACTGGTGGTGGATTGCAGCTTCTATGGCAATAGGTGTTTTGGGTTTCCTCTTCAGAGCTTTAAGATGGCGTATCCTTTTGCGCGCCATCAACAATACCGTTACCCTACGTGAAACATTTGATGGAGTGAACATAGGGTACCTTACCAATTTCGTTTTCCCCAGAGCAGGTGAAGTTGCCCGGTGCGGGGTAATTGCCAACACTAAAAAAGTCTCATTTGAGAAATCTTTGGGTACAGTTGTCCTTGAAAGGAGCTTGGATATGTTGTGTCTTCTCCTTTGGATGGTATTGCTGTTTCTGTTCACCTGGGGTGAATTTGGAGAGTTTGTGAACAATGAAATCATACTCCCCCTTAAGAATAAATTCAATTCCCTCCTTTTCCCTGTCATAATTTTTGGCTGCTGTGTGGTCATTGCAGGGGTTGCGCTGTGGTTTTTCAGAAAAAAACTCCTTCAGAACAGGTTTGTCGGGAAGATTCTCAACATTGCCAAAGGGCTTTTGGAGGGGGTATATGCCGCATTCAGGATGGAAGAAAAATGGATGTTTCTCCTTTACACACTCTGTATTTGGCTGACATACTGGCTTACAAGCCTTACAACCATTTATGCATTCCCACAAGTTGCCCATCTTACCGGAACAGACGCCTTGTTCCTTATGATTATTGGAAGTTTGGGTTGGGTGGTTCCCGTTCAGGGAGGACTTGGAGCATATCACTTTATTGTATCTCTTGCATTGGCAAAAGTATATGGTGTTGCACAGGCCACAGGTGTTGTATTTGCAACAATTTCTCACGAGGCCCAGGCGCTTGTTATGATATTGTGCGGCATTACCTCTGTGGTTAGCATAAGTTTGTGGAAAAAGCAAATTAGAAAGTATGACAATAAAATTTAAGATAGAATATAACACCAGGTGGGGTGAAGATATATACATTACCGGTTCTTCACCTGCATTGGGCTCAAATGATGTTTCAAAAGCCCTTAAACTTACCTGCACTGCACCCGGATGCTGGGAGGGTGAGATAAAGGTGTTCCTTACCAAAGAGAGGGTAATTTCATACAAATACTTCATCAAGGGAGAGAACGGCATTTATTATGAGGCAGGCAAAGGGAGATCCATTGCCCTCAATTCTCAGACAAAAGGGATTGTCACACACGACCAGTGGCAGGGCAACTCAAAAGATGCCCCATTCCTTACCGCCCCTTTTTCTGAAGTCTTCTACGCAGACGAAAACTGGCCATATACCCAAACTCATATAAACCCTAATGAACTTATCATCAGGGTTACCGTACCAAATGTCCCCAAAGGGGGAAAAGTGCTCCTATGTGGAGATGGTCCGCTACTGGGAGATTGGGACAGCTCAAAGGCGCTCCCTTTCAGGAGAATGGAGAACCTCAAATGGGAAAGGAGCCTCCCTGTAGAGAAACTGGGTACAGAGGAGATGTCATTCAAATTTCTAATACGCACACCCCAGGGGGAAGATATTTGGGAAGATACATTAAACAGGGTTATTGCCCTTCCTAAAATAGGAAAGCACAACACTGAGATAATAGAATTCTCCGGTGCCAGCTTCAAAACGGGAAATCCACGTTTCAGTGGGGTATCGTTGCCCGTTTTCTCTATGAAAAGCCATAGCAGCCACGGTATTGGAGATTTTGCAGACCTTAAAAAGCTTGCCCGGTGGGCCAATGCCACAGGGCTTTCAATGATACAGCTGCTCCCGATAAATGATACCACAACCACAAATACCTGGAGGGATTCATATCCGTATAACTGCATATCAACCCAGGCACTGCACCCTATTTACATAAACCTTGAATCTGTAGGTACACTCAAAGACCAGAAACTTTTGGAAAGCCTCAAAAAAGAGGGCGAAGAGTTGAACAGCAAAGAGTTTATGGATTATGAGGGTGTATGGAAATCCAAGATGAAATATCTTAAGGCCATCTACCAGCAAGAGAAAGATGACACCTTTGCCCAGCCCGGATACTACTCTTTTGTAAAACACAACAAGGAGTGGCTCCTTCCGTACGCAGCATTCAGTGCCCTGAGAGACCATCTGGGCACAGCCAATTTCAGGGAGTGGGGAGAATACTCCACCTTCTCCTGGGACCTTATAGAAAAGCTCTCGGCACAGGAAAGTCCGGTATATGATGATTTGTACTTCTTCATATTCCTGCAGTACCATCTGCACCTGCAAATGGTTGAGGCAAAAAATTATGCTCACACCCAGGGGGTGGCCATCAAAGGAGACATTCCCATTGGAATATCAAGAGACAGCGTTGAGGCGTGGCAGTACCCTCATCTGTTCAACTTCTCCCAACAGGCAGGAGCTCCTCCCGATGCCTTCTCTACCGACGGGCAGAACTGGGGATTCCCTACCTACAATTGGGATGAGATGGAGAAAGACAATTATACCTGGTGGAAAAACCGTTTCACCCACTTCTCCACCTACTTTGACGCGTACCGTATAGACCACATACTCGGATTCTTCAGGATATGGGAGATTCCTGTTGAATACAAAAGCGGACTTATGGGACACTTCTACCCTGCAATGCCACTCTCAAGAGATGAAATGGCATCTTGGGGATTTGCCAACTTGGGGCGCACAGGACTGTTTATAGAGGACCCTTATCAGGAGAAGAAATACCACCCGATGATTGGGGCCTTGAAGAATGAGGAATTCACATTCCTTACACACGCAGAACAGGAGTCATTCAAAATCTTGTATCACAAATACTTCTACGAGAGGCACAATGAGTTCTGGTACAACAATGCAATGAGAAAGCTCCAGCAGCTTATTGCATCTACCAATATGCTTACCTGCGGAGAAGATTTGGGTATGCTCAACGAATCTGTAAGCCGTTGTATGAACAACCTTAAGATTCTCTCATTGGAGTTGCAGATTATGCCTAAAGAGTGTGGGGTAAAACTGGGCAATCCTAAAAGGTATCCGTATCTGAGCGTTTGCACCACCAGTACCCACGACTGTGAGACCCTCCGTATGTGGCTTGGTGCACATAACAGCACAACAGATGCCACCCCTGCCCAATGCCTTGAGATACTTGAGAAAAACCTTGCCTCCCCAAGTATGCTGGCAATCTTCCCTTTGCAGGACTGGCTCTCAATAGACGGCAAAATCCGCAAATCAGACCCTGCCTCTGAAAGGATAAACATCCCGGCCGTTGCAGACCACTACTGGAGATACAGGATGCACCTTACCATTGAAGATCTTCTTGCGGCAACCCAGCTGAATGAAAAAATAAAAGAACTATCTGCCCGATAGTTCTTTTATTTATTTTAAAGATACTTCTCGTATGCCGGTAAATCTATGAGACCGTGACCGCTCAAATTGAACAAAATTACCATTTCACGCCCCTCCTCTTTGGCTTTGAGGGCCTCTCTGATGGCAGCAGCAATTGCGTGGGTTGATTCCGGTGCAGGAATGATACCCTCTGCACGGGCAAACAAGATTCCTGCCTTGAATGTCTCATCCTGGTCAATGGCAACAGAATTGATGTAACCGTCCTGAACCAGCTGGCTCACAATCTGGCCACCTCCGTGATATCTCAATCCGGCAGCATGAATCTGCTCAGGCTGGAAATCACTTCCCAAAGAGAGCATAGGGATAAGTGGGGTAAGTCCAGCAGTATCGCCATAGTCATACATCATCTTACCAGTAGAGAGTTTAGGGCAGCAGGCCGGTTCCGCCGCAATGAACTCTGTAGTTTTTCCACCTGTAAGGTTATGACGCAAGAATGGGAATGTTATTCCTGCAAAATTTGATCCTCCTCCAAAACAACCTATAACTTTGTCGGGATAATCACCCACAAGCTCCAGCTGTTTCTCTGCCTCCAATCCAATAATGGTCTGATGCAACAGCACGTGGTTCAACACACTTCCCAGCACATATCTGCAATTGGGGATTTTGGTTGCCATCTCCACCGCCTCAGAAATTGCCATACCAAGAGTACCGCCACAATCGGGCTCCTTTGCAAGGATATTACGGCCGAATTCTGTAAGGTTGGAAGGGGATGCGTGCACATTACCTCCGTAAGTACGCATTACAAGTTTGCGGTAAGGTTTTGCCTCATAACTGCTCTTTACCATAAACACATTAAGGTCAAGCCCAAAATGCTCACAGGCAATGCTCATAGATGAGCCCCATTGCCCGGCACCTGTCTCTGTAGTAAGGTGGGTTATTCCCTGTACCTTGTTGTAATAAGCCTGCGGAATTGCAGAATTCAACTTGTGCGACCCTACCGGGCTAACACTCTCATTCTTAAAATATATCCTGGCAGGAGTATCCAATGCCTTCTCCAAACCGCTGGCACGTACCAACGGGGTAGGACGGTATATCTTAAGAAGTGTTCGCACCTCTTCCGGTATATCAATAAATCTCTCTTTTGAGAACTCCTGCGCAACAAGCTCTTTTGCAAAAAGCTGCTCCATCTCCTCAGGCTTTAACGGTTCTCTGGTTTTAGGATTCAACAAAGGCTGTGGCTGGTTTGGCATATCTGCCAGAATATTGTACCATTGCTTTGGAATCTCATCTTCAGGCAATGTAATCTTCTTTGTAGTTTTCATATTCTATCATTTTTCTTCCCGACAATAAAAAACCCGTTGCTTGTGAGCAACGGGCCTGATTCATATATCATAAAATAAATATACTATACAGCAATGCTCACAGATGAATTCTCTCTGTGCCACCACCAGAAACGTATATTTACTGAACAATTTCTCATAACTTCCATTATCTGCTCACAAAGTTTGCAATTATAAACAACAAATGCAATAGGATGGTTAAAAAATTTGCTTCACCATTTCTGCAACGGTAGAGATCTGCACAACCTGCAGGGAACCTTTTCCCCTACCGGTACTGCTTTTCAAACCTCCCTGAGGAGTATTGAATGCAGAGATAAATATCTTCTCCATTCCAAGTTTGGCCGCTTCTGCAATCCTCTTCTCTATCTGCCCTACAGGGCGTATCTCTCCGCTCAACCCTATCTCACCCGCAAATGCATACCCGGCAGGGATACTCTCATCAAAATTGGAAGATAGAATAGCGGCCACTATTGCCATATCGCACGCCGGATCCGCTACCTTAAGGCCTCCTGCCATATTCAGGAATACATCTTTTTGGGAGAGTTTGAAACCCACCCTTTTCTCCAACACTGCCAACAGCATATTCATCCTCCTAACATCAAACCCTGTAGCAGAGCGTTGTGGAGTTCCGTATGCCGCCGTACTCACTAAAGACTGCACCTCAATAAGGAACGGCCTGCTTCCGTCCAGCATTGCCGCCACAGCAATACCACTCAAATTTTCTCTATGCATTGGTATGAACATCTCAGATGGGTTAAGCACCTCCATCAACCCGTCCGAACACATCTGATACACCGCCAGTTCTGCAGTTGAGCCAAAACGGTTCTTTATACTGCGCAAAATTCTGTAAGCGTGCCTGCTGTCCCCCTCAAACTGCAGCACCACATCTACAATATGCTCCAACACCTTAGGACCCGCAATACTTCCATCTTTGGTAATATGACCAATAAGAATTACCGGCACACCAGTCTCCTTTGCATATCTGAGCAATGCCGCCGCACACTCCCTCACCTGTGACACACTCCCTGCAGAAGACTCAATATTCTGAGAATAAATAGTTTGTATAGAATCAATTATCAACAGCTGTGGAGCCGCATTACGCGCCTCATTAAGAATATTCTCCAACAAGGTTTCAGAAAGGACAAGACAATTGTCGTGTACACCACCCAATCTCTCCGCCCGCATCTTAATCTGCTTGGCACTCTCCTCTCCCGAAACATACAAAGTACGCAAAGAGTCATTAGCCAGAGGAATCTGCAAACTCAGTGTAGACTTTCCAATTCCAGGCTCACCACCTATCAGCACCAGCGAACCCTTAACCATTCCGCCGCCAAGCACCCTGTCCAATTCATTTCCTCCTCCCGACAAACTTCCATCAGCCACCCCGGCTGCTCCCTGCAACACATTTCCTCCTCCCAGGAGAATCCTGCTCTCCTGTCCGCTCTCAATCTGGGGAAGCGGCTGCGGCTTAGAATTTCCTACCCCCTGCAGGAAAGAGTGCGCTCTGGAGGTAAGGGATGAGCTGTCGGGAGACTTGGTGACAATCTCCTCAACCATACTGTTCCACTCCCCGCACGCAGGACATTTTCCCATCCATTTCGGGCTCTCATTTCCACACACACTGCAGAACCACGCTTTCTTTACCTTTGCCATTTCAAATATTTTTTGCTCCAAACAACAAAAATACTAAACATCCAGCGCATCCACAACCCCAAAATTCTGTGCAGAAGGAAACAGAATCTCTTATTGCGAAGAACGGAGGAAAATAGTTATATTTGTACTATACAAAAAACACTCACTTATGAAAAAGCACTTTTCTTTTTTAATGGCTGCATTGCTTCTTTGCAATGTAACTTTTGCCCAAAAACTCTCTAAAGAAGAGGTGGCAAATGAAATGGACAAATACATTCAGGAGGTTGTTGCAACCTGGAAGATTCCCGGAATGGCAGCAGCCTTCTCATTGGATAACCAGCCTCTGTTCTCAAAAGGTTACGGAGTAAAGGAGGTACGCCCTGCAGACGGCATAGGCTTCAGAGGAATCCACGCAGACAACCGCAACATTGCCAGCGGCGGAGTACCGGGAGTTGTAAATACGCCTGGTGAGCCAATAGATGTAAACACAGTGTTCCAGATTGGATCAGTTTCAAAATCATTCACCTCTACCATTATGGGACAACTTGTAGATGAGGGGCTTGTAAACTGGTCAGATACAGTAAAGAACATCCTTCCAGATTTCAAGTACTATGACCCGTACGTTACAGAGAACCTGCAGGTTATAGATGTAATGACACACAAGACCGGTATTGGCGGCCAGGTAGGGACCTATTTCCCTAACCTTGGTTACGACAGAGAAGACTGTTACAAAATGCTGGCATTGATAAAACCTGCATACTCATTCCGCGGGGCATACCAGTACAACAATGCAACCTTCCTTATTGCTGAAAAAATCATTGAGAAAGTTACCGGCAAGAGCTGGGAAGAGAACCTTCAGGAGAGAGTGTTCAACAAAGTGGGTATGAGCAGTTCATCTGCAAATGCAGAGGGCTTTGCAGCATCAAAAAATGTAGCCACTCCTCACGACTACAGATACACAACAGTAGAACTTGCAAAAATGCAGTTTCCTGAGATTGCAGACATCCCAGCAGATACTAAAGGTGAAATTGTTACCCTTCCACTTTACGGAGACGAGCAGGCACTTTATTGGCTTACAGGTGTTGGTCCTGCCGGCAGCATCAACTCAACCGTTATGGATATGTTGCGCTACGCACAGATGCATATGAACAACGGTTACATTGTAGACAAAGACACCACATTCATTATGTCTGAAAAGGCAATGAAAAAACTTCATACAGGAGTTACAATCACCTCACAGGCCGACAACCGCACAACCCTTTATGCACAGTGCTGGTTTGTGGAGCAGAACAACAAATACCGCCTGTACTTCCACACCGGAACAACCTGGGGAATGACTGCAATCTGCTTCTTTGTTCCTGAGATAAAACTGTCGGGAGTATTGCTTTCAAACTGTGAGATGGGCTCAAACCCAAGATATGCAATTATGTACAAACTCATAGACCTAGTAATGGGTTTGCCTACAAAAGACTACAGCAAAGAGTACTTTGAGTCATACATCACTTCAAACGAGAAGAGCTGGGCAAAAGAGCGTGCAGCAGAGAAAAAAGAGAAAGTTGCTCCTCTTCCCGACAAAGCCATCATTGGAGAGTACACCAAAGACGAGCTGTTTGGCGATGCTAAAATCGTAAAAGAGAAAGACGGTTTGTACATCTGTTTGGGCAAAATGGGTTACAAGAACAAACTTGTACACAAAGATGGCGACACCTGGCTGTTCCGCAGCGACGGATACGCATTCCCTGTAACCTTCAGCTTTGACCAGCAGAGAAAAAAATCAACAGGTTTCATTGTTGGATTCCCTAACAAAGAAGAAGATAGCATAGGTGGCTGGACAAGAAAATAAAACACAACAGATATTTATGAAAAAACTTTTACTACTGGTTATTGCTGCCGTTTTGGCAAACGGCGCGTACGCACAAAAAATTGTAGGCCTTTCATCAAAGGCAAGATCTGGCGAGGCTTCTGCCAACCTTACATACGTTAACGCAGTCAAAAAAGCTGGTGGAGTTCCATTGGTAATTCCTATGACCACCGACGACAGACAAATTGATGCAATCCTTAACGTAATTGACGCCCTTATTATGACAGGCGGTGAGGATATTGCCCCTTTGAAATATTTTGGGGAGGAGCCACATCCCAACTTGGGAGAGGTTGTACCTGAGAGAGACGCATTTGACATCAAACTTATCAGAAAAGCTGTAGCTAAAGGTATCCCTGTATTGGGTATCTGCCGCGGTGTTCAGGCTCTTAACGTTGCATTTGGCGGCACTTTGTACCAGGACATCCCAACACAAGTTCCTACTTACTCAATACAGCACTCTCAAGATGCTCCTGGCAGCGTTGGCACACACACTGCTATTATTGAGAAAGGTTCACAGTTGCATAAACAGCTTGGTGTAGACCAGATTGCAGTAAACAGCTTCCACCATCAGGCAGTTAAAGATGTTGCCCCCGGATTTAAAGTTACCGCAAAATCAAAAGACGGTGTAGTTGAGGCCATTGAAAAAATTGACAACCCTAAAGTTTGGGGAGTACAGTTCCACCCTGAGATTCTGGTATCTGGCGGCAACAACGACTTCATTGGAATTTTCAAGGCTTTGTTGGCAGACTAATTCCCAACCCGGCATAACTTAAGAACAGAGGGTGACCTTTTGAGTCACCCTCATCTTTTTTATTGTTGTGAATTTGCTATATCTGCAAGTTCCTCCGTAATTGCCTGCTGTCTCCGTTTGTTGTATCCGAGTTTAAGCTCATCCAACAACTCCTGGGCATTGTCTGATGCCGTTTGCATTGCAACTGTTCTGGCAGCAAACTCGGCAGTAGAGCTGTTCAACAGCAAAGCATACATCCTGCAACGGAGCATATAAGGAAGCAACTGCTCAAAAATTTCACTTTTAGACGGTTCATATATATACTCTGTAGCCACCCTGTTCTCCGCAACCTCTATTGACGAAACATCAAACGGCAAGAACAGGCTCTCCACAGGTTCCTGCCTTCCCATAGAATGGAAATGGTTGTAAACCACATATATCTTATCTGCCCTGCCGCTGCTGTACTCCTCCATAAGTCTGTCGGCAATATGGGCAGCCTGCTCACTTCCAAGCTGCTTGGAGATATTCCTGAAATCATTGCACACCTCATATCCCCACTTGTTTACAGCTGCCGCCATTTTCTCCCCCACCGGCCAGATACTGATATGCTCCACACCTTCATTTTTAAGGGCTGAAACTGCAACATCAGCAGCTTTTATAATTTGGGAGTTGAAAGCACCGCACAAAGAGGTATCGGAAGAGAGAGCCACCACAATAACCCTCTTGCACTCCGGCCTTGACTCAATGAAAGGAGATACCAGCTTCACCGACGTATCTGCACAAAGGACACCCATTGTATCAGAAAGGCTCTTCTGGTAAGCCATAAGGGCAGAAGAAATCCCCTGAATACGGTGAAACTTTGCAGAAGCCACCATCTTCATTGCCGATGTAGTCTTTAGGGTGCTCCCTACAGAACCAATCCTCTCCTTAATTTCCCTTAATGATGCCATAAATTCTATTTATCTTTCAATTGAGCAATAACCTGAGCCGCTATTCTCTCAATCTCTTCACTAATTTCTTCATTTATAATACCCTTGCGCAACGGCTCAAGAATATCTGAAGCCTCTGCCCTCTTAAGGAACAATGCCTCAAACTCCTTAACATCCTCAAGCTCTATGTCACGCATAAGGGCATGTGTACCACAATACAACACCGCAATCTGCTTCTCAACAGGCATAGGCGAGAACTGCGGCTGCACAAGCAGACGGGTATTCTTTCTACCCTTATCCAAAATCTGTGCAGTTACAGCATCCATATCACTGCTGAATTTGGAGAATGCCTCAAGCTCCCTGTACTGCGCCTGATCTATCTTAAGTGTACCTGCCACCTTTTTCATAGCCTTAATCTGGGCATTACCACCCACACGCGACACAGAAAGTCCCACATCAACTGCAGGTCTGTTACCCTGGTTGAACAAGTTGGCATCCAAGAAAATCTGGCCGTCTGTAATTGAAATCACATTGGTAGGGATATATGCCGAAACGTCACCCGCCTGTGTCTCAACAATAGGCAACGCGGTAAGAGAGCCTCCTCCTTTAACCTTCCCCTTCAACGACTCAGGAAGGTCATTCATCTTCTGGGCCACCTCCTCCCTTGCAATAATCTTGGCAGCCCTCTCAAGCAACCTTGAATGCAAGTAGAAAATATCTCCAGGATACGCCTCTCTTCCCGACGGTCTTCTCAAAACCAATGAAATCTCCCTGTACGCAACTGCCTGTTTTGACAAATCATCATACACCACAAGGGCGTGTCTTCCGGTATCCCTGAAGAACTCACCAATTGCAGCACCTGCAAACGGAGCGAAATACTGCAAGGCAGCACTCTCTGCAGCAGTAGCAGCCACAACAACAGTATAATCCATTGCACCTCTCTTGCGCAAAGTCTCAACCAATGCCGCAACAGTGGAAGCCTTCTGACCAACCGCAACATAAATACAATAAATAGGATTGCCCGCCTCAAAGCTCTTGCGCTGGTTAATTATGGTATCAACTGCAATTGCAGTCTTACCTGTCTGTCTGTCGCCAATGATAAGCTCTCGCTGCCCCCTTCCAATAGGGATCATTGCATCAATCACCTTAAGACCTGTCTGTAAAGGCTCATTTACAGGCTGACGGAAAATAACGCCTGGGGCCTTACGCTCCAAAGGCATCTGAAGTTTCTCGCCACCAATCTCTCCCAAGCCGTCTATAGGTTCACCCAACGGGTTAATTACCCTGCCCAGCATCTTCTCGCTAACCATAATGGATGCAATTCTGCCGGTACGCCTTACTGTATCACCCTCCTCAATCTTCTCTGTAGGGCCCAACAGCACAGCACCAACATTATCCTCCTCAAGGTTCATAACAATAGCCTTAATGCCGTTCTCAAACTCCAGCAGCTCTCCAGCTCCGGCATTATGCAAACCATAGATTCGCACAACTCCATCACTTACCTGCAAAACAGTACCAACCTCCTCAAACTTTGAGGTAAGGTCTGCACCCTGAAGTTCAGCCAATAAAACATCAGTTATCTCAGAAGGTTTTATATTATCTTTATGCATAACCTCTCTTTTTAAACACAATTTTTATAATTTGCCCAAAAGGATACGTTTCAAATCTGCCAGTTCTCTGGCAACACTTGCATCCATCTGTCTGTCTGCTATCCTGAGTGTAAATCCGCCAATAAGCCTCTCATCAACACGGCTCTCCATCTGCACACTTTTGCACCCAATATTTTTGCGTACAATCTCGCCAACACCCCCAACAATCTCTTCTCCAACCGGTGCAGCAACTGTAAGGGTAACATTTGCTATGCCGTTCTCCTTTTCATACAGTTGGGTAAAAGAGCTCAGCATAAACAAAAGATGCTCCTCTCTCTTATGATTTATTACCATAGCAATAAATCTTTCAAAAGCGCTGCAAACGCCCTTTACCCCTCCCAGAATAATACCGCTCTTTATCTTGGATGAAATTACAGGAGATGCTATTTCTGCTTTAATCTTTGGATTGGTCTGAAAATACTTTATCAGTTCTCTGGCCTGATCATATACCAGATCTGCCTGCCCCTGCAGGGAGGCAAACTCCAATAACGCACTTGCATACCTTTTGGCTATCAGTCCTATATACATAACCGGAGATTTACATATCTTTCATTTCTTCAATCATACGGGCAGCAAGCTCTGCCTGCTCCTTTTCACCTTGCAGTTTCTGTCTGAGAATCTTCTCAGCCACGGCAATTGAAAGTGTAACCACCTGGGCGTGTGCATCACGGATTATAGCCTCTTTCTGAGCCTGAGCTTCTATGCGTGCATTCTCAATAATACTCACAGCCTCCTGTTCAGCCTTGGCTTTAATCTGGGCAGCCAATTGCTCCTGTTCCTCCCTTGCCTTCTCCAGAATTTCCCATCTCCGGTTCTGGGCATCCTCTATAATATGCTTGCTCTCCTTTTTCAGTTGGGCAGACTCAGACCTTGCAGCCTGAGCCTCCTCCAACGAACTGTCTATATATTCACGTCTGTGTTCAATGGAGCCCATTATTATAGGGAAACCGAACTTGCACAGCAGGAACAATACCACCCCAAAGGCAACGCACATCCAGAACAGAAGTCCCGAATCGGGTTGTAATAGTCCCATAATACAAAGGTTTTATAGAGCCATGAAACAAACTGCAACAGCAAACAATGCAACACCCTCAATAAGAGCTGCCACAATAATCATAGTAGTACGCACTTTATCAGCAGCCTCTGGCTGTCTGCCAATAGCCTCCATTGCAGCCTTACCAATTTTACCAATACCGAATGCTGCTCCAATTACTGCCAATGCCGCACCAAAAGTGGCGCCCAAAATACCTAAAGTTTCCATAAATGTAGTTTTAGTTTAATTATTCAATATTTGTTCTCTTTATTTTCATTCTATTTGTGTTCCTCCTCTTCTGCGTGCCCTGCACCCTCCTGTGCCATACCTATAAATACCGCAGAGAGCATTGTAAACACGTATGCCTGCAAGAAAGCCACAAGAAGCTCCAGACAGTTCATAAATATACCCAACATAACTGCCACTGCCGACATTGAGGTATTTACTGCCACTCCAAGCTTAACCGTTACAAACACTATACAAATAAGTATGAGGATTACCGAGTGCCCGGCCATAATATTTGCAAAAAGCCTTATCATAAGGGCAAACGGCTTGGTGAACAATCCTATTATCTCAATAGCCGGCATAATTGGAACAGGTGCCTTCAACCAGGTTGGGACATCGGGCCACAAAATATCTTTCCAGTAATGCTTTGTTCCAAAGAGATTTGTAACCAGGAATGTAGCCACAGCCAGCACAAGTGTTGCCGCAATGTTTCCTGTTACATTTGAACCTGCAGGGAATATAGGGATAAGTCCCATAAGGTTATTTACAAAAATGAAGGTGAACGCTGTAAGGAGATACGGCGCAAACTTTCTGTAATTTACCCCTACACAAGGTTTTATGACATCGTTAAGCAAAGACTCCACAACCATTTCCACCCCTGCCACAATACCCTTAGGATTGTAATTCACACCCTTTTTCCTGTAGGTGCGGGCAACTCCAAGGATAAGCAAAACCACAATGGTACTGTTAATGAGGAGACCTGCCACTGTTTTGGTTATTGAAATGTCAAATGGTTTGACTGTAGAGCCGTCGGGAAAATGCTCCACTATTTTACCCTTATACTCCCCATCCTGTGCAATGGAGAATCCCTGGTAAACCTCTCCGTGGTGCAGATGGGATGATGAGAAAACTTTCCATCCCTGCCCTTTGCTGTACACAATTACAGGAAGAGGTATTGCCACGTGGTGCCCTACAAATTTGCCTATGTGCCATTCGTAGCTGTCGGAGATATGCTCAATGACTATATCCTTTACAACTACATCCTTAAACTCTCCATCTCTGGAGGCCCTTGCCGGTACAGCCAACAGGAATATTGCCAGCACAACTGCTGCCAATGCCTTAAAATTCCTTTGCATATAATCAGTGATTGCTGCCATCTGTCTCTACCGAAATTTCTATCCTGTTGTTACATACACGTACAAAGCCACCTTTTACAAGAAGCCCCTTTGCCACACCGTCCTCATTGTATCTTACCTCTCCTGCATCAAGGGTAGAAACCAGCGGTGCGTGGTCTTTCAGAACTGTAAACCTGCCTGCTGCTCCAGGAACAGAGACACTCTCTACAGTTGCATTACATAAAATTCCTTTAGGCGAAATGATTACAAGCTCCATCAGACAATCTGTTTATTTGGCTGTACCTAACATCTTTTCTCCTTTGACAATTGCCTCATCAATAGTACCCACGTTAAGAAATGCCTGCTCAGGCAAATAATCTACAGCTCCGCTCAAAATCATATTAAAGCCTCTGATTGTCTCCTCAATTGGTACCATAACACCTTTCACACCGGTAAACTGCTCTGCCACGTGGAATGGCTGGGACAAGAAACGCTGAATTCTGCGGGCACGGTTTACCACAAGCTTGTCTTCCTCAGAGAGCTCATCCATACCAAGAATTGCAATAATATCCTGAAGTTCCTTGTTTCTCTGAAGAATCTGTTTTACTTTATATGCAGTATCATAATGCTCCTGTCCCACTATATCTGGAGAAAGGATTCTTGAAGTTGACTCCAATGGGTCCACTGCCGGATAAATACCCAACTCTGCAATCTTTCTGCTCAATACGGTAGTTGCATCCAAGTGGGTAAAAGTAGTGGCAGGGGCAGGGTCTGTAAGGTCATCTGCAGGGACATAAACTGCCTGAACAGATGTAATTGAACCTTTTTTGGTAGAAGTGATTCGCTCCTGCATCTGGCCCATCTCTGTAGCCAGTGTAGGCTGGTAACCTACCGCTGAAGACATACGGCCCAAAAGGGCAGAAACCTCAGAACCGGCCTGAGTAAAACGGAAAATATTGTCTATAAAGAAGAGGATATCCCTTTTCTCACCCTCTTTCCCAGAATCTCTGAACGACTCAGCCACTGTAAGGCCAGATAGTGCCACCGAACGGCGTGCTCCAGGAGGCTCATTCATCTGACCGAACACAAGAGTTGCCTGAGATTTTGCAAGCTCATCATAATCTACCTTTGAGAGATCCCAATCACCCTCTTCCATAGATTTGCTGAACTCCTTGCCATATCTTATAACACCGGACTCTATCATCTCCCTCAACAAATCATTACCCTCTCTGGTACGCTCACCCACACCTGCAAATACAGAAAATCCGTTATGACCTTTTGCAATATTGTTGATAAGCTCCATAATAAGCACTGTCTTGCCTACACCGGCACCACCAAACAGACCAATCTTACCACCTTTCACATATGGCTCCAGCAGGTCTATCACCTTAATACCTGTAAACAGAACCTCCTGAGATGTAGCCAGCTCATCAAATTTAGGGGCCTCTCTGTGGATAGGCAAAGTGTTATCCTGTACCAATGCCTTCATACCGTCTATCTCCCCTCCAACAACATTCATCAGACGCCCCTTAATCTGGTCTCCCACCGGCATTGAAATTGGGGTACCCATAGCGGTAACCTCCATCTGCCTGCGCAAACCGTCTGTAGAATCCATTGCCACAGTTCGCACTGTCTTTTGTCCAATATGCTGCTGAACCTCTATTATAAGCTTCTCACCCCCCTCACGCTGCACATACAAAGCCTCATTGATTGCCGGAAGATGCTCTCCCTGTTCCAAATCTGGGAAACACACATCTACAACAGGACCTATTATTTGTGAAATATATCCCTTCATTATATAAGTTTTCTAAGTTTCAAAAGTCAGGTAATCCTCGTACAAGGATTGTAAATATAGCTATTTTTTATCCCAATCCAAAACTTTATTTTACCGCCTCCACCATTCTGTCTTTTCCAGACAGGTCTTTTGCCACTCTGCATCGGGCATATCCCAATTCTCTCAACATCAACAACATCTCCTGCCCAAATCTCTCATTTATCTCAAAAAACAGCATCCCCCCCTGTTTCAACAGTCTTCCCGACAACTGGGCAATCCTACGGTAGAACCTCAACGGATCACTGTCGGGAACAAAAAGGGCCAGATGGGGCTCAAAATCCAGAACATTCTTCTGCATAAGTGCTTTCTCGCTGTCACACACATAAGGAGGATTGCTTACGATAACATCAAAAGCAGAATCTCCACACTCCGCACAAATTGTTTCCAGTGCTCCGGCAGACAAAATATCACATTCAAAGAAATTTACCCGAGCCTTCCCAACCGTTTCTCCATTACCACCCTTCTGCCCGACCTCATCCTGCATTACAGAGCCCGCTCCAGGACATATCTCCTGTTTGCGTGCAATACTTAGGGCATCCCAGGAAATGTCACACCCAAAAACCGCTGCCCCAGGAAGTGCTGCAGCCACGCTCCAGGCAATACAACCGCTACCGGTACAAATATCCAGGATACGGGCACCTTTACTATTTGCAACTGCAGCAGACTCCGTTACCAGCTTGACAAGCTCCTCCGTTTCAGGACGGGGAATAAGCACCCCTGGGGAAACACAGAACTTGTGCCCGCAAAACCACTCATAACCCAATATATATTGTAAAGGCTCACCGGTGGAAAGACGCTCCACCGCTCCAATAAGAAAATCACCGACATTATCAGAAAAACTCTCCAAATCCCTGGCTGGCTCCACCAGATGCTCATACCCTTTATACCCTGGCAACACCTCCTTAAGCATCCGCACAGCAACAGACTTGGCCTCCTGCAACTCATAAAGCACAGAAAGTCTCTCCACAGTAAAATCTATAAATGCCTTTAATGTCATATCCTTTCCTAATGCCAAACTCACCAGGCACCGTTTCCTGCCTGGACAGCAAATTCTACAGCATATTCTCTATAAGGGTACTGAAAAACTCCTGCATAGGAATACCTGCAGCACGAACCTGAGCCGGCACAAGACTCATTGCAGTCATCCCCGGTACTGTATTGGTTTCAAGGAAATAGATCTCTTCCCCTTTTACAATATAATCCATCCTTACCAGACCGCTGCACCCCATATACCTGTATATTTTTTCTGTGGTCTCCTGAATCTTCAAGGTCAGTTCATCTGAAATCTGTGCAGGACAAATCTCCTGACTCTCCCCCAAATATTTTGCCTCATAATCAAAGAATTCCCTTGTTGTCACAATCTCCGTTACCGGCAAGCGTACAAGTTCACAACCCTTCTGATATACACCATTTGTAAACTCACGCCCCACTATGCTCTCCTCTATAATTACAGAATCATATTCCTTAAACACCAGCTCTATTGCAGGTGCCAACTCCTCCACACTCTTGACTTTGGTAATTCCAAAACTGCTTCCTCCATTGGTTGGCTTGACAAAGACCGGCAATCCAAGCTCTTTAACTATCTCCTCTGCACAGTAGCCACTTCCCCTGCGCAAGAACACATCTTTTGCCATCATTACCCCAGCATGCTCAATAAAACGCTTACAAGAATGCTTGTCAAACGTAATTGCAGAGACATACGCACTGCAAGTATTGTATGGGACCCCCATCATCTCAAGATACCCCTGCAACAAACCATTCTCCCCCGGTGTACCGTGAATCATAATAAAGGCCATATCAAATCTGACTTTACGGCAACCATACAAGAAAGAGAAATCGGTCTTGTCAATCCCAACTCCTACAGAAGATGGCACATTCAAACATTTGTGCGCCAACTCCTCAGACACAACCTCTCCCGCAGGATTCAGTACCCTCCAGTCTGTTCCCCTTAACAAAACCTCATATACATCATAATCCTCACGACTTATATACTCTGCCACATTTCTGCCGCTCTGAATTGAAACTCCAGCCTCCTCTGAGTTTCCGCCATATATCAATGCAATACTCTTCTTCATAACACTTAATCCATAACCTTCTTAGAATCCAAAATACTCCTCCTCTGCCCTCTTCTGATCCTGTGCAGCAACATCATCATCACTTCCGTTACAATTCAAATTCAAGTTGAACCCCTGAGGTGCTACAAATGTATCATACTTGGTTATACCCAATGTCCCATCTTCCAGCACTTTCTTCATAAATATACCCCAAATAGGAAGCGCCATATTGGAACCGCCACCAAGGGCAAGACTCGCAAAGTGCACCTGTCTGTCCTCTGCACCAACCCAAACACCAGCAGTAAGTTTGGGAGTATAACCAATGAACCATCCGTCAGACTGGTCATTAGTGGTACCTGTTTTACCTGCAACCTCTCCCTCAGGCATATACTTGCTCCTGATACGGGCTGCCGTACCTTCATTTACAACACCCTTCATAAGGTTTACCATAAGGTAAGCAGTCTGCTCACTTATAGCCTCTCTTCTACGAGGGGTGAAATTTGCCAGCACATTGCCCATCTTGTCTTCAATTCTGGTAACATAAACAGGCTCTGCGTATACTCCCCTGCCAGGGAATGTATTGAATGCAGAAACCATCTGATATACCGGCACATCTGCAGAACCCACACACAAAGACTCCACAGGGTCTAACCAGCATTTTACACCCATTGTATGCGCCATATCCACCAGAGCCTTAGGCCCGAACTGTTTCATAAGGAATGCAGAGATGTTGTTGCTGCTCTTGGTAAGTCCCCACTTGAGTGTTACAGTCTTTCCAATCCACTCCTCCTTGTCTGTACTTTTAGGGGTCCAGATATTCTCACCAATCACAAAAGACTGCGGTACATTCACCACCTTGTCACAAGGGGTATATCCACCCTGCATTGCCAAGGTATACAAGAAAGGTTTGAATGTGGAACCAACCTGCCTCTTGCCCTGTTTTACCTGGTCATACTTGAAATATCTGTAATTGCCACTCCCCACATAAGCCTTCACATAACCGCTGCCAGGCTCCATTGCCATAAATCCGGCACGCAAGAAAGACTTGTAATATCTTATGGAGTCATTAGGGGTCATTGTTGTATCTACGTATCCCTTGTCATTCCAGGCAAACACACGCATCCTTACAGGAGTGTCAAAACTCTTTGCAATCTCTTCATCAGTAGCGTTATTGCGTTTCATCTCGCGGTAACGGTCACTCCAACGGCGGGCCTGTTTCATAATCTGGTCAATCACAGGTTTGGGTACCTCATTGTCAAAAGGCTTGTTGTTCTTCCAACGCAACTCCCTGTTAAACTGTCTCTGCAAATCCCTCCCCAAATGCTCTGCCACTGCCTCTTCTGCATATTGCTGCATCTTGGCATTTATAGGGGTATATATCTTAAGGCCATCTTTGTCAAGATTATATTTTGTACCATCAGGCTTAAGGTTCTTATTCAGCCATCCATATAGCGGATCATCCGTCCAGCTGGTTGAGTCTGCCCTATAGTCCTCTATATTGGAATAGCTCTTCCTTTGTGGTTCCTTGGCACTCATTACCCTCTTTATCATATCCCTGAAGTGTGGTGCGAGCCCAGAGTTATGGTCTTGTCGGGAGTAAGATAGGGTTATTGGAAGTTCCCTAATTGAATCCCTCTCCTCTTTGGTTATGTACCCATATTTGTACATCTGCCCAATAACGTGGTTACGGCGCACAAGAGATTTCTCCGGATTACGCACCGGATTGTATCTGGTAGGCATATTGACCATTCCCACCAGAAGAGCACTCTCCTCTATATTCAAATCAATGGGCTGCTTGCCAAAGAATGTCTGGGCTGCCGCCTTGATGCCGTACGCATTGCTTCCAAAGAACACTGCATTCATATACATGCTCAGAATTTCCTCTTTTGTATAGTTGCGCTCCAACTTTACAGCAGTAATCCACTCCTTGAACTTGTTTGTACCAAGCACAAAATATTTTGCACCAGGAAAGCTTCTCCTGACAGTATCACGTGGGAAAAGTGATTTTGCAAGCTGCTGCGAAAGGGTGCTTCCTCCTCCTCCCGATGCCCTGTTGCCCATAAGGAATGATTTTACCACAACCCTTGCAAGACTTTTTGGATCAATCCCACTATGTTTGTAAAAACGGACATCCTCCGTAGCCACAATTGCATCTTTAAGAGGCTGCGAAAGGTCATCAAAAGTAACATATGAACGGTTCTCTATGTGAAATGTATTAAGGACAGTACCATCTTCAGCAATAATCTGGGTAGCCAGATTGCTCTTTGGATCTTCCAATTCCTCAAACGAAGGTATCTCTACAAAAATCCCCACCAGAAACAACGCAAGCAGTATCATCACCACCGGCATGAATGCAATGGCCCAAAGCCATTTTATAACTCTTTTCCTATTCTTTATTTCCATAATCTTTCTCCCGACAATTTTTTACAAGCTGTTAAAATTTCACAAGGCAACAAGCCATAACAATAGGCAAATTTCGGGCCTGCAACTACAAAGAGATGCAAAAAAAATCCGAACAGCACCTATGAATTTGGCAAAAATAACAATAAAAATTTGCATTTTAACTCACTTTATGGCTTACTTTGCACAAGTTTGGAAATTAGTATGTAATGGGAGAGAATCTAGTTATTGTGGAGTCGCCTGCAAAGGCAAAGAAAATTGAAAAGTTCCTTGGCAAAGGGTATACGGTAAAATCCAGCTTCGGACACATCAGAGATCTTGAGAAGAAAAATCTTGGCATAAACATAGAGGGTGGTTTTGAACCTAATTATGAGGTTTCAGCAGATAAAAAAGCTGTTGTTTCAGAATTGAAAAGTCTGGCAAAAAAAGCTGATACAGTTTGGCTTGCATCCGACCCTGACCGCGAGGGAGAAGCTATTGCCTGGCATTTGTTCCACACCCTTAACCTTAAGGAGGAAAACACAAAACGTATTGTATTCCAAGAGATTACTAAAGACGCCATTCTTAATGCGGTAAAGAATCCCCGTTCTATAGACAACAATCTTGTAATGGCCCAACAGGCACGCAGAGTACTTGACAGGCTTGTAGGTTTTGAGCTTTCCCCAATATTATGGAAAAAGGTTGCCCCAAAACTCTCTGCCGGAAGGGTACAGTCTGTTGCCGTAAGGCTCATTGTTGAAAGGGAAAGGGAAATTATGGCCTTCAACTCCACACCATACTTTAGGGTGAACGGTATTTTCCACCCTGTATCTGCAAAAAAAGGTGTGAAAATTGGTGCAACCCTCAACACAAGATACAACACATCTGCAGAAGCGGAGGCTTTCCTTGCCAAGTGCGTCAATGCATCATTTGCCATAGAGGGAATTGAGAAGAAACAGATTTCAAGGACTCCTGCTCCTCCTTTTACAACCTCGGCACTGCAACAGGAAGCATCACGCAAATTGGGATTCTCTGTTTCCCAAACAATGAGAATTGCTCAAAAGCTCTACGAAGACGGACTCATAACTTATATGCGTACCGACTCCACCAATCTTTCGCAACTGGCAATTGGAACTATCAGGCAAGTTATTTGCGAAAACTTTGGCGCAGAGTACTCTAAAGTAAGACAATACAAAACAAAAAGCAAGGGGGCGCAAGAGGCTCACGAGGCAATCAGGCCCACATTCCCTGCAAACCGTACTATAGAGGGAACACCTCAGGAAAAAAAACTGTATGACCTTATCTGGAAAAGGGCCATATCATCACAGATGTCTGATGCACTGCTGGAAAAGACAGAAATAACCATTGGCAGCAGCAACTTTGCCGAGAAATTTATCTCTCAGGGAGAAGTTGTGACATTTGACGGATTCCTTAAACTGTACATGGAGGGGAGAGATGATGAAGAGAACGAAGACCAGACACAACAGTTACCTGCAGTTGCAGAAGGAGAGGTAATGAAGGACATTGAGATTACAGCCACAGAGCGTTTCACACAGAAACCGCCACGTTACTCAGAGGCCTCTCTTGTTAAAAAACTTGAAGAACTTGGTATAGGACGCCCTTCCACTTACGCCCCAACCATCTCTACCATCACCCAAAAGAGGGGTTATATACTGATAGACAGTAGGGATGGGGTTGAGAGGAAGTATACCCAGTACACCCTTAAAGACGGCAAGACAAGCAAGACTGCCAAAACAGAGCTCACAGGTGCCGAGAAAAAGAAACTCTTCCCACAGGATATTGGAATTCTGGTTACAGACTTTCTTGGAAAGAACTTTGAGAATATTCTCGACTATGGATTTACAGCCAAAGTAGAGGAGGACTTTGATGCCATTGCCGACGGCAAACTTGTCTGGAACAACGTAATAAAAGATTTCTATTCTCCGTTCCATTCACAGGTTGAACAAACACTGCACGAGAGTACCCACACCAATGCAGAGAGGGTACTTGGAACAGATCCTGCAAGCGGCAAGACAATGATTGTAAGATTGGGCAAGTTTGGCCCTCTTGTTCAGAAAGGGACAAATGACGATCCCGAGAAACAGTTTGCATCGTTGCAGAAAGGTCAGCTTATTGAGTCCATCACCCTTGAGGAGGCTGTAAAACTGTTTGAACTTCCACGGACAATTGGGGAATATGACGGCAAACCTATGGTTGCAGCAGTGGGACGCTTTGGCCCGTACATAAAATATGACGGCAAATTTGTCTCTTTGGGTAAAGAATATGACCCACGCACGATTGACCAGGAAAGTGCCATTGCAGTTATAGAAGAGCACACCAGAAAAGAGGCAGAGAAATTCATTGCACACTTTGAGACTGAGGACATACAGGTGCTCAACGGCCGTTTTGGTGCATATATCAAGCACGGTGGAGAAAACTACAAAATCCCTAAAGGGACAGATGCAAAAACTCTTGATGCAGCAGCTTGTCTTGAGATAATTTCCAAGACAAAACCATCTGGAAGCAAAAAGGCAAAAAAATAGGACAATTACAGGGAACGGGGCTCCGTGGATGGCTTAACTTAAAATTTTTTTATAAATTTGCGTTGTTCCCTTACAAATTATTAGGATAATGCAAAAATATCAGATAGACGAGATTGACCAGAAAATACTCTCATTTTTGGTAAAAAATGCAAGAATGCCGTTCTTGGAAATAGCAAGAGAGTGCGGTGTTTCAGGTGCAGCCATACACCAGAGAGTAAAGAAAATGGAGACTTTGGGTATAATTACCGGCTCCAGACTATTAGTGAAACCTCAAACTCTTGGACTTAATGTATGCGCATTTGTTGCAGTAAATCTTTCTGAGGCGAACAAATATCCAGAGGTAATAGAGAGTTTGAAACATATTCCAGAAGTCGTTGAATGCCATTTTGTTACAGGTAACCACTCACTGTTGCTCAAAATCTTCTGCACCAACCACGACCATCTTATGGAGATTCTTATAAACACCATACAGAACATCCCTGGAGTACATAAGACAGAGACAATGATATCATTGGACCAAGCAATAGAGAGACAAGTATGGGTAAAGAGCTACCCTAACAAAAAATCCACAGCAAAAAAGAAGTGACACCAGGCTACTGGTGCTCTTCATCCATAAGGGACAAGAATATCCTGGCCATAATGAGGTCTTCCGGGGTGGTAAGTTTGATGTTGAACCTGCTCCCGGCCGTTGTGGCAACTTTATAACCACTACTCTCCACAACAGATGCATCATCTGTAAATGTTGGAGAGTACGCTTTTTTATAACACTCCTTAAGAATAGTGGAATCAAATACCTGAGGAGTCTGCACAAACATATACTCATCCCTGTTTACAGTCTTTGAGCCATCCGGCATTCCATCACTGCCATAAGTACGTATTCTCATAGACTCTATTGAAGGCATAACAGGTATAACCCCGGCTACACCCTCTTTCTTAAAGTCATATCCCAACAAATCGTACAGCATCTTTTCAGGCACAAAAGGTCTCACACCGTCGTGCACAGCAACCACAGCTCCTTGGGGCACATACTCAAGGGCATTTTTTACAGAGTGGAATCTGGTTATTCCTCCCGATACCACTGTGTGCCTGAACCACAGGTTGTTCTCAAAACAGTAATTCCTCCAGAATTCTTTATACTCCCCTGGCAATGTAATGATTATATTTACTCCCGGAAACGTATTCCGGAACATCTCAATTGTCCTCAAAAGGACCGGTTTCCCCTCCAGTTCAATAAATTGCTTTGCGGTTTTCCCTCCCATTCTTCTGCCAACACCTCCGGCGGTTATTATAACATAAATATTTGAAGAGTCTGTAGTTGCCATTGTCTGAAAGTTTATCTGTAAAAATGCACACAAATATACCAAATAATAGGTTAATTTTTTGTAATTTAGCAACCTAATATTTCTTGATTTCAATAACCGTTTAAATACATAATATCAGTGAAAGAGATTAAAAGGGCCCTAATTTCCGTTTACTATAAAGACGGATTGGAAGAGATTGTCAAAATTTTGGCAGACAACAATGTGGAGATTCTTTCTACAGGTGGAACCTACAACTTCCTGGAGAGTTTGAACATTCCGGTAAAGAGCGTGGAATCGGTTACTGGCTATCCTTCTATCCTTGGAGGAAGAGTAAAGACACTGCATCCAAAGGTATTTGGAGGCATCCTTAACAGAAGAGAGAACCAGCAGGATGCTTCAGAAATTGCACAATATGAAATTCCATCAATAGATCTTGTAATTGTAGACCTGTATCCTTTTGAGGAGTATGTTGCAGCAAATGCATCACACGAAGACATCATTGAGAAAATTGATATTGGAGGCATTTCTCTTATCAGAGGTGCAGCCAAAAACTATAACGACGTTGTAATTATCCCATCAAAGGACTCTTACGGCACATTGCTTTCTATCCTTAGAGAGAGAGGGTGCAAAACCACATTGGAGGAGAGGGAGTATTTTGCAGCACAGGCATTCAACGTAAGTTCTCACTATGATGGCGCTATCTTCAACTACTTTAACAGAAAATTTGACATTCCTGCATTTAAGGTTAGCGAGCAGAAAGCACAGACTCTAAGATACGGTGAGAACCCTCACCAGAAAGGCACATACTATGGCGCAGAGGGATCTCTTCCAAAACAACTTCACGGAAAAGAGATTTCACATAACAACCTGCTTGACATAGAGGCAGCTGTTGAGCTTATATCAGACTTCACAGACACTACAGTAGCAATAATCAAGCACAACAATGCTTGTGGATGTGCAAGTGCTTCAACAACCCTTGAGGCTTGGGAGAAAGCATTGGCCGGAGACCCTGTATCTGCATTTGGTGGAATTATTGTAACCAACCGCCAGGTAGACAAAGCTACCGCAGAAGAGATGAACAAAATTTTCTTTGAGGTTGTAATTGCCCCTGGTTATGATGCTGATGCACTTGAGATTCTCAAATCAAAGAAAAACAGGATCATTCTGGAGAGCAACAACGTAGCCCCTACACCTGTAAAATTCCGCTCATTGCTTGGCGGTGTTCTTGTTCAGGACAGAGATGCCCACGTTGAGACTCCAGAGGAACTGAAACCTGTCACCAACAAGCAGCCACGTCCGGAGGAGATTGAAGATCTTATCTTTGCAAACAAACTTGTAAAACATACAAAATCAAATGCAATTGTACTTGCCAAAGGGAAACAGCTTCTTGCAAGCGGTACTGGTCAGACCTCAAGAGTTGATGCCCTAAGACAGGCTATAGCAAAGGCAAAATCATTCGGGTTCCAGCTTGAGGGGGCAGTAATGTCTTCAGATGCGTTCTTCCCATTCCCAGATTGTGTGGAGATTGCAGCAAATGAGGGTATCAGAACTGTTATCCAGCCAGGTGGCTCCATTAGAGACAATGAGAGCATAGAGTTCTGCAACAACAATGACATTGCAATGGTAATAACCGGTATAAGACACTTCAAACACTAATATGGCATTTTCTTTTCTAACACAAGAACTGGCAATTGACCTTGGCACTGCCAATACTGTTATTTTTATGAATGACAACATTGTATTGGACGAGCCATCAATTGTTGCAATAGACCAGCATACAGGCAAACCTATTGCCTATGGCCATAAAGCCAGACTGATGCACGAGAGGACTCATCCTAACATAAAGACAATACGCCCCTTGAAAGATGGTGTTATTGCAGACTTTAACGCCGCTGAGATGATGATCAGAGGTTTTGTAAAGATGATCAACAACAAGCGCTCTCTTTTTACCCCAAGCCTCAAGATGGTAGTATGTATTCCGTCGGGAAGTACAGAGGTGGAGATAAGGGCGGTGCGAGACTCATCTGAGCACGCCGGTGGCAGGGATGTATATATCATCTATGAACCAATGGCTGCAGCCCTTGGTATTGGCCTTGATGTGGAGGCCCCTACCGGTCATATGGTTGTAGATATTGGAGGTGGTACCACAGAGATTGCAGTAATATCTCTTGGCGGCATTGTATGCAAAGAGAGCATAAGGGTAGCAGGAGATGTTTTCACTTCTGAGATCCAGCAATATATGCGCCAGCAGCACAATATTAAGATTGGCGAAATTACAGCTGAACTTATAAAAATCAATGCAGGCTGTGCCCTTACAGACATAGAGGATGGCCCTGAGCCATATCTTGTAAAAGGTCCTAACCTTATGACAGCCCATCCTGTAGAGGTATCCGTAACACCTCAGGAGATTGCACACTGTCTCGACAAGTCTCTGGCAAAAATTGAGGCTGCCGTATTGGCAGTTTTGGAGCAAACTCCACCTGAGCTTTACTCTGACATCGTGGACAGGGGTATATTCTTGTCGGGAGGAGGAGCTTTGATAAGGGGATTGGACCAGAGATTGCAGGAGAAGATAAACATTCCTTTCCATATTGCAGAAGATCCTCTAAGAGCTGTTGCCAGGGGAACCAGCATTGCACTTAAGAAAGCAGACAAACTTACATTCTTAATGAGATAAGAAAAATGAGAATACCTCCTACATTACTTTTTGGAGTGGGGAGGTTTCTCCTTTTTATCCTGATTGAAGCGGCCTGCATATATATGGTCTGCAACAACGGGATTGCACAACGGTATAGACTCATAGGTAAGCTACGTGAGGTTCAGGGTTATTTTTGGGAGAAGCACGCTGCCATTAATGAGTACTCCTCGCTTAAAAAGACAAATGAGCTCCTTTCCAGCCAAAACCTGGCACTTATGGAGCAGCTGTACTTGCAAAAGGAGATAACCGCCAACACAAATATGGATACAAATGCGTATCCATTTGAATTCATTAAAGCTAAAGTAATAAGGAACACCTGCAATTCTACCCACAATTACATTATCATTGACAAAGGAAGTAATGATGGTGTAGAGGAAGATATGGGTGTAATTACCCCTATTGGAGTTGTGGGGATAACCCGTGGAGTAAGCGAAAACTACTCCTATGTTCTGTCATTCCTCAACACACAGCAGCAGGTGAGTGCAAAAATAGGACACAGCAGCACTTTTGGCCCACTCAGCTGGGTTCCAGGCAGAGAGAACAGTGCTGTACTGAATGAGATTCCCCAGCACCTTACCGTAAACCCGCAAGATACAGTATACACCAGCGGGTACTCTGCTTTTTATCCTCCCGATATCCCTATTGGAACCGTAACAAGCTCACAGATAGTGAACGGGGTGCATTTGAGTGTGGATGTGCAGCTGCTGCAGGATTTCAGGAGCCTGAACCACGTTATGGTAGTCAAAAACAACAACAGAGAAGAGATAGAAAAGCTTGTAAGGGAGAGCAAATAGAAATTATGAATGTAAAATTCAAATATACTGCATTAGGACTTATTCTGATAATATGTCAGATGCTGTTGAGCGAGTATGTGAATATCTGGCCTGTATTGTACATTGCCATCTTCCCCCAACTTATAATTATGCTCCCACCTACAACCAATAAGACCGTACAGATGCTGGCCGCCCTGATTCTGGGCCTTTGCACGGACATCTTTGCCGACGGTGTGATTGGACTGAATGCAGCAGCTCTGGTTGCAATGGCGTATTTACGCCCATCTGTACTGAAACTTGCACTTTCAAAAGCTGCTCTGGAGAGTTCAGAGAACCAGCCTCTACTTCCAAGGAATGTGGAGCCACAAAAACTTGCACTCATAACATCTATAATGTTGGCAATATTCTTCAGCGTGTATATAGTCATAGATTCTGCGGGCACATTCCCTCTGTGGTATATTCTGCTAAAGACAATTGTATGTGTAGCAGCAAATACAATCATCTCATTTATATGCAATATTGCACTGTTTGAGAAATTCTTAAGATAGTGAGGGACAAAAATGGAAAAAAAGAATGTACTCATAACAGGCATACTGATTGTAGGACTTATCCTTATATTTCAGTTGTTCAGACTGCAGATAATGGATGAGCAGTATAAAATTACAGCAGAGAACAATGCGTACAAATATGTAACCCGTTACCCTGTAAGGGGACTTATAATGGACAGAAACGGGAACATTCTTGTAGGTAACAAGAATACCTACGACATTATGGTTACCCCAATAGAGGTAAAGGAGTTTGACACCCTGGATTTCTGCTCTATTTTTAATCTCGACACCCTTGAGGTAAGGGAAAAGTTCAAGGAATATAAAAAGAACCGTAGGAGGATAGGGTATCAGGCCCTTACCTTTCTCAAACAGGTTTCCAACATCCAATACAGCATCTTTATGGAGAAGTCGTACAAATTCCCCGGTTTCAGTGCCATATCCAGAACTTCACGCAACTACCCGTTTGCTGCAGGAGCAAACCTGTTCGGATATGTTACAGAGGTTGATGCAGAGTTTATAAAAAAGAATCCGGAGTACAGAAGCGGAGACTATGTTGGGGCATCGGGATTAGAAAAATCTTATGAAAATATCCTTAAAGGTGAGAAAGGGTACAACATACTTTTAAGGGATGTTCACAACAGGATACAGTCCAGCTTCTCAAATGGAGAATATGACAAGAATGCCATACCTGGAAAAGATATTGTATCTACAATAGATGGCCATCTGCAGCAATATGGAGAGTTTCTAATGCAGAACAAGGTTGGAAGTGTTGTGGCCATAGAACCATCTACCGGTGAAATTCTGGCTCTCATATCAAGCCCTGGAATAAACATAGAGCAGCTGGCCACCATAAACAAGCACTACAAGGAGATTGTAAATGACCCGTACAAACCTATGTTCAACAGGGCTGTTATGTCCGCCTATCCTCCTGGCTCTGTATTTAAACTGGTGAATGGGCTTATAGGCCTGCAGGAAGGGGTGCTTACCCCGCAAACCCGCTATAACTGCAACCTGGGCTACTACTATGGCGACCGCAAATTGGGATGTCACGCTCACCCGTCACCACTGGATTTTACACAATCAATAATGATGTCGTGCAACGCCTATTATTGCCACGTGTTCAGGAATATAATTGAGAACAAGAAATACTCAAGTGTCTCAGAAGCTTTTGACAACTGGAGGGAGATGGTTATGAGTTTTGGATTTGGACGCAAACTTGGGAGCGACTTTCCAGCAGAGTTGGGCGGGACTCTTCCCACAACAAAAACCTATGACAAAATATACGGCAAAAACAGATGGAGGGCCCACTCAATAATCTCTCTTTCAATAGGACAGGGCGAAATTGGCGCCACACCACTGCATCTGGCAAACCTTGCAGCCACAATTGCCAACAGAGGATACTATTACATACCACATCTTGTAAAAGATTCTCCCGATACCACCATAGATATGAGGTTCAAACAAAAGAACTTCACGATGGTTGACACAACACATTTCCACGAAGTTATACAGGGTATGTATCAGGCTGTCAACTCACCTGCAGGGGCCGGTGGAACAGCCAGACTTGCCTGTGCAGAGGGTCTTGAGATATGTGGCAAAACAGGTACTGCCCAAAACCCACACGGAAAAGACAATGCTGTATTCATCTGTTTTGCACCAAGAGAAAATCCTAAAATTGCCATTGCAGCATATATTGAGAATGCCGGATTTGGAGGGACCTGGGCTGCTCCAATTGCATCTCTTATGATAGAGAAATACCTGACTGGTGAGGTAAACAGAACAGATCTTGAGAAAAGGATGGCAGAAACCAGCCTGATTCAGAATGTACCAATAAAGAAGAGGAGATAAGATGAGAGACTACAAAATGGGGAAAATAGATATACCTCTGGTACTTTGCTACCTGTTTCTGGTATTTGCCGGGTGGATTAACATCTTTGCCTCTGTATATACAGAGGAACACAGTTCAATCTTTGATATATCACAACGGTATGGAATGCAGTTCATATGGATAATTACAGCCTTCATCCTTGCAGCTGCTGTAATATTCATTCTCAACCCCAAGATTTATAGTGTCCTGTCCCCCCCTATATACATATTTGTATGTATACTGCTCTTTGCCGTCATCTTTTTAGGGAAGGAGGTCAATGGATCACACTCCTGGTTTGAATTTGGTAAAGTCAAGTTCCAGCCTGCAGAGATATCCAAGATAAGCACCTCCCTCTTTTTGGCATACATAATGAGCAAGTACGGATTCAGGCTGGGAAGGCTGTCTGACGCAATATCCGTTGCCCTTACCATACTTGTCCCTATGGCCCTTATTGTAATGGAAAAGGAAACTGGTTCAGCCCTTGTGTATTGCGGATTTGTTTTCCTTCTTTACAGAGAAGGTCTGAGCGGATGGTTTCTGGTATTCGGGCTGCTTACAATCCTCCTGTTTGTGGTAACACTGGCAGTCTCGCCTCTTGCTGCCCTAATAATACTTTTTGTAATTCACGGAGTGGTAAACGGACTCTTTACAGCAAACCTGTGGAGGCATCTGCTGGTAATTATCCCTATCTCTGTACTCTTGGGCTATCTGCCCCAAATATGCACATTGGAGCCATTGGATTTTCTTAATGAAGTGAAGGTTGAATACATTGCCCTGGGTGTGATACTTATTGCTGCAGTACTGTGTGTATGGAAATTTATCGGGAAGAGGAGAAAGCATATAAAACATCTGCTGCTGAGTTTCTTTTGCTCAATTGCTCTGGTTTTCTCTGTAGAATTCATATTTCAGGAGATTCTGCAACCCCACCAAAGGGCCAGGATAGAAAACCTTTTGGGAATCACAGAAGATCTTATGGGGGCCGGATACAATGTGCACCAGTCTAAAATAGCAATAGGCTCAGGAGGATTTGCCGGAAAAGGTTTTCTTAACGGTACACAAACTAAATTTGACTTTGTACCCGAGCAAAGTACAGACTTCATATTCTGTACAGTTGGTGAAGAGTGGGGATTTGTGGGCTCTGTGGCGATAATTGCTGTATACCTGTTCCTTATTATAAGGATTATTGTTTTAAGTGAGAAGCAAAAAGATAACTTTGCCCGCATTTACGGCTACTGCGTTGCCTGCTGTTTCTTTATGCACGTTTTCATAAACATTGGAATGACAATGGGGCTTGTGCCGGTAATTGGCATACCTCTCCCTCTGCTCAGCTATGGAGGTTCGTCGCTGTGGAGCTTTACAGTACTCCTGTTCATTTTTATAAAACTGGATATGGAAAGATGGAAATAAAAAAGCAGCTGCACATAAGTACAACTGCCATATATTCCAATAATCCAACCTGATTATCTTACCTTTCCTAAAACCAGACAAGAGTTGTGACCTCCAAAACCAAAAGTATTGTTCATTGCCACCTTAACCTCTCTTTTCTGCGCCTTATTCAATGTGAGGTTCAATTTGTAATCAATCTCAGGATCCTCCTCTTTAAAGTTTATTGTTGGAGGGATGATGTCATTTATAATGGCATCTATACAAGCCATTGTTTCAATAGCCCCCGCACCTCCAAGAAGGTGTCCTGTCATAGATTTTGTAGAGCTGATATTAAGCTTGTATGCGTGTTCTCCAAACACTTCCTTAACAGCTTTAAGCTCTGCAATATCTCCTAACGGAGTAGATGTTCCGTGAACATTTATATAATCCACATCCTCTGGTTTGATGCCAGCCTCTTTGAGAGCGAGTCTCATAGCCTCAATAGCACCCTCTCCCTCCGGATGCGGAGCTGTAATGTGGTGAGCATCTGCACTCATACCTGTACCCAAAACCTCTGCATAAATCCTGGCACCACGTGCAACTGCGTGCTCATACTCTTCAAATATAAGAATACCCGCTCCCTCACCAATCACAAATCCATCTCTGGTTTTGTCAAACGGTCTGCTTGCCGTAGTATACTCCTCATTATTTGTAGAAAGAGCCTGTGCAGAGTTGAAACCACCAACACTTGCAATAGTAACACCAGCCTCTGCGCCACCTGTAACTATAATGTCGGCCTTATTCAACCTGATCATATCAAAAGCATTGGACATAGCGTGAGCAGAAGATGCACACGCAGAAACTGTTGCATAGTTAGGACCCATAAATCCATACTTGATGGAAATCTGGCCTGCAATGATATCAGGAATCATCTTAGGAATTAGAAATGGGTTAAAGCGAGGTACTTTACCCCCCTCGCAATAACCCATAATTTCCTCGGAAAGTGTTTCTATACCACCAATTCCTGAACCGACTATAACACCAACACGCTTTTTGTCAATCTTCTCAAGATCAAGCTTGCTGTCCGCTACAGCCTGATCGGCTGCCACATTCGCAAACTGAGAAAAGCGGTCCATCTTCCTGGCCTCTTTTCTGTCAATACCAAAAGCTGTCGGATTGAAATCTTTTACCTCACAAGCGAATCTGGTCTTAAAAAGGGATGCATCAAATCTGGTAATCTGGCCTGCTCCGCTAACACCATTATTAAGATTTGTAAAATACTCCTCTACGCTGTTTCCAAGCGGATTAACAGTACCCAGTCCTGTTATGACAACTCTTCTCAACTCCATAGATTCTCTTTTAGGTCAAATTATTTCTGGTTAGCCTCAATATATGCGATTGCATCGCCTACTGTTGCAATTTTCTCTGCAGCCTCATCTGGAATCTGAATATCAAAAGCTTTCTCAAACTCCATAATTAGCTCTACTGTGTCAAGAGAATCAGCTCCTAAATCTTTAGTAAAGCTTGCCTCTGGTGTAACCTCAGCTGCATCAACGCCCAATTTGTCAACGATGATCTCTTTAACTTTAGAAGTAATATCTGCCATGATTAAAAAAAATTAGTTAATAAATAAGTTTATAATTTTAGTTATTTTCACCTACTACAAAGTACAAAGGTAATAAAAAATTTAAATTTTGGTTATTTTTGCAAACATAAACACACAACCGATGAAGAATTTAGCAGTATTTGCATCAGGAAACGGTTCAAATGCACAAAATCTGATAAAATATTTCAATGGTACAAATATTGCCTGCATTAAAGCAATAATATGTAACAAACCAAACGCATACGTACTGGAAAGGGCCAAAGCTTTGGGTGTTCCTGCAATTGTTATGTCCCGGGAGGAACTCACCTGTGACCCACCTTCTGCCCTTCTTGCCCTCCTTCAGGAACAGGAGATAGATTACATCATCCTGGCCGGCTATCTCCTTAAAATACCAGCTACCCTTGTTGAAGTCTTCTCTGGCCGCATCATAAACATCCACCCGGCCCTATTACCCAAATTTGGAGGAAAAGGGATGTACGGCAATCACGTTCATAAGGCAGTAATTGAGTGTGGGGAAACCGTCTCAGGCATCACAATACACCTTGTAGATACGCACTACGATTCTGGTGCCCATCTGTTCCAGACTACCTGTCCAGTCTTGGTTTCAGATACTCCCGAGATTCTGGCCCAGCGCATCCACACCTTGGAGAGAGAACACTTTGCCCCAGTAGTGGAGAGCTACATTACAGAAAAATCATAACAAAAAATAGTCCACTTCTGATTACCAGAATGGACTATTCCAATTATGTAAGAGAATGCACTGCTATGCTTTTTTCAGTTTTCTTGCCTTTACCTGATCAAATCCTTCTCCATATACTCCCATAACATTGGAAACGGTAAGGAATGCGTGCTGGTCTACATCTTTTACAGCAGACATTACCTCGTGCATCTTTTCCTTGCGGGTTACAACCATAATTATCATACTGTCTGACTTCTTGTACCATCCAATAGAGTTGATTGCTGTAACACCTTTATCAAGTTCATAACAGAGCTTGTCCGCTATCTCCTCATACTTGCTGGTGATGATAAGTATCTGCACAGATTGTTTGTTTCCTGTAAGTATCTGGTCTACGGTATAAGAGAAAGCAACAGTTACCACATATCCGTAAACAAGATCCTGCAAGGTTCTGCCAGGAAGGAAAAGTACAGATGAAATTATAAGGAAATCTGCAACCATAAACACTCTCCCTGGTGATACCTCCCTATACTTGTTAATGACAAGAGCTATGATATCTATACCTCCGGTACTGCCACCTTGGGTAAATACAAGCGCTATTCCACAAGCACTCATCGCTCCTCCGATAATGGAATTGATAAGATTGTCATCTATATCCGAAACCCAAGGAATATGTGGGAAAATCTGAAAATAGAGCGAACTTACCAATACGCAGAAGATGGTCTTGAAACCAAACCCCTTACCCATAATTATGGTTCCGGCTATCAGCAATACAGCGTTTAGTACCAGATAACTGAAAGAAATTGGGATACCAAATGCATAATTTAAAATTGTAGACATACCCGTTACTCCACCAGCTGTAATTCCATTTGGAATCAGAAAGGCAGTCCATGAAAAGACGTACAGTGCAAGGGCAAAAGCCATTACACCGTACTCTTTTATTGTCTTGAATATCCTGGTATTCATCTCCTATTTTCTATAAGTTGCTATTGCATTCTCAAGAAATTTCACAAATGCATCTTTGTCAAGGTTATAACCTCTTGGCTCTACAATATTGTTACCCTGAGCATCTGTAATGATGTAGTATGGCATTGCATTAGCCTTGTATTTGTCCATTATGAATGCAGTATTGATCTTGCCAAGACTCTTGAGCACTTTCCCATTTGGCAAAGTAACCCAATCCTGCTCTGCTACCTCAGTTTTAACATCTCCATATAGTGACACAAATACAAACTCAGTATTTAGCAGTTCCTTTACTTTAGGATCACTGAACACCCTGCTCTCCATCTCTCTACAGTTTACACAAGCAGCACCGGTAAAATCAATGAAAACAGGTTTGTCTACAGTTTTTGAGTACTCCATTGCCTCCTGCAAATCAAAGAAACCAGGGATACCATCTATATGTTTCAACCCCATATCGGTAAATTTCTTTGCAGGGTAAGGGTTGTTGTGTGACGCATCTGCGTGAGAGACACTCTGTACAACCACATTCTGCTGTTTGGCCAAATTGAAATCTATGCTCTCAATTGGAGGAAGGTATCCGCTCAATGCCTTTAAAGGAGCTCCCCACATACCAGGAATCATATATACCACAAACGAGAACACCACAATAGAAAGGAACAGTCTCTTAACTGAAATATGATCCTCCGGTGTATCGTGTGCAAAACGGAGTTTGCCCAACAAATACAGGCCCAACAATGAGAACACTACAATCCATATTGCAAGGTAAACCTCTCTATCCAACAGGTTCCACTGGTATACCTGATCTGCAACGCTAAGGAATTTAAGACCCAAAGCCACCTCAATGAAACCAAGTACTACTTTTACAGAGTTGAGCCATCCGCCACTCTTAGGAAGGTCTTTCAACAAAGATGGCGCAAATGCAAATACTGTAAATGGAAGCGCGAATGCTGCAGAGAATGCAAACATTGTGATGATTGGCTCCCATATCTCACCCTGAGTACTCTTGATAAGCACTGAACTCATAATAGGACCGGTACAAGAGAATGACACCAATACCAAAGTAAGTGCCATAAAGAACACGCCTACCAGACCTCCTTTATCACTCTTCTCATCTGTTTTGTTTATCATCCAGCTTGGCATTGTAATCTCAAATGCACCAAAGAAGCTGGCAGCAAACACCATAAAGATAATGAAGAACAAAATATTGGGAATCCAGTGTGTTGCAAGCCAGTTAAAGATATCTGCAGTTACAGCATCACCACCAAGGATGTAGGTAAGCAGGATAATTACTGCAATTGGAACTGTATACAATGCAACGATAAAGAATCCGTACATAGAGGCATAGAACTTGCCCTTACCGTCTTTGCTCTTAAGGAAGAAAGAAACTGTCATAGGAACCATCGGGAATACACAAGGGGTAAGCAATGCTACAAATCCCCACGCAATAGCCTCAAGTATTACAGCCCAAATTGATTTTCCACTCTCTTTCTTAACAGGAGCAACCTCATCTGATGAAACAGAAGCAGCAGCACCGGTGCCGGCAGGTAGTTTTATTGTAAGTACATCATCTGTTGGAGGAAGGCAGCTTCCCTCGCTGCAAGTCTGCCATTCAACAGTAACTTTTGCAACAGGAGCTTTGCCAGAAACCTCAACCTTCTGTGCAATCTGAACGCCGGAGTCACAAACTCCTATCTCCATTCCAAAAAGTTCATCATAAGCTTTGTGAACCTCCGTTTTGATATAAGCCTCTCCTACAGTTTTTACACCCTCTCCTGCAACAACTACTGAAGTTGCAATAGGACCGTCTGTATAAGGGCCCAAGTCATAAATATGCCACTCACCGTCAATCTCACCGGTAAGGACAATCTCATAAAGATTTTCACCTACATTCTCAACTTTGGCACTCCAAGATACAGGATTCTCAACCTGTGCGTATGCAACGCAACCCAATACCAAAGCCACAACTGATAAAAATAGTTTTTTAAGCATATAAGTTTTAAGTTTAAGAATTTTAAAGGAAACAGATTACAAAAGTAATAAAATTTAATTACCTGCCGCTTTTTCTCTTATATCTTTTCTCTTTTATAACCTTATTTACGGCAGCAACTACAACCTCCTCCATCTGCGCATAAACCTCTGGATAAGGGTGGCAACCATCTGGAGCAAGCCCCTCCTTCAGAGCTCCATTCCCATCTGCCATAGATGTGTAATAATCCACATATATATAACCCATCTTATCTGCATACCCCCTAATGAGTTTGTTCATCTCCACCACAATGGGAGCCGGCCTGATATCGGGTCTCCATGAAAAATGATCTGTAGGCAAAAGGGAGCACAAAATTGGAACAATGCCATTTGCACGGGCAATGTCACACATGGAGATAAGATTTCCCATAATGTTCTCCAATGAAATTATTCCCTGGTTCCGGGCAATATCATTTATTCCCGACAGTATTACAACAACCTTAGGATTCAACGCCACAACATCACTGTGGAAACGGGCCAGCATCTGGTAAGTGGTTTGTCCGCTTATACCCCTTGCAGCATAATTATTGTTCCTAAAAAACTCCGGACGGTACTTCAACCAGTTGTCTGTAATGGAATTGCCCATAAACACTGCCATTGGAGCAACAGTTATTGAATCATTAGCCTGAGCGTAACGCCCATATTTTGCCCAATCCTTGTCTTTTCCAGGCTCCTGGGCTGAGAGTATTGCAGCATACAATACCATAAATGCAAAAAGCAAAAGACGTTTCATATAAGGAATATGCTTATGGTTACAAAAAAAGCCCCAGATTTCTCTGAGGCTCTTGGAGCGGAAAACGAGGCTCGAACTCGCGACCCCAACCTTGGCAAGGTTGTGCTCTACCAACTGAGCTATTTCCGCGTTTCTGTTTTGCGAGTGCAAAGGTAGATAAAATTTTTAAACCTCCAAAAAAAACTTACATTTTTAGAACTTTTTTTTCAAAAATTCCCCTTTTCACTCCAAAACAGCCTAAATCACTGTCTCAAACTCTCTCAAGAACCTTACATCATTCTCAAAATAGTGACGCAAATCCTTAACCTGCCATTTTAGCATTGCAATTCTCTCCACACCCATTCCAAATGCAAAACCGGAATACTCTTTTGAATCTATTCCCGATGCCTCAAGCACATTAGGGTCTACCATACCGCAACCCATAATCTCCAACCAGCCTGTACCCTTACAGATGTTACAGCCTTTACCTTTACAGATATTGCAACTTACATCCACCTCGGCACTTGGCTCCGTAAATGGGAAATATGAAGGACGCAACCTGATTTGTGTATCCTCGCCAAACATCTCCTTTGCAAAAAGAAGCACTGCCTGTTTAAGATCTGCAAACGAAACATTCTTGTCTATGTACAAACCCTCAACCTGATGGAAAATACAGTGTGCGCGTGCAGAGATTGCCTCATTTCTGAACACACGGCCCGGACATACAATTCTGATAGGAAGAGGCATCCTTTCCATACTTCTTACCTGAACAGAACTTGTGTGGGTTCTGAGCAATATAGGATTGTCACCTCCTGCCGAAATAAAGAAAGTGTCCTGCATATCCCTTGCCGGATGCTCCGGCGGGAAGTTCAAAGCTCCAAACACATGCCAGTCATCCTCAATCTCCGGACCCTCAGAAACTGCGTATCCAAACTTGCTGAATATTGAGATAATCTCCTCTCTGGTAATTGATATAGGGTGTCTGGTGCCCAATTCAAATTTGTCTCCGGGTTTTGTATAGTCAAATGAAGGGGCATCACTGCCACCCATCTCCTCCACTTTCTGTCTAAGCTCCTCTATTTTCTCAGCAGCTTTGGTTTTCAACACATTAAGTTTTTGGCCAAACTCCCTTTTCTGTTCTGCCGGAACATTCCTGAACTCATCAAACAATGCAGTAATCTCTCCCTTTTTTCCCAAAAGTTTTACCCTTATCTCCTCAACTTCCTGCAACCTGGTTGCTGAAAGAGACTCTATGCTGCTTAACAAATCTTCTATTTTCTGCTTCATATCAAATCATTTAAGGATGCAAATCTACACAAAAAAACCGCATCTGAAAATAACATTATCCATTATAGTGCTATAAAGCCTTTCTCCTTACCGGCATTGTCATACATCTGGCTCCACCACCACCTCTCGGCAATTCACTTCCCTCTATTGCAATCACACATTTGTTGTAATCCATTGCATCTTTTTTCCCTTTAAGGATATCCCAAGCCTGAACAATCTCAAAGCCTGCCTTATCAAGCTCATTCAAGGTGTTTATATTTCTGGAGTATGAAAGGAGTTTGCCAGGGGCAAGGGCAAAGAAGTTGGCACCACTGTGCCATTGTTCCCTCTCCTGGTTCCAGGCATCTGTACTTCCTCCACACATTACAGGCTTGAGATCCATCCCCAGACTCTTTAGGGCATACAGGATATTTGGAACAGATTTTATTTTTACAACCTTTCCATTCTCCACAATGATATGTACTGTCTGATATTGGTTATCCCCCAAAATAAGAGGCTGATATACCATACAGGTATCTCTGTCCAAAAGGGTGAACACCATATCAAGGTGTATGAATGACTCTGGAGAAGATGGCAGCTGCTGTACAATTATATGCTTTTGCCCATCTTTTTTGCCCGAACACAATTGCGACACCAGCAAATCTATACCATAACTGCTGGTTCTGCATCCATTACCTATTATAAGTATGTCTTCTCTGGCAATGAGTATATCTCCACCCTCCATAAACACCCTGTCATCACCCTTGCCAAACTCATTTGCATTTACCACTCCACAATCAAATGCCCCAGACCCTCTAAAGATTGAATCCATTATCAGGGCCTCCCTAATCCGCACCTTATTTGCCATCTTGCATATAAGCGCATTGTTACCAATGGTTACAGATGCATCCCTTGTAAAATAGAAGTTGTACAAAGGGCTCAAGGCATAGTACTCATCATTAAAAAATGCTGTAAGGGTATTTATCTTTGCAGGAATTCCTTCTATGAGCGACTTTGCCAACTTATCTGAAGGCATCTCCATAAGATCGTCAAAATACTCCATTGCATTGTCATATTCACACACTTTGGCAACAAGAGTTTTACGCTGCGAGAAATTTCCAAGAGATTTCTCCAGCAACTGCCAAACCTGATAAGTTCTGGTATATTTTTCAAGAACCCCCTGCAATTGATCATACTCCCTTTGCGCAATTGAAAGGTTAAGTATATCACTGTACAAGGCTCTCTGAGCTGTACGGGGTGTCATGTTCTCCACCTCAGCACCTGGTGCGTGAAGGATAACTCCTTCAAGCTCTCCTATCTCGCTCTGTATATTAAGGCTCAATACTTCAGACATCGCTTCCACTACTATTTATTGATATTTGTTGAACTCATTTACCGTAAGGTCCGTAATCACATTCTTGAACCTCACATTGTCTCTTGGGCAGATAAGCAGCACATCATCTGTATTTATAACCATAAAATCTTTCAACCCTTTTACCACCACCAGTTTGTCCTCCTCATTAGATACTATGATAGAACCCTGAACTTTGTCTATCATACTGTCTCCCACACTCATAAGATTATTATCCTCATCTTTCTCTCCAAGGTGGTACAATGCTTCCCAAGTTCCAACATCACTCCATCCGAATGAGGTCTCAAACACCCAGCCCCGGCTGGTTTTCTCCATCACCCCATAATCTATGGATATTCCATTACAACTCTCATATATGCTCTTTATATAGGCCTCCTCTTCAGATGTATAGTAATATGGAACAATATCTTTAAACTGGTTGGCAATATCGGGAAGATAGGTTTCCAGCTCCTGCGCAATGGCATTTACATTCCATACGAATATTCCGGAGTTCCACAAAAATTCCCCACTGCTGACAAATACTTTTGCAAGTTCCAGATCCGGTTTCTCTGTAAATGTCCTGACACTGTAAATCTGGGAAGCACCTGCCTGTCTGACTCTATCTTTGTTTATCTGTATATAGCCATACCCTGTCTCAGGGCGGTTAGGTTTGATTCCTAATGTGAACAGATCATTATGCTCCTGAGCATACTCCAATGCACAACTTATTGTATTGAGGAATATATCTTCATTTATAATCAGATGATCAGATGGAGCAACCACCACTGTTGCATCAGGATCCTTCTTCTGCAATTTATAGGTTGCATATGCAATGCAAGGGGCAGTATTTCTGCGGTGTGGCTCCAAGAGGATATTCTCAGGCAACATCTGCGGCAACTGCTCCTTTACAAGCTCGCCATATTGCTCACTTGTAACTACAATTATATTCTCTGCGGGAATTATTTTGGCAAACCTGTTGTAGGTCTGCTGCAAAAACGAGACACCTGTACCAAAAAAATCCAAAAACTGTTTTGGTTTTGCATTCCTGCTCACCGGCCAGAAACGGCTTCCCACGCCGCCTGCCATAATAATACAATAAGTATTCTCTCTGCTCATAGCAAATATTTAATCTCACCAGGAAGGGGTAAAAGCCTCCCTTATATATTTTAATTCAAACAATTCTCCATTGAACATCACAGACACCACATCAAACACCACCTCTTTGCTTCCCGACAATTTTCTCCCATTCTGCGCCAGAAATCCCTTTGCTGCCAAAATCACCTTTCTCCTCTTTGGGGCAGTAATGCTCTCATAAGGATCTACCAACGAGGGATACTCTCTGGTTCTGACCTCAACAACCCGCACAAACTCACCATCCTCCATTACAAGATCCAACTCCTTATGTCCATAACGCCAATTGCGGGCCAAAAGTTTCATTCCACGCTGCAAAAGATATTCCAACGCCACATCTTCTCCCTTTTTGCCCAACTCCTGTCTGTTTTTGAACCTCAAATTCTCCATTTCTCCCCTTTCTCTTCATTTTTCCCTCCAAGTGCCAAGTTACAAAATCTTCCACTAATCCCCAAATTAGTCAACAATTGTGCAATTATTCCCCCTTTCCAGCACAAAGTTGCTACGGCTGAGGTTTGTGCGATAACCTAGGTATTCCTACACAAAGTAGCCACGGCTGCTGAAGATTGTACAATAACCAAGGCATCTCTGCAAAAAGTTGCCACCACGGGAGAAAATGCAAGAAAACCCAGGCGCAAGCACCCGGGTTTTCCAACTTCAGCGACAAATGGTTTACAACAGCGTTATGAGCAAGGCCCCTTTGGGCAGCTTGTCACCTACCTGTACCTCCACACGCTCAATTACGGCATCAAAAGGAGCTGCAATCACATTCTTCATCTTCATAGCTTCGTAAATCATAAGTTTGCTCCCCTTCCCCACTTTATCTCCCTCCTTTACATTTATCTCCGTTACAGAGCCAGGAATAATGGATCTCACCTCTTTGGGGTTTGGCGCCTGCCAAACCTTTCTCTCTACAAACTTCTTGGTATAGCGGGTTTTGTATTTCCTTCCACACTCGTGAATCTGAATTTTGTCTGTATAGAGATTTGGGTCGTTGGACATAAGCACAGCATCACCTAAATCTGCACTTATAAGGTCTATCTCTTTATTCTCCATAATCTTTATTGTTAAAATGGTGGAATACCGTGCTTCTTGGCCGGACGCTTAAGAGTCTTGTTCTCTGAAATCCCCAAAGCGTGCACTATAAACTTACGGGTATCCTGTGGGGTAATCACCGAATCTATATACCCTTTTGCCGCAGCCACATAAGGGTTGGCAAATTTGTCCTTATACTCCTGAACTTTCAGTTTGCGCATTTCGTCGGGATTCTCAGCCTCCATGATTTCTTTGCGGAAAATGATGTTTGCCGCCCCCTCCGGCCCCATCACTGCAATCTCTGCGGTAGGCCATGCAAATACAAAGTCCGCTCTAAGATGGCGGGAGTTCATTGCTATATAGCCTCCTCCATATGCTTTACGCAAAATGATGGTAATTTTTGGTACGGAGGCCTCTGAGTATGCGTACAGCAGTTTTGCTCCGTGGCGGATTACTCCTGCATGCTCCTGGTCTACTCCAGGAAGATAACCGGGCATATCCTCAAGGGTTACAATCGGAATCTCAAACGCGTCGCAATATCTGATGAAACGGGCAGCCTTGTCTGACGAATCACAGTCAAGCACACCTGCAAGATACAACGGCTGGTTTGCTACAAAACCAACTGTGCGCCCCTCCATACGGCCGTAACCTATCACTATATTCTGTGCCCACATTTGCTGAATCTCCACAAACTCAGAATCATCTGTAAGAGCGCGTATAACATCCCTTACATCGTATGGGGTTGTTGGGTCAACAGGGACAATCTTGTCTATCTTGTATTTCCTAAGCGGCTGTGAAGCCTTTATTGGAGCCGGTTTTTCTGCATTATGGGCAGGAAGATAGCTCAAAAGGTTCTTGATTTGTGCAAAACACTCCTCCTCGCTCTCTGCAAAAAAGTGTGCATTTCCTGTGGTTTCACAATGAACACGGGCACCACCCAATGATTCCATATCAATCTCCTCTCCAAGTACAGATTTGATTACCTCAGGACCAGTAATGAACATTTTTGATATTTTGTCTACCACAAACACATAGTCCGTAAGGGCTGGTGAGTATACTGCACCTCCGGCACAAGGGCCAAGGATCACAGAAATCTGTGGAATCACTCCACTGGCAAGGGTGTTTCTGAAAAATATCTCTCCATAACCCGCCAATGAATTTACCCCCTCCTGAATACGTGCTCCACCTGAATCATTGATTCCAATAAGAGGAATCCTCATTCTTAGGGCATAATCCATAATTTTGGTGATTTTCCTGGCGTGCATTGAACCTAAAGAACCACCTGCCACAGTAAAGTCCTGTGCATACACAGCTACCGGTTTCCCATTAATGTTTCCTGTACCAATAACTACACCGTCACCGGCCAAGCTCTTGTTCTCCATTCCAAACTCCCGTGCATCATGCTCTATGAAAAGGTCATATTCATAGAACGAACCGGCATCCAGGAGCTTGTTTATTCTCTCTCGGGCAGGTAGCTTGCCCATTGCAATCTGTTTGGCTATGGCCTTGTCTCCGCCTCCCATAACCGCCTTTGCAGTCCTCTCCTGAAGTTCAGAAATTTTCTTACTTAATAAACTCATAGTCAATATTTTATTTTTCACAAACCATCTGTATGCAAGCCGGTACATCAAGGCTGTACAGGCCATTGCCAGCAAGGTTTGCATTGTAGGTTTTGTTTCCGCAAAAATAACGGAATTTTTTTTATTACAAATTTTTTCAAAAATTCATTATATTTGTGAGTTACGTTTTGACGGAATAATTACACTTAAAATATAAAATTATGTCACTATCATTCACTGACAGACACATTGGACCAAGAGACTCCCAGATTGAGGAGATGCTCAAAGTCTTGAACGTTCAGACATTGGACGAACTTACAAAACAAACTGTTCCTTCAGATATCCTTTTGGACAAGGAACTTGACCTTACACCTGCTGTTTCTGAGAACCAGTATCTGGCTAACCTCAAGAAGATGGTTTCAAAGAACAAACCGTTCAGAAGCCTTATTGGTATGGGCAACTACGGCACAGGTGTACTTCCTGTAATTACAAGAAACATTTTTGAGAACCCTTGCTGGTACACATCTTACACCCCTTATCAGGCAGAGATAAGCCAGGGCCGTCTTGAGGCACTTCTTATTTTCCAGACTATGATAAGCAGCCTTACAGGTTTCCCTCTTTCAAACTGCTCTATGCTCGACGATGCACAGGCTGCAGGTGAGGCAATGAGAATGATGTTTGAGGTTAGAAGCCGTGATGCTGTAAAGGCAGGCAAGAATGTTGTATTTGTAGACGAGAACATTTTCCCTCAGGTACTTTCTGTTCTTCAGACCCGTGCAGCTGGTTTGGGAATTGAGATCCAGCTTGGCGACTATAAGACTACAGAGCTTAGCGAGAAATGCTACGGTGCAATGGTACAGTACCCTGCAGCAAACGGTGAGGTTAGAGACTACTCTGCATTCTGTGAGAAAGTACACGCAGCAGGCGGTCTTGTAACTGCATATTGCGATTTGTTGGCTCTTGCCACACTAAAAGAGCCTGCAGCTTGGGGTGCAGACTGTGCAGTAGGTTCAGCACAGAGATTCGGTTTGCCAATGGGCTTTGGTGGTCCTACAGCAGGCTTTATGGCAACCAAAGATGCATACAAGAGACAGATTCCTGGACGTATCATTGGTGTATCTGTAGACCGTTTGGGCAACAGTGCAGTAAGACTTGCCCTTCAGGTTCGTGAGCAGCACATCAAGAGAGAAAAAGCAACTTCTAACGTATGTACAGCTACTGCCCTTATGGCTACGATGAGCGGTATGTATGCAGTATACCACGGACAGGCAGGCATCAGATCAATTGCAGAGAAAGTATCACATTATGCCCACGCAATTGCAGGCCTTCTAAAAGGGAAAGGTTACACCCTTGCAGCTGAGAACTTCTTTGACACAATTGAGGTAAAAGGTGTAAATGCAGCTGAGATCAAAGCTAAAGCTGAGGCTGCAGGAATCAACTTCTTCTACCCTGCTGAGGATGCAGTGAGAATCAGCTTTGACGAGCTTACAACTTGCGCTGAGGCAATGCAGGTTGCTGCAATCTTTGATGCACAGCCGGCTGGTTGTCCAGGTGCTCCTGCAGAGAGCGGCTTCATGAAGAGAGAGAGTGCATTCTTGGAGCATGAGGTATTCAACACATACCACTCAGAAACTGCAATGATGAGGTTCATCAAGAAACTAGAGAGAAAAGATATTTCACTTACCCACTCAATGATTCCGCTAGGTTCATGTACAATGAAACTTAACGCTGCTGTTGAGATGCTTCCTCTAAGCTGGGGCGAGCTTGGTAACGTTCACCCATTGCAGCCAAAAGATCAGGTTGAGGGTTATATGGAACTTATCAAGGAGCTTGAGAACGACTTGGCAGTAATTACAGGTTTTGATGCTTGCTCATTGCAGCCTAACTCAGGTGCAGCAGGTGAGTACGCTGGTCTTAAGACTATCAAGGCTTACCACCAGGCTAACGGCGGTGCACACAGAAATGTAATGATCATCCCTACTTCAGCACACGGCACCAACCCTGCTTCTGCAGCTATGGCCGGTTTCAACATTGTTCTTGTTGGCTGTGATGACAAAGGTAACATCAACGTTGAGGAGCTAAGGGAGAAAGCTGTTGCAAACGCTGAGAACCTTGCAGGTCTAATGATCACTTACCCTTCTACCCACGGTGTATTTGAGGTTAAGATTAAGGAGATCACTTCAATTATCCACCAGAACGGCGGTTTGGTATATATGGACGGTGCAAACATGAATGCACAGGTAGGTCTTACCAACCCTGGAAACATTGGTGCAGACGTTTGCCACTTGAACCTTCACAAATCATTTGCAATGCCTCACGGTGGCGGTGGTCCTGGTGTTGGCCCTATCTGCTGTACAAAAGCATTGGCTCCATATTTACCAGGTCATCCACTTGATCCTGAGTGCGGAGGTAAAGGAATGGGCGCTGTTTCAGCTGCTGCATACGGTAACCCTCTATTGTTGCCTATCACCCACGCTTACATCAAACTTTTGGGTGCTGCAGGTCTTAAGAAAGTTACCCAGGTTGCTATACTTAACGCAAACTACATGGCTGCACAGTTTGAGCCAGAGTTCAAGACCCTTTACTCAGGTGCAACAGGCCGCGTAGCCCACGAGTGCATCATTGACTGCCAGCACTTCAAATCTGAGTACGGCGTAGATGCAACCGACATTGCAAAACGTCTTATGGACTACGGTTTCCATGCCCCTACACTTTCATTCCCTGTACACGAGACCTTGATGGTTGAGCCTACAGAGTCTGAGCCAAAAGAGGAGATGGACCGCTTCATTGAGGCTATGAAACAGATCAAGATTGAGTGCGAGAAAATTAAAGCAGGTGAGTATGATCCAAAAGACAACCCTGTTGTAATGTCTCCACATACAGCTGATGAGGTTTGTGCAGATGAGTGGAACCACCCATACAGCAGAACCGTTGCTGCATACCCACTTGAGTGGTTGAGAGAGAACAAGTTCTGGCCAGCAGTTGCCCGCGTTGACAACGGCTATGGCGACAGAAACCTTGTTTGCAACTGTCAGTAATCAGGTTACAATATAAATAAAGGGGCTGTCTGTGTGACAGCCCTCAATTTTATTCTTCGTACAGATCAAGGAACTCATACTCACCGCCCCACCACTCAAGGAACTTTATAAAGTCCCCGTTTTTAACTACCAGGCTTGCGGAGTTATCATTTGGATGAAAACTCAATAGAGGAGCATCCTTAAGGTTAATGTCAAGGAATAACTTAACGTGCTTCTCTGTATCGTTAATCAAGCCAAAAGGTGAAACTGAACCGGGGCGCAAGCCAAGGTATTTCTCCATTCTCTGCTCAGAGGCAAAGCTCAATTTACCCTGTTTGAGCATCTTCTCTATATCGTGTATGGCCATCTGCTGATGGCACTCAAATACTACCAGATAGTGTTTGTTCCCTTTGTGGTTTCTGAAGAAAAGGTTTTTGCAATGGGTTGAAGGGAGATCTTTCCAGTACTCCAGCGCCATCTCTATTGTAGGAAGCGGCGGGTGTTCATACATATCATAACTGATCTCCAACTCCTTAAGTTTATCAAGCACTTTCTGTCTGCGGGCAAGCTGCTCCTGCTGTATCTGCTGGTCCATAAATTCTGTTTAATGCCCGGCAACGGGCGGTGAATAATTAAAATTTAAGTTTCTTAATAAGGAAATCTGCATAGCGCAAGAAGCCCAGGTCTGTCATATGTCCTCCGTCTACTGTACCCTCGTGGTCTGGGCCAATAGGGGATTTTTTCATATTTCCGTTTGCGTATGCATCAAGGTAACGCACATTGTAACCCTCCTTGCGGAATTTCTTTGCCCACTCTTCCCAAAGGGCATTCTCCTCCTCTGTATCTTTTTGGAACTGCTCATCAAGGTACTGGTATGGGTAGCAATAATTGGACAATAAAATGATTGGCACACCTGGGTTAGCCTCTGCAATTGCGCGTACAAAATGCTCAGTACTGTCTCTTACCATATCTATAGTACAATTGGAAAGGCAGTCAATCACATACATAGAAGCCGGAATTTGAGCAATCTTGTCACCCACACATTTGTCCATACGGCCATTGCCGCTGAATCCCAAGTTTATTGTCTCTCTGTGCAGTTTCCTCTCAATGATTGCAGGGAATGCCATTCCCGGACGGGTTGCACAACCTCCCTGGGTTACACTGGTGCCGTAAAATACAATTGGCAGTTTGTTTTTGCTGGGAAGAAGATCTGCAACATGAGGCTTCTCAATTATTGCAGTAGAGTCAATTCCAATTGAAAGATTTATAATTCCGTCATACAAAGGCAGGTACATAATGTATTCACGCATCTCCCCGTTCATTGCCCTTCTGAAAACATTTCTGGAATTTTTGCCGTTAGGCTGTCCTGCTCCCACAAAAAGCCACTCTCCATCCTCAAGGGTATAAAGATCCAATCCTCTTACACCGGTAGGGGTCATATGACTCATTCCAAAGTTATTGAGAGGTCTCCACTCTGCCCCAATACATTTTGAGTTGGTGCGAAATCTGATTGCCATTCCTGCAGAGTTCTGGGCCAAATCCCAAAGAGACTTTCTTGCAACATTCTGCAAATCGGCGGGCAAACGGGTAAAATAGCCGTCACTGATTGTATCATTCTGCCTTACACAATCCTCAAAAGGTTTGCCAAGAACCGGCAACCCCAATTCCCTCACATCATAATACTTCAGCTGTGATGCCTTTTGGGCAAAAACATTTGCAGAGAGCAACAGTGCCACTGCAAAAAACATCATCTTAAAAATGTTCTTCATGATTATATGTATTAATTTTTTCTTCCCGACAAATTATCTCTTTACCCAGTGAATCTCTACCCCTTTGCGCTCCATTCCTCTGAACCAGGTCATCTGCCTTTTTGCAAACTGGTGGATGGCGGTTCCCAAACCTTTCACCATCTCTTCGTATGAGAGTTCACCTATAATATATTGGGTAAGGAATTTGTATTCCAAGCCATAGTATATAAGGTTCTCTGCATGGATGCCGCTCTCCAGAAGCCCCTCAACTTCTGCTATCATCCCCTCCTCCAGACGGGACTGCAAGCGGGCATCAATTCTGGCATTGCGGGTGTCGCGGTCTACATCAACTCCTACAAAAAGGACCTTTTTGGGGAGGTGAAGCGGTGGCCTCTGTTCCCCCTGTGCCATCTCTATCTCAATGGCCCTTATTACCCTTTTCTTGGTGTCCCAATCTGTATCATTATGAGGTTTCTGCCCCTTTGCTGCCTTCAGGTCCTTGAGCATCTGCACCAGTTCCTCCATTGGTTTTGGTTCCAGACGGGCTCTCAACTGTTCGTCGGGAAGAACTTCATAAAGTTCATATCCTCTAGTGGCGGCCTCTATGTAAAGGCCTGATCCTCCGCAGATAATTGGGAAATATCCCCTCTCCAGAATACTGCTGTATGCCTTTGAGAAATCTTTCTGATACTCAAAGATATTGTACTTTGTACCTGCATCCACAATGTCTGTAAGGTGTACAGAAATCTCTCCGTACTCTGCCAGATCTTTGCCTGTACCTATGTCCATTCCCCTGTATACCTGACGGCTGTCTGCAGAGATTATCTCACATTGTTTCCACTCTGCAGAGAGGGTACGGGCAAGTTCAACGGCAAATTTTGTTTTGCCGCTGGCTGTTGGACCAAGGATGCATACGGCGTCCCAGCCCCCCTGTTTTATTGAACCTATAATCTGCTCCATACGTTGTACAATCACACAAAGTTAGTTTTTTTTACTACATTTGCGCCGTTATGCCTAAAGCAAAAAGTAAAATAGAGATAAAAAACAAAAGGGCCGGCTTTGAGTATGAGTTTATAGATAACTATACTGCCGGAATAGTACTTACAGGTACAGAGATCAAATCTATAAGGGCCGGCAAAGCCTCCCTTGTAGACAGCTATTGCTATTTTGTGAGAGGCGAACTTTATGTGAAGAATATGCACGTGGCAGAGTACTGGTGGGGCACATACAATGCCCATGACCCTCGCCGCGACCGCAAGCTGCTGCTTAACCGCAAGGAGCTCCGCAAGCTGGAGCGTGCCACCAAGGAGAAAGGTCTTACAATTGTAGCCACCCGCCTTTACATTGCCGAGAACGGATTTGCAAAGCTCAATATATCCCTGGCAAAGGGTAAGAGGGAATACGACAAGCGTAACACCATTAAAGAGAAGGACATGCGCCGCGATATGGAGAGAGGATATTAAAAAAGGGAACAATTATTTTGTTCCCTTTTTCTGTTTCTGAGACAGGTTCAGCGCCATTGGTGTACCGGGCCTGAAGCTGCGAACTATAAGGAATATACCCAACAATATGAACGGGATACTCAAAAGTTGTCCCATATTGAGGGTCATCCCCTCCTCAAATCCAACCTGGTTCTCCTTTACAAATTCAATGCAGAATCTGCTTAGGAAAATTCCTATGAAGAAAATTCCCAACAGCAGTCCCTCCTTAATTTTTGGAAGGGCATATTTGTAAATGCAGAAAAGGATTATTCCGGTACACAAATAGGCAAGTGCTTCGTAAAGCTGTGTAGGATGTTTTGCTACGGTTTCCCCGTTCTGCAAGAAGATGAAACCCCAAGGGAGTGTGGTTTCGTGTCCGTAAATCTCTGAATTCATAAGGTTGCCAAGGCGGATAAACATTGCGGCAAAAGCGGTTGCAATTGCCAGACGGTCTAACAGCCAAAGGTAGCCGAAATCATATTTCCGCCCATACTTTTTCACAAACCACCACATTCCAATCATAATGGCAATGGTTCCTCCGTGGCTTGCCAATCCCCCTTCCCATATTTTAAGAATTTCCACAGGGTTTGCCAAATAATAATCTGGCTGATAGAACAGGCAATGCCCCAGACGGGCACCCACAATTGTACATAGTACAAGCGTACCCAACAATGTATCAAGCAATTGCTCTGGTTTCCCCTCCCTGCGGAAGAAATATCTGAACATATAATATCCCAAATAGAAGCCCACAATAAATAGCAGACCATAATATCTGAGCTGAAAACCACCAATCTTCAACAATATGGGATCTACATCCCAATTCACAAACAACATCATATCTTATTCCCGACAGTTTTAATCTTTTTATCTTACCAGTCTTGAAAATACACTCAACGGAATTGCCTTCCCAAAACTATCTTTCAGCAACAGCTCTCCACAGGTAAGTTCCCCCTTCCCTTTGCCGTTGAGCATCCCAAATGCACTCCTTACGGCAGTATCTGCCAACATTGCAGAGTAACCGTTTGAGTAAAGGTTAAGTACCATAAATGAGTCTTCTGGTGCCACTATCTTGGAGGTCTCAAGAAGGAGTTCATACAAAAGTTCATCAAGTTTCCACTTCTCGCCATCTGGGCCGTGTCCGTATGCAGGAGGGTCCATAATGAGTCCGTTATAAAGGTTACCCCTTTTTGCCTCTCTCTTGGCAAATTTAAGGGCATCCTCTACTACCCAACGGATGTTGTCTAAGTTACTGCTCTCCATATTTCCTTTGGCCCAGGTAACAACCTGCCTTACAGAATCCAAGTGAGTTGTATCTGCCCCGGCACATCTGGCTGCAAGTGAAGCTGCTCCTGTGTATGCAAACAAGTTGAGCACTTTTGGCCTTTTTACCATACCGGTAGCCGGATCTGCCCCTTTTGCGGCAAATTTCTCTACCAGCCTTTTAGATTGTGCATATATGAATTCCCAGTTCGGACTCTGCTCAGGGAACACTCCCACGTGCTTGAATGAGGTGAGGCCAAGGCGGAGCTTGAAAAAACTGTCGGGAAGATTATATCTTATATACCATTGCTCAGGCATTTTTTTGAGCATTTTCCAGGTACCGGTATCTTCTTTTCCACTTTTTCCAAATCCTGCCCCTGCAGTAAATCTGGTATGGGCCATCTTCTCCCACTCTTTTGCAGAAAGGGTTGGGGTCCATACTGCTTTTGGCTCCGGTCTTGCAAGGACAAATGATCCGAAACGCTCCAGCTTTTCAAAATTTCCCGAGTCTATTAGCTCGTAGTCTTTCCAATTTTGGGGTGATTCCAACAGCATACTTACAATATACGGCAACTTGTTGCCACTCTAATGGTTATAAAGTCCAAAGATAGGGCAAATATTTGAATGGATTAAACTATTTTCTTATTTTTGCCCCGCAAAATGACAGGAAACAAATTATTTAAATAATACAGGAAATGCAACAAAGTATTGAAACTTACAACTTCGCGGGCAAAAAAGCTATTGCCAGAGTTGATTTTAATGTTCCATTGGATGCCAATTTTAAAATTACAGACGACACCAGAATCCGTGCTGCTGTACCTACCATTAAGAAAGTTCTTGCTGGTGGAGGTGCTCTAATTCTTATGTCACACCTTGGCAGACCAAAGGGTGTTACCGAGAAATTCTCTCTAAAACACATCATTTATAGAATTGAGGAGCTTATTGGCACTAAAGTTCAGTTCTGCGATGATTGTATGAAAGCTCAGGAGGCTGCTGCTGCCCTAAAACCAGGTGAGGTTCTTCTTCTTGAGAACTTGCGTTTCTATGCAGAGGAGGAGGGAAAACCACGCGGATTGGCTGAGGATGCTACTGACGCGCAGAAGAAAGAGGCTAAAGCTCAGGTAAAAGAGAGCCAGAAAGAGTTTGTCAAAACTTTGGCTTCTTATGCAGACTGCTACATTAACGATGCATTTGGTACTGCTCACCGCGCACACGCTTCTACAGCTCTTATTGCAAAATACTTCCCTAACGACAAGATGTTCGGTTACATTATGGAAGGTGAGATTAAAGCTATTGACAGAGTTCTTCACGGCGCAGAGCACCCTGTAACTGCTATTGTTGGTGGTGCTAAAGTTTCTTCTAAGATTGGTATCATTGAGCATTTGTTTGATGCTGTAGACAATATGATTATTGGCGGTGGTATGGTTTATACCTTTGTTAAGGCTCAGGGCGGTAAGATTGGCCGTTCTCTTTGCGAGGATGACCAGATGGAGCTTGCTCTTAACATTATGAAGAAAGCCCAGGAGAAAGGTGTAAAACTTTACTTCTCTAAAGAGGTTGTTATTGCAGACGATTTCTCTAACGATGCAAACACTCAGATTGTAAACAACTTTGAGATTCCAGACGGTTGGGAGGGTATGGATGCCGCTCCTGCTACTCTTGCAGTTTGGGAGGAGGTTCTTATGAACTCCAAAACCATTCTTTGGAATGGCCCTGTAGGTGTATTTGAGATGCCTGCCTTTGCAAAAGGTACCAACTACATTGCTGAGATTCTTGCTAAAGTAACTTCAGAGAAAGGTGCATTTACCCTTGTAGGTGGTGGTGATTCAGTTGCTGCTGTTACCCAGATGGGTTACGCAAACAAAGTAAGCTATGTTTCTACCGGTGGTGGTGCAATGCTTGAGTACCTCGAGGGCATTGAGCTTCCTGGTATCAAAGCTATCAGAGAGTAATCTTGTACAGATATTCCTATACAGAGAAGAAGCTGACCTTTCATTAATGGGTCAGCTTTTTTTGTTGGACAACCCAAAAACCATATCACCTCTTCTCTTCCCGACAAATTAATCCAACATATAATCTGTCGGGAAGAAAAGCTATATGAAGTGGACAATAAGATATGGTATTGGATATAAGAAAAGAGGCTGACCAAACGGCCAGCCTCCCTTAAGATTTTTTATTATTGTAAATATAATTAGCAGCAGCACATTCCGTTTGCTACAAGATAACCTTTAATTGCAACTGCAATAAATACGAGAACGATAATTGAAGAAACTACAATACCGATAGCTTTCCAACGGCACATCCAAACATTATTGTTAAGACCAATGGTGTGGAATGCACTCCAGAAACCGTGATTCATATGCAACCAGAGAGCTACAAACCAAGCAATGTAAAGGATAACAACCCATAGAGGTTTGAAAGTCTGCTGAAGAAGAGCAGCACCGTCGTGAGTGTACTCCTGACCAAGGAACATAGGCAACTGCATTTTAGCCCAGAAATGAGTCAGGTGGAATGCAAGAACACCTAGAACGATGAAACCAAGAACAAGCATATTCTTAGAAGCCCAGTCATCTGTTTTTGCTTTGTTGGCTACAGCATATCTTTGAGTACCTCTAGCCTTGTAGTTCATATAATTAAGAACAAAAGCATAAATTATGTGAATTACGAAACCTGCTGCAAGTACCGGAACCATAACTGAAATTACAGGAAGTGCCATAAACTCGCAACCTGCGTTGAATGCCTCATTGCTGATAAGAGACAAACCGTTTACAAAAGCGTGAACGCACATAAAAACGATCAGGAACAAACCGCTTATACTCATTATAAGCTTCTTTCCAATTGAAGATGTAAAGATATTAGCCATATCAAATGTTTGTGTTAAAAATAATTCTTTAGTTAAGCGTAGAAGACGCATTCGGAATACAAAGATAAACTCTTAGTTGCAATTTTCATAATCTTTGGCTACTTTTGTTTTACAATTATTTCAAAAAAAAATGAAGTATAACAGAATATTACTAAAGCTTAGCGGAGAGAGCCTGGGCGGCGAGAAAGGTGTTGGCCTTGATGTAAATATGATGAGCCAATACGCCAAAGAAATTGCAAAAGTTGCACAAAGTGGAGTACAGATTGCAATTGTTATTGGTGGTGGCAATATCTTTAGAGGTGTTACAGGTGTTGGAAAAGGGTTCAGCCGCGTTAAAGGTGACCAGATGGGAATGCTGGCTACCGTAATTAACAGCATAGGGCTTTCTATGAGCATAAAATCTGAAGGAATTGAGGCAGAGGTATTCACCTCTACTCCAATGGAGCCAATGGCAAGATATTATGCTAAAGAGAAGGCTGTTGAGGTAATGGGACGTGGCGGTGTTGCAATCATTGCAGGCGGCACAGGCAATCCTTTCTTCACTACAGATTCAGCGTCTGCCCTTAGAGCTTGCGAAATTGAAGCTGATGCGCTTCTTAAAGGCACAAGGGTTGATGGCGTTTATACAGCTGATCCGGAAAAAGACCCTACTGCAACCAAATACGACACACTTACATTCGACAAGGCTCTTGCAGACAACCTTAGAATTATGGACCAGACCGCTTTTGCTTTGTGTAAAGAGAACAATATGCCAATTATTGTTTTTGACATGAACAAGGTGAACAACCTGTATGATCTTATGCAAGGTGAGAAGGTTGGTACGGTAGTTTCAAACAAATAGAAATTTAAAAACTTACAGATATGGACATTAGCGTTTCTAAAGATTGTATTGCGCAGGCTAAAGAGAAAATGAACAAAGCTATAGCGCACTTGGAAGATGAATTGAGAAACTTCAGAGCCGGCAAAGCAAACCCTGCAGTTTTCAACTCTGTAATGGTAGACTACTATGGCTCGGCAACACCACTTCCACAGGTAGCAAGCATCAATACCCCAGATGCAAAAACTATCCTTATCCAGCCTTGGGAGAAAAAACTTATCCCTACCATTGAGAAGGCCATTATGGATGCCAATTTGGGTTTCACCCCTGCAAACAACGGTGAGCACATCAGAATCAACATCCCTGCTCTTACAGAGGAGAGAAGAAAAGAGCTTGTAAAACAGGCAAAGACTGAGGGTGAGACTGCAAAAGTAAGTGTAAGAAATGCAAGAAGAGATGTGATTGACTCTCATAAGAAATATCAGAAAGAGGGTCTTCCTGAGGATGTTTGCAAAGATGCTGAGGCTGCTATCCAGAAAGAGACTGATGCTTTCAACAAGAAGATTGATGAGATCATTGCAGCAAAAGAGAAAGAGATAATGACAGTATAAATACAAAAAAATGTCTTAATTCAATAGCTGGTTACTCATAACCAGCTATTTTTTAATAGGTTAAAAAGGAGTCAATCTCCGAATTTTCTGAAAGTCGGGTACCGGCTTCCAGAAACAAAATTGTTGAGAGTGTAATATGATAGTTTGTATAGCAGAGAAGCCGTCTGTGGCGCGGGATATAGCACAGGTGTTGGGGGCAACCACAAAGCGTGACGGATATATGGAGGGAAACGGATATCAGGTTACCTGGACATTCGGACATTTGTGTACCCTTAAGGAGCCTCACGATTATACCCCACAGTGGAAAGGATGGGATATATACAAACTCCCTATGATACCGCCCCGTTTTGGGATAAAGCTCATAGAGAACGCAACCTACCAGAAACAGTTCAAAATCATTGAAACCCTTATGCAAGGGGCACAGATGATAATAAACTGCGGTGATGCCGGACAGGAAGGTGAGCTTATCCAGCGCTGGGTGATGCAGAAAGCGGGGGCAAAATGTCCGGTAAAGCGTCTGTGGATATCATCCCTCACAGAAGATGCAATAAAGGAGGGATTCCAGAACCTTAAAGAGGAAGCAGACTACCAGTCTCTTTACGAGGCCGGTCTTGCCCGTGCAATTGGAGACTGGCTGTTGGGAATGAATGCAACCCGTCTGTATACCCTCAAATATGGTATGAACAGGCAGGTGCTCTCTATAGGAAGAGTGCAGACCCCAACGTTGGCCCTTATTGTAAACCGCCATCTGGAGATTCAAAACTTCGTACCTCAAACATACTGGGAACTCAAGACCACCTATCGGGAAACAACTTTTTCTGCAACAAAAGGGAAATTCACATCAAAAGAGGAGGGGGAAGAGTTCCTGCAGAGCATTATGGGAAATGATTTTACAGTTACAGATGTAACCCATAAAAAGGGTACTGAGTATGCCCCAAGGTTGTTTGACCTCACCTCCTTGCAGGTAGAGTGCAACAAGAAATTCGGATACTCTGCAGAAGATACCCTGCAGACCATACAATCTTTATACGAAAAGAAGATTACCACATACCCAAGGGTTGATACAACCTATCTGAGTGATGACATTTACCCCAAATGCGGCCCAATACTCAACGGCCTTACCCAGTATGCCTCCCTGCTGCAACCTCTGAGAGGGAAAAAACTGGTCAAGAGCAAAAAAGTGTTTGACTCCTCAAAGGTAACGGACCACCACGCAATAATCCCAACCGGAGTGCAGCCCCAGAACCTTTCAGATATGGAATGGAAGGTTTTTGACTTGGTTGCCCGCAGATTTATTGCAATTTTTTATCCCGACAGTAAAGTATCTACAACCACAATCCTTGGCAAGGTGGACAAAGTGGAGTTCAAGACACAGGGGAAACAGATATTGGAACAGGGATGGAGAGTTGTTTTTGCTGCAGACAAATCATCGCAGGAAGAGGAGAAAGAGGGGGATGTGGAGAAGACCCTCCCTGCATTTGAAAAGGGAGAGAGCGGTCCGCACAAACCCGAACTGGCAGAGAAACATACCCAACCACCAAAACCTTATACAGAGGCCACCCTGCTTAGAGCAATGGAGACAGCAGGAAAACTTGTTGATGATGAGGAGCTGAGGGATGCCTTAAAGGAAAATGGTATAGGACGCCCCTCTACCAGAGCTGCAATAATCGGTACTCTCTTCAAAAGAGAATACATAAGAAAAGAGAGGAAAAACCTCCACCCTACCCAAACAGGCATAGAACTTATATCCCTAATTAAAGAGGAACTGCTGAAATCTGCACAGCTTACCGGAATATGGGAGAAGAAGTTGCGACAGATTGAGAGAAAAGAGTACCCGGCCGCACAATTTCTACAAGAACTTAAAATTATGGTTACTGAAATTGTAACTACTGTAAGAAGAGATACTACAAACAGGAGAAAATTTGGAGAGCAGTAAACTACACAAACAGATCCCGTATAATCCCGTCTGAGACAAATAGTCTTCCCGACGGGATTCTTATTATGTCTCCATCCATAACCAGGTTTCCCATTCTGCAATGTTTCCTGATTTCCGGAAAAATTTCTCTTACAAGAGAATTGTCCAACAAAGAGAGATCTACCCCCTCCACTGTTCTAAGACCCAGCATTACTGATTCATTGAAGATGTCTCTTCCCTGCAGTTGTTCATATCCCCCCACATCTTGTGGCAACACAGTTCCATTATGTTCCAGTGGAGCAAAAACACCCTCCCGGGAATTGTGGTAACGGCAATACTTGGCTACACTTGAAGAGTTCCAGCTCCTGATACTGCCATTATATGAATGGGCAGCAGGACCAAGTCCAAGGTAGGGTTCCTTTGTCCAATATGAACTGTTATGGAGTGATTTCAAGATTTCCCCGTTGCTGTTTCTTCTGGCAAAATTGGACACTTCATATTGCTCATACCCGTTTTGGGTGAGATATTCCTGAAGGAAAGAGTACTGGGCACTGCATATATTGTCGGGAGGAAGTTCATATTCTCCCCTTTCATATATTTTTCCAAGAACACTCCCAGGCTCAATGCTCATCTGGTAGGCAGAAATGTGTTCTGGTGAAAGCCCAACCATCTGTTGCAGATTATACTCCCACAATTGGGGAGTAAGTCCAATGTAACCAAAAATAAGATCCAAACTTATGTTCTCAAAACCTGCATCTCTCAAATTTCTGTAAGCCTGCCGGGCCTGTTGGGAATTGTGTCTTCGGTTCATCCATTGCAGATGGTCATCTACAAATGACTGTATGCCCATACTTACCCTGTTGAATCCCGCATTTCTGAGTTCACGGGCATACTGGGGTGAAATATCGTCGGGATTAACCTCTATTGATGCCTCTTTGGCATTAACTTCATAAACCTCTTTAATATGTTGCAGCAGTTCCCCCAACTGAAATGGTGGAAAAAGAGAAGGAGTCCCTCCCCCAAAATAGATTGTTTGGGGAGCAACTCCTATATTTTTGAAAAAATCTTTTCTGGTCTCTATCTCCTTATGCAGTGCAGAAATATACTTTTCTCTAAATCCTTTCCCTTTTACAGAATAAAAATTGCAATAGGTGCAGAATTCATCGCAAAACGGTATATGTACATAAATGCCTGCCACCTGTACCTATTTCAACAGCAAATCTGCAGATCCAAGTTTGCCCTCTGTAGTATATGTTTCCAATGTATATACACCTTTGGTAAACTGCTGTCCACAATCAAAGTATATGCAGATCTCCACCTCATCTCCCTGATAGTCCACCTCTCTTGATGCAGAATATATCATCTCCTCTCCTGCAGATGTGAACATTTGCATTGGATTTTGAGTCATAAGGATTCCGTCGGGACCTTTAACTCTCAAATAAACAATTCTTGGACCTTTCTTGGCAATTGAATTCTCAACCAAATTGATGCAAGCTTTAAGTTTCGCAACACGGCTGCTACGATCTGTCTCCTTTCCGCTTCCGTTTACTCCAACCGCTGTCATTCCTCTTCCTTTTACAATAGAGCCCAACTCAACCTGTTTGCCCAACTCCTCAGTTGTTGACTTAAGGCTTTCATATTGTTTGCGGCTCTTTTTGGCCTCCTGTTTTGCTATAGTTGCCGCCTCCCTCAACTCATTGTTAAGGGTATTGAGCGAGTCAATCTGCTTGATATAGCCCCTCATTATAGATCTGAGTGTACCAAGTTCCCTCTCATATTTCAACAGTTTGGCCTTATTGTTTGCCTCTGTTTTCTTAACTCTCTCTATAAGCTGTGCAACTTTTTCTCTCTCCAGCATAAGTTCTGCATTCAGTGTATCATTTGCAGTTGAAAGGTTTGCATAATCATTCTGCAACTCAACCATCTGTGCTGTAAGGTCTTCCTTCTCTATAGAAAGGTCATTTATTATACTGTTCCTGTCTACATACACATAGATGAGTACACCAACAAGCACTACTGCCAAACCAGCTAACGCATAAATTATTTTTTTATAGTTCTTCTCCATAATAACTGTATTTTTGAGTGACTACAAAAATAACAAATTTTATTAAATTTGCACCACAAATAGCTGTGCGTATCCATTTTATACCTATTCTCAAATGAAAAGACTTGTTGCTGGAGTTGACATTGATGGCATTATTACCAGCCTGGCTCTCGTAGATGAATTTGGCAAGATATATGCCAAAGGACAGTTCCACACATCTGACCATAAAGAGTTCAAAGCCTATGTTGCACGCATAAAAGATGAGATTCTTGCATTGTCTGCAAGTTTGGACACTCCTCACTATATAGCGGCAGTTGGGATAGGAGCCCCAAACAGCAACTATTATACAGGCGAGATTGAAAATGCAACCAATCTTATCTGGAAAGGGAAACTGCCTCTTGCAAAGCAGCTCAGTTCAATGTTTGACAACAAACCCGTAGTGGTTACAAACGATGCAAATGCAGCGGCAATTGGCGAGATGATATATGGCGGTGCAAAAGGGATGAAACATTTTGTTGTCATAACCCTTGGCACAGGACTTGGAAGTGGCATTGTTGTTGACGGGAATGTCCTTTACGGACACGACGGGTTTGCAGGAGAGGTTGGACACATAATTGTAGAACACAATCAGGCCAGGAGATGCGGTTGCGGGAGAAATGGTTGCCTGGAATGCTATGCCTCATCTAAAGGCGTGAGAAGCACAGCTTTGGAACTTCTTGAAAAAAGTGATGTCCCAAGCAAGTTGAGGGATATCCCTAATGATAGGATATCATCCAGAGAGATTGCTGCGGCAGCCAAAGCAGGAGACGCAATAGCCAAAAAGACTTTTGAAATTACAGGAGAATATTTGGGTAGGGCTCTTGCAAATCTGGTTGCAGTATCTTCACCCGAGGCAATATTTTTGTGTGGAGGTGTGGCCAATGCCAGAGGACTCATAATGACTCCTACCAAAAGAGCTATGGAGAAAAGCATTCTTCCTCTTTGGAGAGGAAGGGTAAAACTCACCTACTCCTCATTGGATTACGAAAATGCCCCTATACTTGGTGCAGCAGCTCTTGCAATTAAGGAGATTGCCAAAAAAGAGACCGTCATTGCCAGAAGAAAAATTTTTTAAAACATTGCAAATCAATTAAAACATTAAGAATATGAAATACGTTATCAGAGCTGTAAAATATCTGGTTTACTTTACCGTTATGTGCAGCATTATTCTAATTCTCACATTCCATTTTTCTGTAAAGCCAGAGGGGCTTACACTTATGGATATGTTGCTTGTTGATGGCTCTCTGTACAAGATGCTTGCATTTTTTGTAGCAGTAGCGGCAATCTATCCTGCCCTTGGATTCCAGAACAAACCGCTTTATGTTTCAAACATTAAAGAAAACAGGAAACAGATAGTGGAGCTTTTTGAGAATGCCAACTATGTTATTGCATCAGAGGACGCAACATCTGTCTCTTTCAAACTAAGAAATCCGTTCTTGCGTCTGATGCGTCTGTACGAAGACTATGTAACCATAGACTTTTCAGATAATCCTGTAATGATTGAGGGGCTCAGAAAAGACGTTTTGAGATTTGGCAGGGGAATAGAATATATCTGCAGAGAAGAGGAAGAGAAATAATACCTTAAAAAAGGAGGTTTATATGAAAACTGTAAAAAAATACACCAGCCTGTTCAACGCAAACATTGCCAAAGGGATGTTGGAAAATGCAGGAATACCTGCAACTATCCTGAACGAAAACACCCCTTTATGGGCAGGTGTGTGCAATACTGATCTGCTGAGTATAGAACTTGTCGTAAATGATGAGGATTACTCAGAGGCCTGCAAACTTATAGCTGCAGCCTCCAATGCAGAATAAAAAGCTTCCCCAAATTTTCTGATTATAGGTTCCCGTAAAAATTTATAAACGGGGACCTTTTCTTTTTTGCCTTTTTCAAAGGCACATTTGCAAATGTTCCAACGGTGCAAATTAAGAGCCTGAACACCGTTTGACAAAGTGCTTACCCTTATAGGATATAATGCACAAGAGACAGGTTTCTGGAATTTGCACTCCCCCTTGCAATAGGCAAGTTCGGTAGCACAGAAACAATTATGGTCTGCATCAAAACTGGTATAGACACACTCCTCGTTGTTGACAAGAGGGGTAACCAGATCCCCATCAGAATCAACTACACCAAAGCCTTGTTTATGCAGCGCACATTTCCCTTCCGGTGTCATATACTTGCTGTAATTGTCATACTCTTTTCTGAACAATTCTACCTCCGATGCCTCTAAAGGAGCTCCGCTGTCTCCTATGATACAGCAACACCCGTGACACTTTTCAAAATCACAGGCAAAATACTCCTGCAGAATTTCTGATGAGACAAGACATCCGTCTATCTCAAATATAAATGATCTGTCTCTTGTAACCATAATCTACAAATCAAAAAACTCTTTTATAAACTGGTTTTCTCTAAAGAGGTTCTGAGTGTTCACATCCTCAGTTGTACCTTCCATTATAACTGTTATCTTATTTCCTCTACGGTAAAGTTTGTCTACAAAATCCTTAAAGTCTGCAGGTGTTATATTCTTTATCTCCAAAGCATATCCGTTATGGAAATTATGCCCGAGCAGATGGCTGTCGGCATAAACATCCATCCAATAACTGTTCTTCTGCTGCAAGATATGAAAATCTTTAAGCAAATCCTCTTTCAGAGCTGCAAACCTCTCATCGGGAATATTGTTATATGCCAGATTCTGCAAAGTGGAATTAAGCAAATCCATTACACCTGCAGCCCCGGCACTGTCCGTTTCAAATCTTTGTCTGCACATGATTATTTCCTCCGGATAATACTCCATCTTCACCGATACAGTATTATTTGGAGAGAACTCCCTAAGTTTTCCATTGGAATAAATATCCTGCAAATAACTCTGCAACAAAGCCCCAAGGGTCCTGTTCTTCATATTGTCCTGCATTCCACAAGAGATGGTGACATCCACATAGGTTCTTGGAATCACCATCTGGTACAGGAATTGTTCATGAGCTATACCTTTGAATGAATAGTACGGTTTCACAACCCAGTCTTCACTGTCTGGAGAACCCGGCAAGACACACAAATATTTCTCCACCAGCTCTGCGAACTTCAAAGGATCAGCCTTCCCGACAAAAATGAATAGAAAATCTGCCGGATTTTCAAACCTGCCCTTTAACGACTCGTGTATCTTCAGATAATCCATTTTATTCACGTAATCACTTGAATATACCGGAACTGTCCGCTTATTGCTGCAATTATAGAACCTCACGCTGTCTTCAAACACATTTTTTGGAGAAAGAGAACGGTATAAAGCTTCATAGCTTTTTCCTCTCCTGTATATGTCAAATGAGCTGACATCACTTTCTCTTCCAGTAAAATTCAAATAGACAAGATGGAACAGTTTCTCCAGACTTTGTGCACCACAATACCCCTCAAACATCTCTGTGCGGTTATCAATTCTTGCATTCAAGGCAAGATTGTTGTACAAGAAGAGTCTTTCCCAGTCGGATCTTGATATCCCACCAACAGTACTGAGATTGGCTATATCACTCGCATAAAATTCCAACTCCCTTCCATAATTCTCTTTTAAGACAGACAGGCCGCCTTTACTGACTGCTCTGAAAGAAACCGTATCCCCGGAACCTGTAGTCTGCTTGTGTATCACCCTGATTCCATTTGAAAGGGTATATACAGTAGCCTCCGTTACAGGATCAATCACTGAATTGACAATTGCCCCCTGAGTATTGTTCTGCCCAACAAATTTAGGCCATGCTACAAGAGCCTTCTCTTTTCCCGTATATTCAGACTTTGAAAGAGAGTTTACAAATGAGTCTTGAATCCTATCTACAGAGAGTTCCTCTACACCCTCCGCTTCTGGCATATTGCACGATATCACCACCCCATCCTTATTTCCCAAAAGTGCGGCAGCATAGTTGTTCAGCTGCTCAGACCTCAATGAATAAAGAATCTCTTTCATTATCTCAAAATGCATCTCTATACTGGCCAATGAGTAACCATACAGATAACTCTCCTTTACCCTCTTCATAAACAAAGAATTAGGCTGGCCGAACCTGTTGTCGTATATATTTTCCAACTCCCTGAAATGCATCTCCCTTGAATTGCTGAACTCCTGGGCATTAAATCCATAACGGGCAATCCTGTTAATTTCGCCACTCATAAAAGAGATGGACGCATAAACTGTTCCAGGCAGTGTCTCAAACGATATTTCAAAGGTCTCCAGGTTTGTCATTCCCATAAATTTACCCTTGTTTATCCTCACGTTGGAAATTGGCAGATTCTGCTCTACTATTCCACTGCTCAATCTCTTTAACAGCAAGGTGGAAATGGCATCATTAAAATAGGCTTCAATAAAAGGCACACTTGTAAGCCTATATTTGGGAATAAGGGGTTTACTGAGAAAATTTATTGCTACAGAGGTCTTGTTATACTCCGGATCCTTCTCTATCAGCACTTGTGTGCCCTTTACTATCTTTGGATTATAATAGTTTCTTGATTCTGTCTTAAGCGGTTTTGGGATTGTTGCAAATATAGATTTTACCTGTGTCTCAACTTTTGCAAGATCTATATCCCCTACAACAAAAACTGCCTGAAGGTCTGGTCTGAACCATTGGTAGTAAAAATTTCTCAATTCTTTGGATGAGTATGTGGAGAGGTTATTGATCTGGTCTACCGTTATGGATTGTGCATATGGGCTCTTGGGATACAACTCCTTTATAAGTTTGTTGTCTATTCTCTTCTGTGCATCCCATTCATCTATAAGACTGTTCTTGAGCATTGGCATAGTCTGGGCTATGTCCTCCTCATCAATATTTATGCTCGCCATCCAGTTATACAGGATAAGCAAAGTTGAATCCATTGTATTTTGTCGGGATACAGGCACTTTCTCTATTGTATACAGAATTTCGTCTGCATTGGTCTGAAATATAATGTTCCTTGTAGGCACACCTATGGAGTTCAGATACTTTACAATTGTTGAGTCTGTAAAATTCCTTGTACCTCTTGTAGATAGCAATTCCAGCATTTTGCACATCCCTTTCTGGTTTCCCTTTTCCAAAGAAGTGCCCACTTTCTGCGCTATTGCAAAATCTGCATATCCCTTAATCGCGTCATTTTTAACTATGTAGTACGTAAGTCCATTAGCCAATGACCCGCTTTTGATTCTTGGGTCGGAGGGTAATTGCTGTACATCAGCTATTTGAGCAAAAACAATACTGCTGCAGAACATTATGGCAATTATACATATATACAGGCGCAACATCTGTCTCATATAATTATGATTTGATTTTTCACATTTCTAACAATTTACAAATTTATAAAAAATAATGGAACTTTGTTTGTACACATATTTTTTATAAATTTGCTTCTTTAAACTTCATGTGAAAAGAATTGCTAACAAAACACAAAATAACACAAATGAAAAAGATTGCTAAATTCCTTGCAGCAGCTGCTCTATCCCTAGTTGTTTGCGTTGCTGCCAATGCTCAGGACCTTACACAGGCCGGTGAATTGTATAACAATGCTGCAACTGCTCTAAATGAGGGTAATAATGCCGTAGCTTTAGAGGGGTTCCAGAAAGCTCTTTCTATGGCAGAAGCTTTAGGAGAGGAGGGTGCGGCTCTTGCAGCAGACTGCAAAGGCATTATCCCTAAACTTATGCTTCAGATGGGTAAAGAAGTTGCCAATGCAAAAGATATGGACAAAGCGGTTGAGCTTTTGTCACAAGTACAGAAACTTGCTGCAGATTATGGTCAGGCAGAAGTTGCTGCAGAGGCTAAAGATTTGATCCCACAACTTTATGTTGCTGAAGGTAATGCTCTTTTGAATGAGAAAAAATTTGCTGAAGCTGCAGTTGAATACCAGAAAGCTCTTGATCTTGATGGCGAGAATGGTGTTGCTTGGTTGAGACTTGGTATGAGCAAAGCCAACAGTAACGATACAGAGGGTGCACTTGCCGCTTATACAAAAGCTGCCGAGTTTGGCCAGAAAGCTGCTGCCGACAAACAGATTGGAACAATATACCTTAAAGCTGCAGTAGCTGCTTACAAAGCCAAAAACTACGCTGCAACTTTGGAGAATGTGCTTAAATCAAACGAGTATGGCGTTAAAACTGCAAACTTGTATGGAGGTATGGCTGCATTCAACCTTAAAAAATATGATCAGGCAATCTCATTGCTTGAGGGTGAGGGTTCTACAAATGCATCCTATTATCTTGCAAGAACTTATGAAGCTACAGGCAATAACGCCAAAGCTTGCGAGTATTACAAGAAGATAACTTCAGACAAGAACTTTGGAGCATACGCAACCAGCAAAGTTGGAACACTATGCAAATAGAGCTTGAGCTGCTTGCTCCGGCAAAGAATAAAAGTATCGGCATTGCAGCAATAGACTGTGGTGCCGATGCTGTATATATTGCAGGCCCTAAATTTGGAGCAAGAGAGGCTGCCGGCAATTCCATCTCTGACATTGCAGAGCTTGTTGGCTACGCTCACAAATTTGGAGCAAAAGTGTTTATGGTAGTTAATACCATCCTTTACGAAGAGGAACTGGAACAAGCCAGAGAGACAATCATTGCCGCCTATGAAATTGGGTGTAATGCCGTAATTGTACAAGATCTGGGAATCCTGAATATGGACCTGCCTCCAATTGAGCTATATGCCTCCACCCAAACCAACATCCGCACACCCCAGCAAGCCAGATTCCTTGAATCACTTGGATTCAGCAGACTCATCTTGGCAAGAGAGCTAAGTCTGAAACAGATTGCCGCAATAAAGGAGGTTACAACCGTACCGCTTGAATCATTCATACACGGAGCCCTTTGTGTAAGCTATAGCGGCCAATGCTACTTGAGCCAAAAAATAACCGGAAGGAGTGCAAACAGAGGGTGTTGTGCGCAGGCCTGCAGATCTGATTACACTCTTATAGACAGTGTAGGCAAAGAGATAATAAAGGACACCCCTATCCTCTCTTTAAAAGACTTCAACCTCTCAAACCACATTCCACAACTTGTAGAGGCCGGCATCACATCATTCAAGATTGAGGGAAGGCTCAAGAACGAATCATATATAAGGAATACGGTACTGCTTTACCGCAGAAAAATTGATGAATTCCTTAAGGAAAACAAAAAATACAAGAGAGCCTCATTTGGCGAGTGTACGGGTGGCTTTAAGCCCGATGCCTCTGCAACATTCAACAGAGGCTACACTACGTTGTTCATAAATGGAGAGAGGGGGAAATGGCGCAGTGCAGATGGAGCCAAATACCTTGGAGAATTTATCGGGAATATTACAGGTGCGGGAAAAAACAAGTATGGCCAGCTACATTTTACATATAGACCAGAAAAGGGGAAATCTGCCATAAACAATGGTGACGGACTTTGCTTTGTCACTCCGTCTGGAGAGGTATTGGGAGCCAGAGCCAACACTTGCAACGGCAATATGGTTGCCACTACAGAGAAACTGAATGTGCCCCAGAACTCAAAGATATACAGGAACTACAACATTTTGTTTGAGAAGGGACTGGAGAAGAATCCTCCAAAAAGAATGATATCTGTAGCACTCAAGGTATATGATGATGGGGATAAGATATTTGTTGCTGCAACAACTGCAGAGGGGATAGAAATTGTGTACGAACTGCAGCAGAAAGGAGACATAGCACAGAATGTTACACTTGCAAAGGAAAATATCTGCAAACAACTTGGCAAGAGCACAGACATTTTTGCCTTTACGGTTGCTTCTGTTGAGTTGGAAAGTGTCCCATTCTTCCAGGCTGCTGTACTTAACGGCATAAGGAGGGACATTTCATTAAGGCTGCAAGACAAGATAAAAAGTGTAACTGATTCTGCCAGAACAAAAGGGGGTGAAGAGTTCTTGAAGCATAAAAAGGAACTGGCACAGAAAGAGTCACTGCTCCATTCAAAAGAACTTTCATACCTGGCAAACTGTTCAAACACTCTCTCCCATAAAGTGTATACAGCAAAAGGTGCAACTGAAATTGCCCCTGCATACGAACTCAAGGCGGCCCCCGGCGCTGAACTTATGCGTACAAAATACTGCATAAAGTATGAGTATGGTCTGTGTCCTCACTATAAAACAAAATGGAACGGCAATCCCGACTACAGGAACAATCTTGAGAAAGTATCGTTTGCTGAACCTTTATACCTGCTTAACGGCAAGAACAAACTTAAGCTGCAGTTTGATTGCCGCAATTGCGAAATGTTGATAATTGGATAAAAAAGAGTAATTTTACACTATGCCTTTCTCAGAGATTATTGGACATACAGAAATTATTGCAAACCTGCGCAGCATGGTTGACAGCGGCAGGTTGCCTCACGCTGTCCTTTTTTCTGAAAAAGCCGGATATGGTGCCTTGAACCTTGCCCTGGCAACATTGGAATACATGTTCTGCAAAGGTGAGAAAAGTGGAGATTCTTGCAGAATCTGCAGCAACTGCATAAAAATATCAAAACTTGTACATCCCGATATCCATTTTACCTTCCCGATAAATACATCTGCAATAATTGGTGGAGACAAAAGAGGAGATGTGGAGCAGTTCTATCCTTTGTGGCGGGAACTGGTAAAAGAAAATCCCTATTTTGGAGAACAGCAGATGTACAAAAAATTTGGCATTGAGAACAAACTTGGAACAATCAGTGTTGCTGAGTCCAATACCATTATAAGGAAACTCAGTCTGAGTTCATATGAAGGGGGAGCCAAAGTGATGCTTATAATGTTTCCGGAGCGTATGAACCCAGAGGCTGCAAACAAACTGCTTAAAAATTTGGAAGAGCCACAGAGCGGAACATTTTATTTCCTAATTTCGCACAATCCGGAGAAGATAATCTCCACAATCCTCTCCAGATGCAGAATTGTGGAGGTACCACCGGTTGAGATGCCCATTCTGCAAAAAGCCATACAGCAGAAATGCAACTTGGATGAACAGGAGGCAAGGTTTTGGGCCAGATGCTCTGGGGGCAGTTTAGGCAAGGCAATAGAACTGATAGAGAGGGAGAAAGAGCAAAGCAGAAGCTATCTGCTTTTTCTTGACATACTGGATAAAGCCATTAACAAAGATCTTGCTGCTCTTGTTGAGATTTGGGAAGAGGTTGCGTCCTTTGGCAAGGAGTCCCAAAAGGAGCTCTGCCTTGAGGGAGAAGAAATACTGAGAAAGATTTATATGATAAGTTTGGGGATGGAGGAACTTTCATATGCTTCGGCAATGGAAAGGGAAAGATTCAAAAATTTGTCGGGAAGAATAAAATCTGATTTTTACCGTAAGGGGTACGGTTATTTGAATAATGCGGTTGAGTGCATTGAGAGAAATGTAAACCCCAAATTTATTTTCTGCGATTTATGTAATCGCATATTCTACAATATATAATTATGGGAACAATTAAGGAATATGATTGCCAGAGAGGTTGTGAAATGGAGGTAAATGAAACCGGTGACACAACTTGTACATATAACAGCAGATGCTGCAAGCTGAGTGTTTTCAACTGGCTTGAAGGAATTTCACAAGATGACCTTAAGGATTACTTTGAGGTAAGGTTCAAGAATACCAGAAAACTTATTTTCAGAAATGCTTCCGAGCAGAATCTTAAGATTGGAGATATTGTTGTTGTAGAGGCCCAGAATGGATATGATGTTGGTATCATTACCCTTGCCGGACCGGTTATTGCAAACCAGCTCAGGAGAGACAGGATTGACCCTCAGACATACGAATTCAGGAAGATTTACCGTAAAGCACGCCCTGCTGATATTCAGAAATGGCAGGAGGCCATTGCAAGAGAGCACAAGACTATGATAAGGTCGAGACAGATGGCTGCTGCCCTGCAGTTGAATATGAAGATTGGCGATGTGGAATTTCAGGGAGACGGCACAAAGGCTATTTTCTATTATATAGCTGATGAGAGGGTTGATTTCCGCCAGCTGATAAAGGATTTTGCAGAGGAGTTCCGCATAAGGATTGAAATGAAACAGATTGGTGCAAGACAAGAAGCAGGCCTTATTGGTGGCTTGGGTGTGTGCGGACAAGCTCTATGCTGCTCAAGATATATGAACAATTTCCAGTCCATTACCACACAAGCCGCACGTTGTCAGGATCTCTCTTTAAATCCTCAGAAACTTGCAGGCCAATGCGGAAAACTCAAATGCTGTATAAATTATGAAGCATCTGTGTATGTAGATGCTCAAGCCAAGATGCCTAAGGTAACAGAACCGCTTCAATTTGAGGATGGAGATGCATTCCTTATGAAGACCGACATACTTAAAGGTATGATGTGGTTCTCATACGATCCTAAGAGTATGGCTAATCTTATTCCTCTAAACAACCAGCAGGTAAAGGATATCATTGCTCTTAACAGGAAGGGGGTTAAGGCACAAAGCTGCATGAAAGACAATTTTGCAGACAAGTCTCCAGAGTTTATGAGTGCTGCTGGAGAAGAGAGTATCTCACGTTTTGACAACGACAAAAAGAAAAAGAAGAGCAGAAACAAGAACAAGAGTGCAGAAAAGCAACCTCAGCCTGCTGCTCAGAAAGAGAAAGAGAAAAACAAGGAGGGTGGTCACAGACACAACCGTTCCAACGAGCGCAACAGAAGAACAAGACATGGGAAAGAGGGTAACGGAGCACCTAAAAACAATGAGGCATAAGGCCCGCTATACGGCATTGTTTGGAGCAATTCTCCTGGTTGGATGCAGCCGGCCCGTTATGGATTATTCATACCTTAACCTCAACAGGATGAAGGGTTGGAAAGAGAATACCCAACTGCAGCTCAATTTTGAGATGCCCGACAGCACTGTTGCTTGCGAACTCTATATTGTTGGAGAGATTGCTACCAAAAGAACCATTGACAAAGAGAAAGGGTACCCACTTGACATTGTTCTGGTTTCTCCCGACAGCATAAAGTACACAGACTCAATAATACTCCCTACAAATGTTATAGCAGATGAAAATACAAGCAGGACATCTCACGGCATAAGGGTTATTGAGTGGCCATACAGAAAAAACATATACAATAGGAAACCTGGCAAATGGAGGATGATTCTTACCAAAAGTGACACAACAGAGAATTACAGCAACATCATTGGAATAGGTGTTTGCTGCAAACAGAAATAGATTATGAGTTCTAAAGATAAACTTAGGAAATTTAGGGAAAACGAAACTTTCAGATGCCTTTACCAGCCTCAGACGGAAGAGGTACTGAACAAAGATTACACTCTAAAAGGGAAATGGCACAATGAAGTTTTCAGGAACAACAACCCCATTACATTGGAGTTGGGTTGTGGTAAAGGGGAATACACCATAGCCCTTGCCAAAATGTTCCCGAACAGAAACTTCATAGGAATAGACATAAAAGGAGCCCGACTTTGGAAAGGGGCAAAAGAGGCTACTGAACTTAATATGCCAAATGTGGCATTTGTCCGCACACGCATTGAGTTCATAGAATCACTGTTTGCCCAAAATGAGATTGAGCAGATATGGATAACCTTTGCAGACCCACAATTGCGCAGGGAGCGCAGAAGGCTGACCGGTCCAATGTTCCTGCACAGATACAGGAACTTCCTTCTTCCGCAAGGTATAATAAACCTTAAGACAGACAGCCGCTTCCTGCACGAGTACACCCTTGCCTGTGCAAAACAGAACAATCTGGAGATACTTGAGGCAAATACAGATATCTACGGCAGCGGCAGGGCAGATGACATCCTTTCAATCCGCACATTTTACGAGGCTCATTATCTTAAGAAAGGGTTACCAATTACATATATGGCATTTAGGATAAACAATGCAGGAGAGTTGGTTGCACCGGAATGGGATGAAGAATACTGGTATGACCAGGAGATTGAAAGCCACGGATTTGTGCCGGCAAATAAAGGATAATGAACAATATATGACAGAATAACAAACACAAAATTATAAGACACTATGTATACAGATTTCCAATCGTACTTGCAGACCACCCTTAAAGAGATTGAGGAGGCCGGCCTTTATAAAAACGAGAGAGTTATTGTATCTCCACAGAGAGCTGCCATTAAAGTGAACACAGGTAAAGATGTTCTGAACTTCTGTGCAAACAATTACCTTGGCTTGTCAGACAATCAGGAACTGATTGATGCTGCAAAAAAGGCGTTGGATGAAAGAGGCTTTGGAATGTCGAGCGTACGCTTCATCTGCGGAACCCAAGACCTTCACAAAGAGCTTGAGCAAAAAATAGCAGAGTTCTTTGGCACAGAAGACACTATACTTTATGCAGCCTGCTTTGATGCAAATGGTGGTGTATTTGAACCATTGTTCACAGAAGAGGATGCCATCATTTCAGATGCTCTTAACCACGCATCCATCATTGATGGCGTAAGACTATGTAAAGCCAAACGTTACAGATACTCAAACGCAAATATGCAGGAGCTTGAAGAGTGCTTGAAACAAGCTCAGGAGCAGAGATACAGAGTAATTGTAACTGACGGTGTATTCTCTATGGACGGCAATGTTTGTCCGTTGGATGAGATTCACGCCCTTGCAGAGAAGTACAATGCAATGGTGATGGTAGATGAGTCTCACTCAGCAGGTGTTGTGGGCAAGACCGGTAGAGGAACAACAGAACTTCACAACCTTAGAGGCAAGATTGAGATTATCACTGGCACCCTTGGAAAAGCATTCGGCGGTGCAATTGGCGGTTTCACAACCGGTAAAAAGGAAATTATTGCAATGTTGCGCCAACGTTCACGCCCCTATCTGTTCTCAAACTCAATCCCTCCTATGGTAGCTGCTGCAGGTTGTGCAATGTTTGATATGATGGCCAGAACCAACGAGCTTCAAGACAAACTTCACACCAATACAGACTACTTTGTAGCCAAAATGAAAGAGGCAGGATTTGACATCAAACCTACCCAGAGTGCAATATGCGCTGTAATGCTTTATGATGCAAAACTTTCACAGCAAATGGCTGAGAAGCTTTTGGATGAAGGCATTTATGTAGTTGGTTTCTACTATCCTGTAGTACCAAAAGACCAGGCACGTATCCGCGTGCAGATTTCAGCCGGACACGAAAAAGAGCACTTGGACAAAGCAATTGCGGCATTTGCCAAAATTGGAAAAGAACTTGGCGTAATCAAATAATTGCGTTGTCCGTTATATAGAAGAATCAACTTTTTTCATTATTTTAGCGTTTCAATTGAAATTTATAACACTTAATATTATTGATTATGGCATTAGAGATTAATGATTCAAACTTCAAAGAGGTAGTTCTTGAGAGTGACAAACCTGTATTGGTAGATTTTTGGGCAACCTGGTGCGGTCCTTGTAAAGCTCTTTCTCCAGTAATTGACGAGGTTGCTGCTGAGTTTGAGGGTAAAGCTGTTGTAGGAAAATGTAATGTTGATGATGCTGCTGACACTCCTGTTGAGTACGGTATCAGAAATATCCCTACTCTGTTGTTCTTCAAAAACGGTGAGCTTAAAGACAAGTTGGTAGGCTCAACAACCAAGGCTGCCATTGCAGACAAACTTAACGCTTTGTTATAATTTTCAGCCCGGCCACTTCTTGTTTTTATGTTATGATGTGGCCGGGTTTTTTAGGTTTTTTCAAACAATCCCAAACCAGAACTTATGAAAAAGATTCTTTTACTTGTAACGGCTTTCCTGCTACTTTCGGTACAGGGTTTTTCCCAGGTTGGAATTAAAGGCGGATTGAATTTCAACTCCTTTGGAGATATAGACTTGGGTAAGGATGCAACCTACAAGACTGCTTTTGAAAAAAGGACAGGCTATCATATTGGCTTGCTATACAGAGTAAAAGTTCCTTTAATCGGTCTGGCAATTCAGCCAGAGTTACTCTACAGTAAAACACTGACCAATGTTTCTATTTCAGACGGCAGTTCCAGTTCCACTTCTACATCCGGCAATATGAAAATGACATATCTTCAGTTACCCGTTGCTTTACAATGGGGTATTGACCTGATGCTCTTCAGACCTTTCATTCAGGCTGTTCCATATCTTGGATATTCGTTTGCCCGCAACAATAGCCTCAATAATTTGGAATGGAATGTAAACAAATTCAGATATGGTATAGGATTGGGTGCAGGACTTGATATCTGGAAATTGCAGATCAGCGGAAAATACTCTTGGGATTTGGGTAATGCGACAGATTTCAAATGGCAAGGTACCAAAACCTTTAAAGGGGGAAAGAGCAAAGGATTTGAACTTTCATTGGCTATATTATTCTAATTTGTTAAGATGAGACTTGAAACAGTAAAACTTGAACTGGGCAAAGATTGGGAAAGTTATGGAATGGCTCTAAAAAATGCTCTTTACCATAACAACAAACTCCTTACAAAACTTAATGATTACATAATTGACACAGCAGGAAAACAGCTCAGGCCAATATTGTGTCTGCTCTCTGCCCAAGCTTGTGGCAAAGTCTCACAAATGAGCTATGAGTGTGCAGCTGTATGTGAAATAATACATACAGCCACACTTCTTCACGACGATGTGGCCGACAACGGTGACATCAGACGCGGTGTCCCTACCGTAAAAGCTATGTTCAGCCAGGCCGCCTCTGTCCTTACAGGCGACTACTGGTTGGCAAAAGGAATGGAGATACTCATCAACAAATGCAATACCCGTATCCTTGGGTATTTTACCCAAGCTCTGCACGATTTGTCTGTTGGGGAAATAATCCAAATGGAAAAGGCCGATGAGCTTGACACTACAATGGAAGACTACTACAAGATTATTGAGTGCAAGACAGCAAGCCTTTTCATTGCCGCAGTAAAAAGTGGTGCTTTGTCGGCCGGTGCTTCTGATGAAATGGTGGAGATGATAGCCAAATATGCGTACCATCTTGGAGTTGCTTTTCAAATGAGGGATGACATATTCGACTACTCTCCCAAAATAGATACTGGCAAACTTGCCGGGGCAGACCTTAAAGAGAGGAAAATAACCTTGCCGTTATTGTGTGCAATGGAATTTGCACCCCATAAAGATGAAGAGATTAGGACATTGTTGCGTGAAATAGAAAGCAACAGCGAACAAACAATTGGAAAGATAACCTCTTTTGTATATCAGATGAACGGCATAGAGCTGGCCCAAAGCGTGCTTGAGTCACATATAACCAAAGCTATAGATGCCATCTCTTCTTTTCCTGAAACTAAGGCAAAAGAGAGACTGGTCCAACTTGCAGAATTTGTAGGAAAAAGGAATAACTGATATAAATGCTTCTTGAGATTTTAATAGATGCTGGGGCCATTCTGATGGCTGTTATTGGAATAATAGGATGTATAATTCCGGCTATTCCCGGTCCTCCTCTCACCTATGCTTCACTACTGCTCCTCTACCTGCTTAACAATCCCCAAGACGAGATTACCGGGAAATTTATGATAATATGGATTGCTGTTGTTGTTGCTGTTTCAATCCTTGATTATGTAGTGCAACCATACTTTACCAAAGTTACCGGAGGTTCCAAACTTGCTGTACGATACTCAATTGCCGGAATGGTTGCCGGAATGGTTTTCTTTCCTCCGTTTGGAATAATTGCCGGTTCATTCATCGGGGCCTTAATAGCAGAACTTTTTGTAAACAAGAAACCCCTCCAAAACTCCCTGCTTGCAGCATTTGGGGCTTTTTTGGGGTTCATTTTTGGAACAGGGCTCAAACTTGCCGCCTCTGTTACAATGCTCTATTACGTAATACGCTTTATTTTCTTCTAACGATTTATCCCGGAGCGGTAGCTTTTGGACTTTCCAAATATATGCTCTATAGGATCCTGCAGTACAACAACGGTATTTTCAGGCACACATAATGTCACTTTCTGCAGTCTGCCGTTGAACTTGTTCTCCCTGGAATATACAGACGGCTTAATTGTAATGAGGGAATCCTGTACAACTACAACTTCATCAAGCTCCACATCTCCAGAATACTCGTCATATAAAGACGGCTTGCTGAATGTAGCAAAGGTGATCTCAACCTGTTTTGGAGTATCCCCCTCAATCCGTCTTACCACAAAATTTGGATATAAGGCAACAGAAGTATTTTTTCTCACTTCATTGTTAAGATAAAACAATCCCAGAGAATTTCTTGAAGCATCAATATTCATTTTAGCCCTCTCCATTCCCGGCACTTTTGGGCAAACTACATACAAAGTGTCATTTTGTGATACAACCGGCACTGTACGCTCATAATTGTCATTTACATCATAGTACGGATTAAACGCTTTTACTGCACAAAATATGAAAACAAGTGCCGACACCATCCATACTACAAAATTTACGAGCCCCGGTCTCCATTTTGGTGCCTTTACATTAAAACAGAGCATAATTCCAGCGTACAGCATACCAACAAACGGAAGAAGAACAGTAAGAACACCAAAAATCTTCAGCCAAATTGTATTCCCGATATTAAGCTCCAAAAAGTCTGGTACAGACAATACAGAAACACCCATTACCATATCTATACCCATCAGTCCAATACCCAAAGTTACTATTCCGCCAAATCCAAATACGGCAAGAATCACACCTACGGCAAATCTTATGACATTCCATATTGCAGAGAACAATGTTCCGGTTGCACTGGTACCAGCCTTCCACATTTCCCCTCCCACATTTCTGGCGCCTTGGGCAAATTTTTTATGAATATGGTCTACACTTTGAGGCTCCCCCCTCATTGCACACCTCTGGCTTATAGTTTTAGCTTCTGGGATAATGAGCCACAAAACCAGATATGCCAGCACCATAAATCCGAACCAACCTATATGTATTCCCAAAAATCCGCTCAAGAAAAATGAAGGTGTGGTAATAAGCAGTGCTGCCAGAATAAATATTACCCTCATCCAAACTGCATCTATCTTAAAATACGCACCCAAACCACTGCAAACACCCGCAACAACCGCACTCTGGGTATCTCTGAATATCCCCTTCTTCACCTTACCATCCGTTGATATCTGTGAATCCTCAATTTCGCTTGGCTTTCCCAAAATTTTTATGATTTCTTCTATATGTGAAATCTGCACAATAGAACCACCTGTACACCCTCTCTCTATAAGGAGCTCTGCAATCCTCTCCTCAATGTCATTCACCACCTCTTCCTCCTGTTCACCATAATGGGCTTTTAACTCAGAAAGATAACTCTCCAGCAACTCAAAGGCATTCTTTTCTATTGTAAAAGAAAAACCTTGCAAACTTACATTGAATACCTCTTTCATATTTATCTGTTTTTAATCAGTTCTACAGAAGCTACAACCTCCTGCCACGCTGCATCCATTTCCAATAGGGCACCATGACCTTTATCTGTAAGGGAGTAATACTTTCTTGGTGGACCTTGTGTGCTTTCCTCCCATCTGTAACTGAGCAATCCCTGGTTCTTCAATCTGGTAAGCAACGGGTACAGAGTCCCCTCAACCACTATCATTCTGGCCTCCTTCAGCTCTCCTATAAGTGAAGAGGCATATGCGTCTTTTCTCCTTAAAGTACTTAGTATACAGTACTCCAGAACACCTTTACGCATTTGAGATTTAATATTGTCTACATTTGAATCCATAACAGTCATATCATTTATTTGATGAGAACTTCATTAGATTTTCTGCTGTAACCGGAAGCCCGAACAACTCACATTTTTGGGCAGGAGTCTCCGCCAATGGAGCCGCTATCCACAATATGATGTAAATCCAAAATCCTGCAGATCCCATAAACAATGCAACAATAAAGACAATTCTTACAAGCAGTATATCTATATTCAGATAAGCTGCTATCCCGGAACACACACCAGCTATTGACTTGTTAAAAGGATTACGGTAAAACTTCCTGGAAGGTTTGTTACCGCTAAGAATATCTGATATAGGATCGTTCCCATCTTCCCGATAAGGCTCTCCATCTGGCATCCCCAACTGTGCAATTACCTTTTCTACAGTAAGCATATCCACCACATTTCTGTATTGTGTTACCGTTTCTGCAAAAAGCTCAGCAATCCTCTCTTCCAGATCATCCATCACCTCCTTTCCCTGAAGCCCAACTTTACTTTTGCACCTGAAGGCATTCAGGTACTTCTTTAATTTTGCATAAGCATCCTCGTCCATAGCAAAACTTCTTCCTCCAATTCCTACATTGACAATCTTTTTCATAGTATGTATTTTTAATTTTAGTATATTTTTATGCAATGTTATTTGTATTGCAAATATATTTATTTTTTACACTACCTTGTGTTGCAAGGTACCTAAATAACAAAAAAAGGGAGTGAAAGTTTCACTCCCCAAAAGGTTTCATAGGTTATATTTCTCTTAGCAATCCTTTGTACTATAAGATTTTACCACCAAGTAAGAAAATCAACCTCTCCAAACACCAAATACAACAAAATTGTTATATTAGTTAGCAGGCTCTGTTGCTGGAACCTCTGTTGCTGGTGCTGCAGCATCAACTGGGAACTGAGGCTGAGCCACTGGAGCAGTGTTCTCAATCTTCTCAATCAAAGTTGAATTGTTCTCCTCTACTCTTGTGGAAACAAAAGCAGTTGCCGCAATACAAAGTACAATAATTATAATTGCAAGAGTCCAGGTTGCTTTCTCTAGGAAATCAGCAGTTTGTCTAACTCCAAATGTCTGGTTGCCGGCTGCAAAGTTAGCTGCCAATCCGCCACCTTTAGAGTTCTGTACCAATACCACAAGAGTTAGGATAACACTTGCAATAACAATAAGGATAGCAATAACTGTATACATAATATTTATATTAATTTTTTGACTTTATTTCATTTACAAGGGTTGCAAAGTAAGCACTTTTTTCTGGATATAGCAAAATTAGTTTTGCGTAAACCTCTATAGCTTTGTCATAATAGCCCTGATCCGCATAAATTTTTGCCAAAGTTTCAGTAACAAAATCAAGCGAATCAAAATCAATCCTACCTGCATCCTCTTCTTTTTGGGCCTCTCTATCCAGATTGTCGGCAGGCGCTCCAAATTTGATCTCCGCTACTTTTTCTGATTCATCAAGCTGCGCAAAATCCTCTTTTGAGAAATAATCTCCCCCTACTACAACAATCTTAGGTTTTTCAGGCTGCACATCAATCATTTCATCTTCAGCATCCTTCTCCAATACCACATCAAACAGCAGCTCTTCATCTGCAGCCACCTCAATATCAGCCTCAGGTATATCTATATTAAGACAAAGCTCTTCCAGAGGCTCTACCTCTTCTCCTCCCATAAGCTCCAGAACAGCATCCACCCCTGTCCGGCAAGATTTTGAAGCGGCTATACCTCTTGCTTTAAGTACTACTCTCTCCCTCATCGGGAAAAAGACAAGAGATTCCTTATAACGGCTCTCCAGACACTGTGGCTCCATCTCCACCAGTTTGTACAACAATTGCTCCCTGGCATAAGAAAACCAGGGATACTTTGTTACCAGAGCCTGCAGCTGAGTAACCTCCAAATCCTGTATGTTCAGTTTATGTTCCAAATATTACCAGTTTGCTACAGTAGCATTGAATATATCATCTACAAGAATCTCAACTATCTCATCTACAAGCTGTGCCTCCACTGAATCCAAAGAGAGAGTTGAGTCATAATCCTGAAATGCGGCAAAAGATTTCTCAAAATTCTCTTCCTCGTGCTTGTTGTTCTTGAAAGTTATCTTAACAGTAATTGTAAGCCTGTTTTGAGCCGCCACCTCATCTGATGTTACAGCGGTTGGAGTAACCTCATAGGATGTAATATAACCGCTCACCTCAAGATCTCCACCATCTTCCAGCATTTCCAGCTTTGTGAGTTTCCTGTATTGGTCCTGCAACGCTACAGTAAGAGTATTGCTCAATATAGGATTTACCTTCATTGCCTTATTCTCTATGCTGTACACAGAAATGGTATGAACATCCGGAGCTATGGATGTATCATTGAACTTGTATATTCCACAAGCTGCAAACAATACCGGCAATACCAAAAGTAACAATAACTTAAGTTTTCCCATATATTATTCCTCCAATTGTAATTCTTTTATTTTCCTGTAAAGTGTCCTTTCTGATATTCCAAGCGCATCTGCAGCATCCTTCTTGTTTTCATATCTCTTCAAAGCCTTTCGCACGAGCGCATCTGTTGCATTTGGGATTGAGAGATCCTCTTCATAATCTGCATCAACAGTAATTGTATCCGAAGTGTTCAGCAAAGACTTTGTATCTCTTGGCACAATTGGAGCATCCTCTACCGGTGTATCCACAACTGGTGCATCCTGGAACAATGCAGTGCCTTGCGATGCAAGTACAGGCAATGCCGAAGTCTCTGCAATGGTATGCTGAATATGTACCCCTCCCTGTAACCTCTCTACATCCTGTTTGAGACTCTGCACCTCCAGCTGCAGTTTCTGCAACAATGCCATATAGAACTTCTCCCTCTCATTCATAAACTCCACTGAGGAGTGATCTGCACCAAGAGCGGGAAGATTGTCGGGATTATCTGACGGAAGATATTTGTGCAAAATTGCCGGCTCTATGAGTCTCTCCTCCTCCAAAACCGACATCTGCTCTGCAACACTCTTGAGTTGCCTTACATTTCCTGGCCATCTGTATTGCGCCAGCAATTTCTGTGATGCAGGACTCAATTTTACAGGTGGCATCTTATATTTCTGGGCAAAATCCACTGCAAATTTTGTAAAAAGGAGATTTATGTCCGCCACCCTCTCCCTTAGCGCCGGCAACACAATTGGAACAGTATTCAACCTGTAATAAAGGTCTTCCCTGAATTTCCCGTTCTTTATTGCGTGAGGAAGATTTATATTGGTTGCCGCCACAACCCTTACATTTGTCTTCTGAACCTTAGATGAACCAACCTTAAGGAACTCTCCGGTCTGCAGAACCCTTAACAGCCTCACTTGAGTTGTAAGGGGAAGTTCCGCCACTTCATCAAGAAAAATTGTTCCACCGTTGGCAGCCTCAAAATATCCCTTGCGTGTTTCATACGCCCCAGTAAACGAACCTTTCTCGTGCCCGAACAATTCAGAGTCTATTGTACCCTCAGGAATTGCTCCACAGTTTACCGCTATATATGTACCGTGCTTTCTTGCACTGTTCTGATGTATTATCTGCGGAATCACCTCTTTACCTACACCACTCTCTCCTGTTACCAGTACAGACAAGTCTGTATTGGCCACCTGCACAGCAATTTCCAGGGCCCTCATAAGAGCCGGATCATTGCCTATAATATCAAACCTCTGCTTTAAATTCTGTAACTCCATAATTTGGCAAAGTTATAAATTTTCTACAGCATAAAAGCCAATTTTAACTACTTTTGTTCAAAAGTACCCTAATTGGGAAAAGATTTATTTACATATAAAAATTCAGGCACTGATTCCTGCCAGCACGGCAAATCTATGATACAAAGAACCTCCTGACAACCCCAAGTTGCTGAATACCTCAATTTTTTTGGAGGAAACTGAAAAGCCCGATCAGCTGCAATAATAGAAAATAGCCTGAAAATCAGAGCTGCAGAGGCAGAATATAAGACACACATTATTGGCCCTTCAGAAGATTTGGAATATAACAATTCCAAAATTGATTGGAATTGATTATATTTGTAGGAATTATACAGAAACTATTTTACAATTAAATCTAACTGATATGAAAAAACATTTGCTATTGATTGCAAGCTTGGCTGTTATGCTTGTAGCTTGTGGCAATCCTTCAAAAATGGCCAACGATGCTGATGTGATAACTGCAGAGTGCACACCAGAAGTTTTGGAGGCTGTAAACGGTAAAGTTGCAGCTAACTATACAATCAACTTCCCTGCAAAATATTTCCTCAGCAATGCCATCCTGGAGCTTACACCAGTAATGGTTTATGCAGGCGGTGAGGTTACCGGTCCTGTTTACACCCTACAAGGTGACAAAGTAATGGACAACTACAATGTTATCTCTTACAAAAATGGCGGCAAAGCTTCTAAAGCAGTAGTTTTTGACTACCAGCCTGGTATGGAAAAAGCTGCCCTCAAACTTAAAGCTGTAGTTTACAACGCAAGCAAAACCAAAAAAATTGAATTCCCTGTTGACTTCAAATTGGCTGACGGTACAAACTGCACTTATATGCTTGTAAAACTTGAGGGTGCACCTTCTATGGAGGCTGACAACTATCAGAAAATCATCAGAGAGACTAAAGAGTCACAGATTCTTTACACTATCAACCAGTCCAATGTAAGAAACAACCAGCTTAAATCTGCACAGATGAAAGAGTATCAGCAGTATTTGAGCGATGTTAAGAATGATGAGCGCAGAACTATCGTTTCTAACGACATCATTGCTTACGCTTCTCCTGACGGAAGCCTTAACTTGAACAACAAATTGTCTGAGAACAGAGCAAAATCTGCAGAGAAAGCTTTCTTGAAAGTTATCTCCAAAAAAGCTAAGGTAAATGATATTCCTTTGAACGTATCTCAGATTTCTGAGGACTGGGAGGGATTCCAGGAGTTGGTTTCTGCTTCTGATATCCAGGACAAAGAGCTTATCCTAAGAGTTCTTTCTATGTATTCAGACCCTGTTGTTAGAGAGCAGGAGATCAAAAATATGTCTTCTGTATTCAAAACTTTGGCTGATGAGGTTCTTCCTGCATTGCGTAGAGCAAGACTTATTGCCAATGTAGACTACAAAAACTGGACTGATGAGGAGCTTACACAGCTTATCAACGAGAACATAGACCAGTTGGATGAGGAGGCTCTTCTTTACGGTGCAACTTTGTTTGACAAAGAGTCTGCCAAAGTTGAGATTTACAAAGCAGCAGCTAAAAAATACAACAGCAGCAGAGCTTACAACAACTTGGCTGCAATCAGCTTGAAGAACAAAAACACCAACGATGCCAAAGGTTACTTGGCTAAAATGAACAACAAAACTGCAAGCTACTACAACAATATGGCTGTAGTTGCAATGCAGGAGGGTAACTACGATGCAGCTGCAGAGAACCTTGCAAAAGCTGGCGACCTTAAAGAGGCTAAAGAGAACATGGGTGCTCTTCTAATCCTTAAAGGTGACTACAACGGTGCAGTTGCTGCCTTGAATGGTGCCAACTCATTCAATGAGGCTCTTGCAAACGTTCTTACAAACAACTTGAGCAAAGCTTCATCTATCCTTGCAAATGCGAAATGCCCTTGCAAATCATACTTGAAAGCTATCGTTGCTGCCCGTCAGGGTAACAACAGCCAGGCTAAAGAGATGTTGGAGGTTGCCAAGAAAGATGAGAAATTGGCTAAGAGAGCTGCTAACGACATTGAGTTTGCAAAACTGTAATCTTAACCATAGCATAATTGTAGAGCCCGCCCAAAAGCGGGCTCTATTTTTTTACAGACACAGTTTTCCTATATTTGTAGCAAGTTCACAAATAACCGGTTGGATATGAAAAAACTATTGTTCACACTTGTAGCCCTTACAAGTTATTTATTTGCAAATGGCGAGACTATGAAAGTAAACAGATTCAAATATGCAGGTCCTTATGTGATAAGCCAGCCATATATGGCAAACCTCACAGATGTAAACGGAAAACCATATAATGAGAAAGGGGTACTGGATACATACCTCTCATTTACAACGCTTGAGAATGCTCCGTTTGTAGAGTCTGTTCCAACAGATACTCCAGGAAACTCACTCAACCTGATTGGCTTTACCCTAAAAAATGAAAGATTTGCCAAAGGAGAAATAAAGGTAGAGGGGGTGGAGAATTACCACATATATATAAATGGAAAGAAACTGTCGGGAAGCAAATTGGAACTCATTCCTGCATCCCACTCTGTTGTGGTAAAATACCTTGCCGACGCAGGTACTCCTCAGATAAGCATTGAGAGCCAGCAGGATGGCATCCTTTCTTTGAGGGAAGACGGGTTCAGGGATTATACCCTGCAGGATGTGCTTCACGGCACCCGCTTTAGTGGAGTATCACTTTCCCCTTGCGGCAAATATCTCATTACCAACTATTCAACTGGTCTTCCTAACGGAAAATCGGAGCGCAGCACCACCATTACAGAACTCTCTACCGGAAAAGTATCAACCCAAAAAGAGGAGGGGGCAAGATGGATGCCAAAGAGTACCCTTTACTACTACACCCAAACCTCCCCACACGGCCAGAGAAACATTATTACAGTAAATCCAGCAACAGGAGAAGAGAGTGTTTTTGCAAGTAATATTCCCGACGGAAACTTTCAGATTTCCCCTGCAGAAGACTATCTGATTTACTCCATTGAGCAGAAAGGCCCTGCAGAGAAAGAGGAAATATATGAAGTGATTGAACCGGACGACAGACAACCAGGATGGCGTAACCGCTCATACCTTGCAAAATATGATCTGACTACAGGCCTTATGCAGCCTCTCACATTCGGATACCGCAATATGTGGACATCAGACATCTCTGCTGACGGTAAAAAAGTGCTGTTTATGACCAGCCACAGCCGCCTTACAGAGCGCCCTACCACACTGTACACATTGTATATGATGGATATTGCCACTATGCAGGTTGACACCCTTGTAGAGAATGACGGATTCATAAATTCTGCACGCTTCTCACCTTGCGGAAAATATGTTGCAATAAGCGGTTCCCCTGAGGCATTGGACGGAATTGGAAAAAATGTAAAAGAGGGACAGACTCCAAGTATGTATGACTACCAGTTGTATATAATGGAACTTGCAAGCAGGAAGATAAACCCTGTTACCAAAGATTTCAACCCTAATGTGGGAAACTATATTTGGAACAGATATGACAGCCAGATTTACTTTACCGCAGAAAACACAGATTTGATAAGCCTGTTCAAACTTGATCCTGTATCGGGTAAGATTGAACAGCTTCCTGTAGAGGAAGATATGGTAAACAGATTCACCCTTGCAGACACTGCACCGGTTATGGTATGGTACGGCCAGGGGGCTTCAAACTCAGACCGCTCGTATATAGTGGATTTGAAGAAGGGAAAAACAGCATTGCTTGAAGACTTGAGCAAAGAGATTTTGGCTGGAGTAAAACTTGGAGAGTGCAAGGGATGGAACTTCACAAACAGTAAAGGAGATGAAATAAACGGCCGCTACTACCTCCCTGCAAATTTTGATGCAAACAAAAAATATCCGCTGATTGTAAACTACTACGGAGGCTGCAGCCCTACAGAAAGGAACTTTGAGAGCAGATATCCACACCACCTGTATGCAGCTATGGGATATGTTGTATATGTTATAAACCCAAGCGGAGCAACAGGATTCGGGCAGGAATTCTCTGCCCGCCACGTGAACACTGCCGGGAACGGCCCCGCAGATGACATTGTGGAGGGAACAAAACAGTTCTGCAAAGAGCACCCATTTGTAGATGCCTCCAAGATAGGCTGCATCGGTGCCTCATACGGCGGTTTTACAACAATGTATCTTCAGACAATTTCAGACATCTTTGCCGCAGCCATCTCCCACGCCGGCATAAGCGACCACACCAGCTACTGGGGAGAAGGCTACTGGGGCTACTCATACAGCGAGGTATCAATGGCAAACAGCTACCCTTGGTCTGAAACTGATTTGTACGTAAAACAGAGCCCGCTTTACAACGCCCAAAAAGTGAACACCCCTATCCTCTTCCTGCACGGAGATGCAGACACCAACGTGCCGGTTGGAGAGAGCATTCAGATGTACACCGCCCTAAAACTTTTGGGCAAAGAGACCTCAATGGTACTTGTAAAAGACCAGAACCACCACATTCTTGACTACAACAAACGCATCCAATGGCAACACACCATCTTTGCCTGGTTTGCCAAATGGCTCCAGAACGACCCAACCTGGTGGGATGCAATGTATCCGCCAAAGACACTGTAGAAATTGGAGGCTGGCCTCTACAAATCACCTGTCATCTCCAATAAATAACAGAAACTCTCTGCCACATCATTTTCTTTAGGAATCTCTGAAAATGTAATGGCAGGGAGTTCTCTTTTATATGTCTCCCTCAAGCTATTCCACACACCTGTAAAATCTTTAATCAGCGGGGACTCCCCAATCTCTCTGGAATTCCACCCCTCCGGTTTGTCATACACTACCCTGTCATTTTCAATCAATGAGGCGAAATCTTTCTTAAACTGCTCAGATTTAATATATGCAGAACACTCTTCATCCTGCAGCAGGAAGTGCAGGTCATAGAAATGACGGATTTTTGCTGCAATATCATAAATACAATTATCAGAAAATGAATGGCGAATTAATGCTACCAGCTTCTCGGCAAGAGTCTGCCTCTTGTCCAGAACATTTATGGTAAACGGTTCCAATCCATACTCCCCAATAATTGCCTCATTACCGGTAATCCTGAGGAATTCTCCTATAAAGCTGTCCAACTCCTTAGCAATATAAGGATATGGATTGGAAAAAGTATTAATCTCTACCAACAATTGCCCACTGTTAACGGTTCCCTTTATGGCTTTGCCCAACACATTTGGATATGCATACATTGCCTTGTAATAACGGGAGCCTTTGCTGGTTACACCCGGCACATCAACCTCATCCATTCCTGCAGTCATTTCTTTTGCAATAGCCTTAATCAATGTCTTTAGCTTATTACCTGTCATAGCATCTGCACCTGATACTGCTATATCAATATCCTCAGAGAAACGACTGCCAATGCCGTACCCTTTAAACAAAGATGTCCCACCCTTGAAAACGGCCTTTTCTGCACTCTCATTCAATGTCATCTGCTTTAGAGTACGTGTAATCCAATAGTCCTTTTCTACATACACTGGTAATATATCCAACAGGTCAGAGGCTGCCAAAACAGCATCGGCAAACAATTTTTTATTTTCGTGCAGGTTCATTGATTCTCCAGTTCTTTTTTGTAGGTAATACTGATTCCGATATAGGTAACTTGTACTCTGTTACGCCGTTTAGGGTTTCCCTTATAGTGACCAGCAGAAATTCACTGCATCCAGCATCTTCCAAAATGGCGCCACATAATGCCCTAACATAACTTGTATATTTAAGGCAGCATCTGGCCAGAATGTTTTGCTGTTCAATAGGCATATTCTTTATTATTTCCTTCAATCTGCTGCAGGCATTGTCGGGGGTAGTTCCGGGAATCTCCCGTATGAATTTCAATGCATCCAAAATTACAAGCGTCTCAATATTCTTTTTTGTAATGGAATTGTTCTGCTTTATAAAAGTGATTGTATATTTCTCCCTTTGCATTGGTCCTCTGTACTTATTTGTTCCAATCTGTATATAGGATGAAACCTGGGTTGTAAGTCCCAATGCCCTAAATGCTGTGTAACCTGTAATGTATCCTATTATCTTTCCGTCCCGCTCAATGAAATCCTTGGCAATTTGATATGGAGTGGGTTTAACAATACCAAATTGCGTCATTCTTGGCTTGTAGAACTTTCCTTTTCCCATTTTGGAGATTTCTCCGGCATGGTGCAATCTGTTCAATGCCTTTATTACTGCAGCCGGATTTGTACTGTTTGGCCTGAAGTCAGATGCCTTGAACATATAATCTTCAGGAAAGTTTGCTATAGCCCGGCGTATTTCAGAGATGATGCTCATAATTTTTCAGTTCCTGAATACAAATATAACAAATGTCCCGTTGCTATAATAATAAACGGGACATTGTTTAAATATTTTTTGCTCAAAATATCCATTATACTACTCTCTTGGCCGTATTTTTCCCTATCTAAAAAATCACATCAAAAATATTTTTAAAACTATGTGCTTTTATTGGTAAATTTGTAGAGAGGATTACGTGAGAACAACAGATTAAAATGAAAGACAATAGTATAATAACCAGGATTCCAATACTAACTCAAGATGGCTTTGCAAAAGTTCATATCCACTTTTGGTGGACACGAGGCACTTGCCTTGTGCCGAAACTTTACTATTGCCATTTCTAAGCCAGTTACCAGCGGCTCCAGCATTACTACTTATGAAGCCCACAAACTTCTTACAGGCGGCCTGAAAGACTCTTGGCAATATGATTACCGGAAATCGGACTGGTTGCAACTCAAATCGGCATTACTGAAATTCATCAGAGACAACAAATCCGACAGTAGCTATCTGAAAAATCAAATCTGCGAGATGCTCATGCAACTTGCACAAGTGGCTTCATATTTTTTCTCTACACCAGAAATGGATAAGGGGGAGAGTGTAAACAAACTCTTTAACAGTATTGTAGAAACATATCTCAATGCTATAAACAACAACTCTACCGCTAACTATACAGAAGTCCTTCATTCTATCCAAGCTGTTGGAGAGTGGAATGTGGAATCATTGCAAACTATTGCCAGAATTGGTGTAGCTCTAAAAAAATTTGCCAATATATTGCAAGGATGCATTTATGCCAATGACTTGAAGGACGCTGTTTCTCATTACCAGAACTACTGCGGAGTTACACTCACAACTGATTTCTCTACAGCAGCCATAGCGGATGCCACATACTGGACAAAAACATACACCCAGAAGATTTGCAGTATAAACAAGCCGGAAACTTCCACAAATTTTCCACTCTTTTCCACTTTGCCCATTCCTGAGCTAAAATCTGCGCGGGATGCCGAGTTGATAAACAAGGATGGCATCCTCAAAGTGCCTGTAAGTGAACTGATCAGACACTTTTATAAAAACGATCTATTCTTCCCGCTTACAAAAAAAGCATTCAAATCCATTGATGGAATTCTAAGAACTGCTAAAGGTGAAACCATTTCATGCGAACGGTTGGCAAGAGCTGCTACCGACTTGCAGAAAACAGGCGAAGTAGATAGAAATCACCGTTTTACAAAAGACAAAAAACTTCAGGTAACTTAAAATAGCTCCTCATATACCTTACTTTCCACTCATTTCCACTCAGTGGAACGGTGGAGAATATTTCTTCCATCTACCTTTTACTTTGCAGTAACACACAACTAAAATTTTTATTAACCAAAAACAAAATGTGTTATGAAAAGTAAAATTAAAACTGCCATCATTGCCATCATTCTGGCAATGGTAATTACTCCAATCTATGCCCAATGGGGATTCAAAGTTGGGGAAGAAAACAAGATGCCTTCTGCAGACACCTGGAACTTCATCAAATACGGTGAAGTTGGAGCAAGCCTCCATTCAGGGACTGTTAACCTCTCTATCCCGATATATACATATCAGGATAATGATTTTACAATTCCCATTGCGCTCAACTATGCCAGCAATGGGTATGTGGCCAATCTCCGCCCGGGCATTCTTGGCCACGACTGGGTACTTAATGTGGGTGGAAAAATATCTGTGGAAATTAAGGGGATGCACGACTTTAAAGCTACAGAATACGCCAAAAGCTATTACCAGTTCCATCAGTTGACTGACCCTGGTACTGAGGGGAGTTATTGGCGATATTCAAATTTTGCAGACCAGAATGTAGAACTTGGAGCACCAGCTCCGGAAATTATTTATGTCCCAGATGATGTGGTGAATATCTATCAGAATACAACCAAATATGACGCAGAACCTGATTTTTTCCATTTCAACTTTATGGGTTACTCTGGTACATTCCATCTTGGACCTAACAATACCATATATGTATACAATACTGACGGCGACAATAAACTACACAAAGTTGAACTCATTAAAAATGAGAGCAATAATGTAGATATTATCATCACCGACAAAAATGGGTACAAATACGAATTCCCTTACCTGTGGGGAGACAGAGGACAGGATAAATCCGGAGACACCAAACTGCGTGTCACATACAATCTCACAAAGATTACCGCACCCAACGGACGAACAGTAGAGTTTGAGTATGATATGTACGATATGACCACATACCGTCCTGCAACCTTTGCAAAAACAGGAGGAGGTGTACTGGATCTGGGTGATGACCATAATCCTGTAACAAATCAGGACATCTATAGCGACCAGCGTATTCTGGAATCTGTTTTGGAAGCACAGATTCTTTCAGGCATATCGGTAGATGATAATGCAATAATCAACTTTGTATACAAGGACTATCCGGCAGGTGCCAGGGAGCAGTACAGCAAAAGCAGCAGTAATATTATGGAAGAATTCACCGAGACAAAACGACTATCTGCCATAAAGGTATTTAATCCTCACATTGCAGGGAATCCTGTAATCAGACAAGCTGATTTAACATATATCAATGCCGATTACAATATAAATTACCTTGTGGGCTTAAACATCAGCGGTGAAGGTACATATTCATTTGATTACTGCAATATCAGCAATGGCTCTCTTCCACCAATGGGAACATTCGCCGTAGACCATTGGGGGTATTACAATGGAAAGAGTGTAAGTCACTTCCTTCAAATACTAAGCTCTACAAACCAAAACACCCTGGATGAGACCCATCCTGAAAATTCGGTACGCAGAGCTGACAGCGGATATGCCCAAAATGGTATGCTCCAAAGAATAACTTATCCTACAGGCGGATATTCCTGCATGGAGTATGAGGGGCACAGCTACAGCAAAGCATTTGTGCGGAATTCAGGCAACAGTTTCATTCCTCAGCTTGTAAACCAATCAGGTATATGCGGAGGACTGCGCATAAAATCCGTTTCAAATCACTTGGCCGATGGCACACTAATGAACAAGAAAACTTACAGTTATACCAATAATGATGGAAGCAGCAGCGGAATACTGCTCTATTTCCCTAAATATTGGATAACCTACTCTGCACAGGCTGGAAGTTACATTGAGAGCAATATACAATATTGGTCAAACAATCTCATTTCACATAACGGGGCACATATAGAATACTCAACGGTTACTCAGACGAATTCCGATGGAAGCAGGGAAGTGTTCCACTTCTCAAACAGCGCCATCTCCGCAAAATACCGTGATTTCCTGGATGTATTTGATCCGATAAGTGAAATTGATCCACAACGCGGTGCATGGTCAATAACGTCAAATCCTTTAGTACGCAATATAGTAACACCTCTCGTATCAATGAAGGCCGAGCGTGGCAAACTGCTAAAGCATGAGATTTATGCTGCAGGTGCAACTCTACCAGTAAAGGAAACAATATACACTTACGACACTACAAGAGTATTGTCATTCTCACTATATCCCGTATATGTCATAAGAAAATTTGGAGAAATACTGGTATACACAGACAACTGGCGCCTCATCTCAAAAACAGAAAAGGAGACAAATGGTACAACCACAATTACCCGTACTGAGTCATACACATACAATGCAAAAGGTCAGCTCAGCAGTGTGACTGCAACATCCAGCAACGGAACTCAGCAGACAACACGTTATACATAC
>JAZRIV010000033.1:0-13933 GCA_045645465.1 Candidatus Egerieisoma sp.
AATCCTCAATTATTTGTCCAACTGGCTCAACACTGTAAGCATTCTGGCAATATTTTTTCTTGCTTTCTTAATTTGAGATGAATCCTCTAATGGAGAGATTGCATGATTCATCTTAAGTGTGTCAAGATTTGCTCTCTCAGCGTCGATGCGCTCCTGCAAATCCTTTACAGACAATTCACGTATTTCTGCTATTTTCATCTTTCTGTTCTCCATTAAATATTATTCAACATAATCTCTACGAACTACGAATTTTGTAGTAACAGGCAATTTCTGAGCGCCCAAACGTAGTGCCTCTTTTGCAACCTCCATTGGAACACCCTCAATCTCGATAAGCATTCTACCTGGAGTAACAGGAGCTACAAAACCCTCTGGAGCACCCTTACCTTTACCCATACGTACCTCAGCAGGTTTTTTAGTGAATGGTTTGTCAGGGAAAATACGGATCCAAATCTTACCCTCACGTTTCATATAACGAACTACGGCCTGACGTGCAGCCTCAATCTGTTGTCCAGTCATCCAGCAACTCTCCAAGGTTTTAATACCGAATGATCCAAAAGCCAACTGATTACCTCTCTGGGCTACGCCCTTCATACGGCCTTTCTGCTGTCTTCTAAATTTGGTTTTCTTTGGTTGTAACATAACTCTTAATATAAATTATTGATTCTCAGCTATTTGGCTGTAACGGAGCCCATTTGCTGGGTTGCAAAGATACACATTTATTTTAATATGCAAATACTTTTTTTAAAAATTCATCAATTTTGGTCAAAAAAATATAACACCCAACATAGCCATTCTCACGCAGTTACAAACATTAAAAAAAATTCCGCACCCCCAATTTGGTCCGAATTGGAAAGCGCGGAATTACCTGATAAAAATTTTCTTCCCGACAGCTTATTTTTTCTCTTTTGCCATCTCCTGGGCAACCTTGATTGTCTGCTCCCAGACTCTCATAAAATTGCCGCCCCAGAACATTTCAAGCTCTTTCTCTGTATATCCCCTTTTAAGGAGCTCCACAGTAAGGTTCTTCATCTTTGAACAATCCTCAAAGTCAATCATACCTCCACCACCGTCAAAGTCTGTACCCAAGCCAATATGTTCAGGGCCTACCAGATTCTTTATATGATCTATATGGTCTGCCAGATGCTTGACACTTGTCTCATTCTTTGGAGCATTTGTAAGACACCACCTTCCGGTTGCAAGCTGAATTACGCCACCAGTAGCTGCAATATCCTTAATTTCCTGATCTGTAAGATTTCTTGGATGATCTTTAATTGCCCTTACAGAAGAGTGGCTTGCAAAAATAGGGGCCTTGCTCAATTTGATTATATCATACAAAGTTGATGTGCTTGCGTGTGAAACATCCACCAACATACCAAGTTCATTCATCCTCCTAATGACGTCCTTTCCAAATTCAGACAAACCGCCGTGACCATTGGGGTCATAATATCTTGAGGCATCGCATATATCATTTGTATAATTGTGGCATAGGGTAATATACCTGCAACCGGCCTGATAGAATGAATCCACTTTAGCAAGATCTGTTCCAACGCCATAACCGTTCTCCAATGCAAAAATTACAACGCTCTTCCCCTTCTTCTTCAATTTTCTAACCTGGTCGGGAGTATATGCAATGGCAGCTTCATCCTTATGTTTGCCCACATACTCCTTGAACAGCTTTATCTCCTCCATAGCATAAGCATATACAGAATCTCTGGAGGAATCACGCAAAGGGCCCTGATCCAAATAAATTGCAAAGAATGCAGCATCCAAACCACCTTTTTTCATAAGTGGGAAAGAAACCTGTCCTTTGCTTACACTCCACTCCTCACTGTCGGGATGATTAAGATACATTGCAGTATCATTGTGGGTGTCTATTGTAAGATACTTTTTATGAATCTCATCTGCTTTTTTAAAATATGCCTCATCTGAGATTTGTGCATAAGCTCCTGCAAAACACAATTGGGCTGCCAGAAGCAATAAAATCTTTTTCATACACATCATTTCTTTTTAATCCACCAACCCATTTTAACGGCAACTAATACAATAAGCGCTGAAAGGGCAAGACAACCAAGTGAAAGCCACAATCCCATTCCGTTTACAAACATAATAGGAACAAAAGTGATTAGAAGAATCTCTACCGGAGCAATGGGAAGGTATGCCAATGCATAATCATCCATAGCCTTGCTTGCAAGTTTAGGGTCTACAATTCTTATAAGTGCAATACCCATTGCCATTGTACCGGTCCACCAGCCCCAAGCAAAGATTGTACGCTCAAACCAATATGTTTTTGACAAGTGTCTGCCAAAGAAGAAAGTGATTCCAAATACAATAATGGCACCTGCTACAAGAAGAACTATAAGCGGAACAGCATATTTTACCACAACTCCCAATTTGATTGAAGCCACACCAAATGCAACAAGCAAATCAGTAGCCATACTTCCTATCCTCTGAGTGGTGTTAGGACATATATAATTTGTAACCTTGGTTGCATCAAATATTTTCTTAAGAATCAATCCCACTATAAATGCACAACTGAACACAGGAAGTTCGAGCTGAGGATAAAGCTGTTTTACACCTATGCTTAGAGAGTATCCAAGAAATGCCACAAGAAGAACCAGTGCAAAATGGAAAGTAAGAGGCTCTATAGAGATACCGGAAGTGGTTGCACTACCCACAGACTCACGCTTCTCCTCTGGTATCAAACCAGAACGCAACTCGTTTGGAAGATCTGCAAAATCTGCAATAAAAGCTGTCTGCTTGTTCTTTGCAGCCCATTTGATCATAACCAAACCTCCAATAATTGCACAAATAACACCAACTGTAGCCGTTGTCATACCAAGAGATGCAGCTTCATCCCAACCCAAACCGTTGAATGCCTCTCCAATGGCAGCAGCCGTTCCGTGTCCGCCATAAAAACCCGTAGAGAGCATTATACCAAAAGCATCATTCAAATTTGGCCATATAACCTTCATAACAAAAAGCCCGAACAATCCCATAATTCCCCACTGCACCAACATTCCAAGCTGGGCAAATGCCCACATAGGGCCAACCCTTCCTGCAACCTCCTTAGCAGAAAACTTTGGCGAAGAGAGCGGCAGAGCACCAAACACCAACGCAATAAGTACAGCGGCATAGGTTCCCATACTTCCCGACAAAGGGAGCCATCCCAAACCGTTAGGGCCCAAAGCAAGTCCCAAAACTCCGGCAATAAGGCTCGGTGGTATGAACAATTTTTGAATAAGCTTTACTTTTACTCTAATGAATTTGCCCACAAGAATCAGGGCCGATATTATTCCAAGGTCTGTAAGGAGAACCCAAGGAGTAAACACATCTGTACTGAACATTATATTTTGATTTTAAGTTTTTGCAATGTTTGTAAAGTTAGTACTTTTGCAGCACTTATGGCTAAAAAACATTTAAAATATTGCATTTTATACTTGTTATGTCTCCTTTGGTGCAACATTGCACAAGGGCAAAAGCCCGGTTATGCCATAGGTTATGAAATTGTTGGTGGAGATACATTATATGTGGATAAAATTACACCTGCCTATGTCTACAACCGCCCCGAACGTGCAAAAAACACCAAAGAGTGGAGAAAATTCTACCGCACAGTATACAACTTTGCAAAAGTATACCCATACGCCCTCAAAGCAAAAGAGATAATGCAGGATGCCGACAGCACCATCGCAAACTCAAATTTCACCTCAAAAGAGAGGGACAAATATATAAGAGATTATGAAAAAAGGCTGTTCAGAGAGTTTGAAAAACCTCTGAGGAATCTGACAATAACTCAAGGCAAACTGTTGCTCAAACTTATGGACAGAGAGATGGGCATCTCCTCATTCTATGTAATAAAGAATTACAAAGGAGGTGCTGCAGCAGGCTTTTGGCAAGGAGTTGCCAAACTGTTCGGATCGGACCTGAAAAAACAATACGACCGCTTTGGAGAAGACAAGATAATTGAAGAACTGCGCCAGATGTATTACGACGGACGTTTCTGGTTCCTGTATCAGTCAATCTTTGGAGATTCCTGGCACTGAGAACCATCAAACACAATATAGTCTGTTTCATTGTGTATCCACTCTCCAAGGAGGAGCATTTCACCGCCCTGTGCAAGCTTTATACGGGCTTTATGATGAAAATGTCCGAATATAAAATAATCTACAGTTCCATTATTTGCTTTCTGCAGAGAATTGGCAAACTTTACAATCCGCTCATCTTCACCCTTCCACACCCAATTATCCTCTTCGTGCATCAGTCTGTTGTGTTTGCTCCACAAATGGGCCAGTCCAAAAGCCCAACGGGGATGCACTCCGCTGAACGCCCACTGCAAGAAGCGGTTTTTAAAAGTACGGTTCAGCAGTTTGTATGCAAAATCACCCTTTCCAAGCCCGTCTCCGTGGCCAAGGCAAAACTTCTTCCCCTCAATAGTTACCATATGAGGCTGTTGAAGAATCTTCAATCCCAGCTCCTGCTGAAAATATGAGTATGTCCAGATATCGTGATTGCCATTAAAGAAATAAACCTCAACTCCCTTGTCCACCAACTCAGCCAATGCCCCCAAAGTGCGGGTAAATTTGCGTGGAATCACATTCTTGTACTCATACCAGAAATCAAAAATATCACCCAACAGATAAAGAGCCTTTGTATTTTGCGGCAACCCCTTTAAAAAAGAGGCAAACTTCCGCTCCCTTGCTATAGGATTTTCATAATCCAATCCAAGATGAACATCTGAAACAAAATAATAAAGGTTCTTCTCCATCAGTTAAAGCAATGAACTCAAAATACATGCGACTCCCGCAATAACGCAATACACTGCAAACAGCCAAAGCTTGGCTTTTTTAACAATATTTATCATTAAAGTGCAGGCAAACAAACCTGAAATGAATGCACTCACAAAACCTAAAGCCAAAGAGAGTGCAGGTATTCCCGATGCCTCACCCGAAAGTTCTCCACCTGCAAGTTCCAGAAAAGCCTCTCCCAAAATTGGGACTAGTACCATAAGGAACGAGAACTGCGCCACATCCTCTTTCTTTACTCCAAGAAGAAGTCCTGTAGAAATTGTGGTGCCAGAGCGTGACAAACCAGGCAAAACCGCACAAGCTTGTGCCAGACCAATTATAATTGCATCTCTATATGTAACAGCCCTACCCTCACCCTGATTTCTTTTTGAAAGATACTCGCTAAGAGATAGAAGAAGGGCCGTAACAAGAAGCATACATCCAACAACAAGGAGTCCGCTGCCAAAAACCGCCTCTACCTGTTCTTTAAAGAACACTCCCACCACAAAAATAGGAATCATTGAAACAGCTATCTTAAAAAGATACTCCTTCTGCGGATTCATCTTTAAGTTAAAGAAACCGCACAGAAGGCTCCATATCTCTTTTCTGAATGCCACTATTGTACTGCATACTGTTGCAGCGTGCACAACCACCTCAAAACTGAGGCTTGAAGTCTCAATGCCAAACAACTCTTTGGCAATGGTAAGATGACCGCTGCTGCTCACCGGAAGAAACTCCGTCAATCCCTGAACCAGGCCAAGTACAACTGCTTCTAACCAACTCATTTATCCTCCCCCTTTCTTGCCTTGCCAATATGCATTATAGCCCAAATTTCAACAACCATTCCAATTATTATCACAACTGGAGCAAGCACAATTCTCCTGAAACTGAACATCTCTTCATTAAACACATCAGGATCATCACTTCCACCTCCAGCCATAAGGGCATAACCCAAAAGCATTACCACAAAACCGGCCAAAATATAAAGGACATTCTTTCTAGGCAACGCAAAGCCCTGTTCATCAATATTCTCTTTCATATCAGAATTTTAATAATACAAATCATCATTATTCAAGGAAACAAGTCTGTTTACAACAAAAAACGTGCAAACAAGGCATATCACAGCCCCCAATACAACCACAGCAACAAGCACATAAGCCACAAGCTGCATATTAAAAATTGCAAACATCTGTTCAAATTCATTTCTCACCAGATAAAGCAATCCCAACAATGCCAAAACTGCCAATAATCCAGACAACAGCCCCTGAAAAATTGATTTTACAAGAAAGGGAGCTCTAATGAAACTCCTCTTGGCTCCTACCAGTCTCATAGTGTATATGGAAAACCTCTTTGAATACACATTAAGTCTTACAGTATTGTTTATGAGTACAAATGAAATGAACATAAGCAACCCGGCAAAAATAAGGAATACGTATGCAATTCTTTCAAAATTCTCATTAAGAAGTTCCAACAGTGACTCCTGGTATGCAATCTCCTCTATCTGCCTGTTTTCAAGCAGTGAGGTTGCAACATGTCTGATACTGTCGGGATTAAAATACTCCCCTTTAAGATAAAGCTCAATGGAAATTGGGATAGGGTTCGAATCAAATGCCTCAAGGAAGTCTTCTCCAAGCATCTGTTTCAACTCCCTTGTACCATGCTCCTTTGAAATGAATTTTGATCCTTTTACCGCAGGATGGGTCTCCAGTTTCTGCTGAAGTTTTTTTGCCTGCTGTTCCTCCACATTCTCCTTAAGGATGGCAGAGACCCTTACATTCTCCTTAAAATAATTCTGCACAGCCCCTGCATTTGCAGCAAGGATTCCAAAGAATCCTATGAGCATAAGTACCAGTGCTATACTTATTATTGAAGAAAGGTAAGAATGCAACAACCTTCTGGCTATTATATTTTCCTCTTTTATCCCCATAAATTAACCTCCAAAGATAAACACAAAATACATATTTAAAAATGTTTAATTATTTTTTATTACCTTTGTACTCTAAAAATCCATTATTTATGAAGGAGACCAAGAAAATATTGTTCGTCAACTCGGAGATTACCCCTTATCTTCCTGAAAGCACTATTTCATCTGTTGGCCGTTACCTGCCACAAGGAATCCAGGAGGGAGGAAAAGAAATACGTTCATTTATGCCAAGATATGGCGTTATAAACGAAAGAAGAAACCAGTTGCACGAGGTCATCCGCCTGTCGGGAATGAACATTGTCGTAAACGACATTGACCGCCCGCTTATAATCAAGGTGGCTTCTATCTCTTCTGCCAGAATGCAGGTATATTTCATAGACAATGACGATTATTTCCACAGAAAATTTGTTTACGCCAATGAAGAAGGCAAGTTTTTTGAGGACAATGACGAGCGTGCAATTTTCTTTGCCCGCGGAGTTTTGGAGACAGTAAAGAAACTCAGATGGAAACCAGACATTATCCATTGTCAGGGATGGATATCCCATATACTTCCTCTTTACTTGAAGAAAGCATATAAAGACGACCCTATATTTACCGATTGTAAGGTTGTCCTTTCTCTTTACAACGAGATCTCAGAAGAGACTTTTGCAGAGGACATTAACAGCAAAGTGATTCTTCCGGGTGTTAAAAACAAAGATCTTGATATTCTAAAACCAGCAAATGGCATAAATCTTGCTAAACTCGCCATTCAGAATTCAGATGGCATCATTTATGGCAGCAGCGAACTTCCTGCAGAACTTGACAATTTCATTGCAGGGTCCAAATTACCTGTACTGCCTTATGTGAACCTGTCGGATTCTGAATATATTAAAGAGTATAACCAGTTTTACGACAAAATTTTAGGGGAAGATGCAATTTAAAAATACAATTATACTTGCTACAGTAGCCTTTTTTATCGCTGTATCTTGTATTACAGTAGACAAAACAATGGGAGAAGATTTTATCTCCACCAACCAGAATCTCCCTGTACAGACTGCAGAGTTGGATTTGCCTGTACAGCTTAAGTCTTCGAGTCCGCTTCAAGGATTGTCGGGAGGAGAGGGAATTTTCGGATCTATAAGAACCAAAGAGTTCGGGTTGGTAAAGTTCTCAACTATGGCCGACATATGTCCCAATATGTCAGGTTGGGATTTTGGAACCAATCCTGTTATTAAAGAAGTGTATTTCCTTGCCCCTGTATCCGGCACTTACACAACTGATGATAACCAGACAGGTATTCCACAACAGGTTACATTGCACAGAACTTACAAGAGAGTTGATACAACAACCGTTTTCAACAACAGTATTACTGCTGCTGATTATGATCCGGAGCCTCTGAATGTTGCCGAAAGTCTCTATTTTGGAGGTGATTCATTGAGAATTGTCCTTAAGAAATCTTTTGCAGAGAAAATACTTGCATCTTCTCAAGAGGAGAGAGATTCATTGGATTTGTTTGTGGAGAATTTCAAAGGTATCCTATTAAAGACTTCTTCTCCAGAAGAAGGTGTTTATGGCGGTAGGGAGAATACAATGTCATTCGGTTCCGGTGCAATTTATATTAGGGTTGACTATCAGCCAACCTGGGACACCAGTCTCAGCAGAAGAGATACAATCTTTACATTGTCCTGGGGTTACAACTATTGCCTTAACATCTCTGAGTACGAGAGCGACAAGCTTGAAACTGCACAACCCGGCAGTGAAATAGCTATTGAGGGGTGCGCAGGTGTAAAACCATACATCAGCCATAAAGACCTTAAGGATATTATTGACAACTGGAAGAAGGAGAATGGATATACAGACAAGCACGTGATTATTGCCAAAGGAGCACTGGTGTTCCCATTTGAAATTCCAGAAGATTTTGATATGACAAAATATCCAACCGGCATATATCCTTGCAACAGAGTTGAAGATACAACCTTTAATGCCAAATTTTTCAATCCGTTGAGCGATATAAACGTGACTGGATTTAATTTGGGAACCATAAACAGGTCCTTGTGCCATTATATGATTGACATCCCTACCTATGTGCAAGATTTGGTCAGCAAAGACGAATCGGAGATTGATGAGAGTTATGATATTTGGATGATGCCCACATTCGCAACAACAGACTCAAACAACAATACCACCTATTCTATAGATTGTACAACCTACTATACGGGAAAAATAAATGGCCCTCTGTCTGACAGAAAGCCTAAATTGAAGTTGATATATTCAGTAATGGGAGATTAGTAATCTCCCATTCTGTTTATCTTCCCACCTGTCAGGGTAAGATTACTCTCTATACAGCTGCTGTCCAAAGATAGCGAGTCGCTGTTGGCTTTTATTAGCTTATACTCCACTTTAAAAGTATCTGAACCGTTTATTCTTGTTACTGAGGCAATCTCTGCTTTATATTGTGCACACTCATTGACAAGGAGCGCTCTTACATTGCTGTCCAAATTTTTGAAATCTGCAAAAGCCCGGTTCAAGTCTTCTTTTATCTCATCTGTACATAACAACGCAGCCTTATCATATTCGTTAGACAAAAAAGCGTCAAGGAACATCTGCGCCCCCTCTTTAGCCTGCTGCTCTTTGCTGGTGCATCCTGCAGCCATACAAATTGCCAAAACTATAAATATCCTTTTCATAATACTCTAATCCAATTTTACAACTGTAATTCCGGAGCCACCAAACTGAATGTCCTCATCTTTACAACTTAAAACGCCAGGAACTGTTTTAAGATACTTGCGGATCTCCTCCTTTAAGACTCCATTACCTTTACCGTGGAGAATCTTAACCTCCCCAATTCCTACCATAAGGGCATCATCTATAAAACGGCTTACAATCTCCAGAGCCTCCATAAGTCTCTCTCCCCTTATATCTATGTTAGGTTTAAAATTAAGTTTCCTCTCCGACAATCCCTCTGAATGGGCACTCATCTTCTTGGGCATAGCCTTAACTGCGCTGGAATACTCGTTGTTGGAGATATGAACCACATTATCTTTCTGAACTTTGCTTATTATGCTTCCAACAGCAACTGTAACCCAACTGCCGCCAACCTGCATTACCTCACCAATAAGATCTCCCCCCTTAATCTTAACTTTATCTCCGCTCTTGAGTTCTTTTGGCAACTGCACACTCTGATCCTGTACTGTTGAGTTTGTATCTCCTTGGGCACCTGCATTGCGCTGCTGCCTCTCCTCTTTCTTCCTCTTCCTCTCAAGAAGCTTATTCATCTTGGCTTCAATCTTTTTGTCGCTCTCGCTCTGAGACGCTTCGTTTATAGCCTTATTGAACTCTTCAAGCTCCTTGCGTGCCGCCTTGGTGCGCTCTTTTTCTGCCTGAGCCTCCTTAATGGCCTTAATGGTAGCCTCAACTTTCTTGTTGGCATTATCTATAATCTCCTGCGCCTGCTTCTTTGCCTCTGCCAGTATCTGTTTCTTTACAGACTGTATGTCTGTAAGCTCTTTCTCGTATTTTTCTGTTATGCTCTCAAGTGTACGGTCTGTATTCTTAATCTTGGCAAGTTTTTCATCCAAAGCCTTTCTGTTGCGTGAAATCTTGCGCAACTGTTTCTCCATATCTACATAACCTGTACCAGCATTCTCTTCCGCCACCCTGATTATATGCTCAGGCAAGCCAATCTTGCGGGCAAGTTCAAAAGCAAATGAATTGCCGGGAAGTCCCACTTCAAGCTTATAAAGCGGTTGAATCTTTGCCACATCAAAAAGCATTGCCCCATTTATTGCCCCATTAACTTTCCCCGCATAAAATTTAAGGTTGGTATAATGGGTGGTAATTATCCCAAATACCCCTTTCAGCTCTATATTCTCAAGTATTGCAAGGGCAATTGCCCCTCCTGCGGTTGGTTCCGTACCTGTACCAAACTCATCTATAAGCACCAATGAATTGTCTGTAGCTTTCTGCAGCACCTCCTTCATATTGGTAAGGTGCGAACTGTAGGTACTCAAGTCATTCTCAAGAGACTGTTCATCTCCAATATCAATGAATATGTCATCAAAAATCCTGAACTCGCTCACCTCACTTGCCGGAACCAGCAATCCCCACTGAAACATATACTGCAGCATCCCGACAGTCTTGAGACACACCGATTTTCCCCCTGCGTTTGGACCTGAAATCACAAGGATATGTTTGTCGGGAGTAAGAGTGAGGGTAAGAGGAACTATAGGTTTCTTCTCCTTTTTAAGTGCCGCCTCCAATATAGGATGCCTTCCCTTTACAATCTTAAGAGTCTCGTCTGTGGAGATAATTGGCTTGCCGGCCTCCATCTGCATTGCCACAAGAGCCTTTGCCCTTATGAAGTCTATCTCTCCAACAAATCTTGCTCCGGCAATAAGGTCTGGCAGGTACGGGCGCAAAAAGTCTGAGAATTCTCTAAGTATACGCAAAATCTCCCTCTGCTGGGCAAACATAAGCTCCTTAACCTGATTGTTCAGCTCAACCACCTCTATAGGCTCTATGAAGACTGTCTTTCCAGTTGCAGACTCATCGTAAACAAAGCCGGGAAGCTTGCGTTTGTTTACTGCACTTACAGGAATAAGGAGACGCCCGTCCCTGGCAGAGATGCTTGCATCCTCCTCTGCCAATCCATCTTCCTGAGCTTTACGCAATATCTGCTGTATTTTTCTGGAAATGGAGTTCTCCTTTTCCCTCAACGATTTCCTTATATTGAACAACTCCGGGGTGGCATTGTCCTTTACCTCGCCAAAACGGTCCACTATTGATTCTATCCGTCGGGAAACTTCTGGGAAAAACATTATTGGAGATGCCATCTCCTTAAGTGAGGGATATGCTCCCTCTTTACTGTTTTTAAAGAAGTTAAGCACTCCTCTAAGATTCTCTACAAATATGTAGAGCTTGTTCATATTCTCCAATGTGATTGAAGAATACTCTACCTCCAAAGGCTTAAGGAACTCTATACTGTCAATGAATCCGTTCTGTGGGAAGCTGCTCTCAAACATACAGATAAGACGCATCTCATCTGTAAGGACCAGCCTTTTCTCAATGGTTTTTGGATTATGTGAAACCTTCTCTGCCATAACCCTCTCTTTGGCGTACACAGTAGAACAGCGCAACTTAAGCTGCTCCCTGATTTTTCCAAATCCCAGTTTCTGTTCTATTTTGGCAGAGTTCTCCATATACAATATTTCAAGTGGCAAAGATAATTTATATATTTGCAAATGAGAAATTAAGTTTATGACATTGCCAATAGGGATTTCCCTCTATATATTTTTCATAATCCTCTCCTATCTTATAGGTTCCATCTCCGGGTCAATCATTCTGGGGAGACATTTCTACGGCATAGATGTACGTGAATACGGGAGCAAAAACCCGGGGGCCAACAACACTCAAAGAGTATTGGGTTGGAAGATGGGACTTCTTGTGCTTGCCTTTGATATTCTAAAGGGGGTGGCAGCTGCATCACTGGTATTTTTTCTTCCGTTCCCTCAAGAGACAAATGGGTTTGTCGGGACCCAGATTGTTTTTGGATTTGCAGCCATAATGGGGCACGTATTCCCTGTTTTCCACAGGTTCAAAGGGGGTAAAGGGGTTGCCACAATGTGCGGAGTGCTCCTTGCCATACACCCTTTTGCTGTACTTATCTGTACCGCCATATTTTGTGTTACATTATTCATTACAAGGTATGTCTCAGTAAGTGTGATTGCTGCTGTAACTTGTTTTCCTTTTCTTGTCAACACATTGTTTGCCCTTTGGTTAGACCCCAAAGAAACCCTTGTAATAAAGATTTTCAGCATTGTGGCCGGATGTACCGTATGGTTGTGCCATATAAGCAATCTCAAAAGGTTATACCACGGGACAGAGGAGAAATTTATAATAAAGAAACCTCTTAAAGAGAAGTCTTGTCCCCTTCCACAAAGAGACCCGTCAAAAAAACTCTAAAGAGTCTTCCTTCCCGATAATTTTCCCTCCATCGGGTTATAATTCCTGCAATAATTCTTAACTTTGAGTTTGTTAAGCAAATTCTTCTGTATATGTTTGAAATTATTGACATACAATTTATAGACATCATTGATATACTTGTTGTAGGACTGCTCGTTTTTTATGTATACCGGCTTATAAGGGGTACTGCTGCAATCAGTATTTTTTTGGGAATCATCCTCCTGTATATTATGTGGGCTGTTGTAAAAGCCTTGAATATGAGTCTTCTCTCTGCCCTTATGGGACAGGTTTTGGGTGTTGGAGTAATTGCAATTATTGTCCTTTTCCAACAGGAGATAAGAAAGTTCCTGTTGCGTCTGGGAAGCACATATCTGCTGAACAACAAGCATCTGACGTTTTTGAGCAAATTGTTCGGGCGCAAAGGTGGAGGAATGGAACTTGCTGCTCTTGACGAGATAACCGAAGCTTGCCGCAAGATGAGCGAAAGCAAAACTGGAGCACTTATTGTTATAGCACACTCCTCTTCAATGGACTTTGTTATTGAAACGGGAGATGCAATTGATGCCCGAATAAGCAGACGCCTTATTGAAAATCTGTTTTTCAAGAACTCCCCTCTTCACGACGGGGCAATGGTAATTGCAGCAGACCGCATTGTGGCTGCCAGATGCACACTCCCAATTAGTGAGAATCCGAACATCCCAGCTCATTACGGTATGCGCCACAGGGCTGCCACAGGATTGTCTGAAGAGACTGATGCCTGCGTAATAGTTGTATCTGAGGAGACAGGCAACATTTCATTTGTAAAAGACGGACAGATAAAGACAATGAACAGCATTACCGAGTTACGTTTGGCAATTGAAAATTCATACAAAAAAATATAGCGACATAAGAAAGAGTAAATTTTATTGGGCATTCTTCCTTGTAGCAACAATATTGGCCGATTGTTCTGGGAATTCTTTCAATGGTGAAAGAAAAAACATAAAGTTGAATGATGAGTTTTATCCGGCTTTAATTGGGATGAATTAGGATAGATACCCCATCCACTGTACATCCAAATCTTTGGAGAATGGAGAAGCTGAACAATTACAACGGTATATACCAGGCATATCCTGCTCCAGAAGAGGGTTCAGACAATAAAAACGAACGAAAAAAGTCTGCGTGGGTTGGGGGTTTTCGCAGTTAGCGCTCCGTTGATTGCAAAATATAGTGTTCTTGACAGGAATCATGCTCTTGACTATTCACCGGAGGAGATTGAGAGTACCCTTAACGACGTGTTTCAGAGAATAGA
>JAZRIV010000034.1:0-1051 GCA_045645465.1 Candidatus Egerieisoma sp.
GAGAGTCTTGTCTGAAATTGCAAGCGCCCCTATTTTGTCTAAAGAGGACTTGATTAAAAAGGCAGAGTTCTTTGTAGCATCAGGTTCTGACATGATAGACATTGGTATGATTGCAGGTGAAGACAGGTCTGATGAGATTCCAGATTTGATTGATACATTAAGGCCTATTGCAGGAGACAGGCCTTTAAGTATAGATACATTGAATCCAAAGGAAATTGCAGCTGCAGTAAACCATGGTATTGATATGGTTTTAAGTTTGGACAATGGTAATTTCGCTGAAGTTCTTCCATTATTAAAGGAAAAGAACGTTCCTGCTGTTTTATTGCCAACTAATTTTTCAGAAGGATTTGTACCTCACACTCCTAAAGAGCGTGTTGAATCCATGCAAAAGCTTGTTAAATCCTGTGAAGGAATTGATATGGTTTGTGACCTTATTTTGGATCCTGTAAACAGTGCAAGCCTTGTAGATTCAATCATTGCCTTCCATGATTTCCATGAAGTTGACAAGAAGCCAATGTTCTTTGGTATAGGTAATGTAATCGAGCTTATGGATACCGATTCTGTAGGTGCAAATGCAGTTCTTGCAGGTATTGCAATGGAACTTGGTGCAAGCATACTCTTCACTCCTGAGGAAAGTGGAAAGACCCATGGAAGTGTAAGGGAACTTGCAATAGCTTCAAAGATGATGTTTTTAGCTAAGAACAGACAATCCATTCCAAAGGATTTAGGTGTTGATCTTCTTGTGTTCAAGGACAAGAAGAAAAGGTTTGACTTGAAGCAGGAGGATAATGTTCCTATAGTCAAGCAGGATGCTCCTATCAAGTTTGTAAGGGATAAGGCAGGAAGCTTTAAGATAAGGGTTGAACATGCAATAAGCGTTAAGGATTCATATATCGTTGCAACTCACTTCAAGAAAACAAAACCTACCATAAGCTTTGAAGGTAAAACAGCAAGTGAAATCTATGAAGAGATTATTGAAAAGGGTCTTGTAACCAGATTGGACCATGCAGCATATCTAGGTAAGGAATTGGAAAAGGCAGAGATTGCAATG
>JAZRIV010000035.1:0-56926 GCA_045645465.1 Candidatus Egerieisoma sp.
CAAAGTACTTTCCAACAAGTACACATTTATATTCATTGAACTTAAGAAGTTCAACAAGACATTGGAAGAGATAGAACAGGGGAATATCCTGGAGCGTTTCTACTATTGTCTGCGCAACATGGAGTTCCTGGAAGAACGCCCAGTTGAACTGCAGCAGGAGATATTCCAGAAACTCTTTACTGCAGCCAATATAGCAACTATGAGCAACGAAGAATTTAAAGAATACCAAAAAGAGATGAAAACCGAACGTGACATAAAAAGCATAATTTGGACTGCCGAAATGCGGGGTATGGAAAAGGGTATGGAAAAAGGCAGGCAAGAGCAAGCTATACAGATTGCAAGAAACTTGAAATCTGATGGCATACCGCATGAAGTGATTGCAAAAAATACCGGACTGAGTATTGAGCAAATTGAACAACTGTAAAACTGAACTGATATAAACAAGCCCCGCAACCTCATCCCGAAGCTGCGGGGCCTGCCCGACTTAACCTAACTTAAAAAACTATTTCACTTACATTAACAAGTTCCGTAGCAAAAAGTTCAGGTATTTACTTAATAATCTCAACTTATCAAAGAGTGCAGCCTAAAGGAAAAGTTTCCTTTACCGTCCAAATACGTGAGAGCATCTTTAAGCAGAGCATTTTTTCTATCTTCACATAAATCTGAATGGAAAATAATTTCAATAAACATTTCCAGAGCAGTGTCCGAAAGTTTCAAATCTTCAATTAAGTACACAGCAGGATTATCCAATTGAAGATATGATTTTAACCTATAAACGTGCAAAAGCCGTAAGTACTACACTTACATCCTGTTCTTCTGGCTCTCTCCGGCACCGGTTCCTTTATATTTGCTCTTGGAGGTGTTGAACTTGTAGCGGAGTGTAAGAGAAATCTGCCTGTTGGAGAAGTACATTTACATAAGAGAAATGTTAACTATGTATTGCGCATTCACAGCCTAAGTTGCCTCTTGCCAAGACGATGGGCACACCAATCCACTCTATACATATCTGTATCCAACATCAGCTGTGCCATCGGTAAATATTTCTTCCCGATAGCACAGCCAATATGCCCTGGAGTGGCTCGTAGCAATGGTGCCCGTGCCCATCGTCTTGGGTATAAAGAATAAGGAATAAAGAAATGAGATACTACAAAACAAAAAATCCTCCCAGAAATCTGGAAGGATTTTTTGAGGTTCCTGGCGGATTCGAACCGCCGTACACGGTTTTGCAGACCGCTGACTAAGCCACTCATCCAAGGAACCCTGTTTGACGATTGGATTGCAAAGATACTACAATTTTATTTATCTGCAAATTTAATTTCAACAAGATTAGAACAAATTCTGCAACATTTTCTCCAACCACTCTTTATCTGTAACATCAAATGTTGCCAGATGTTCACTGTCTATATCAAGCACCGCCATAACAGAACCGTCAGAAGAGAATACCGGCACAACAATCTCTGAACGGGAAAGGCTGCTGCACGCTATATGCCCCGGAAACTGTTCAACATCCGGTACAATTACTGTTTCAGCTCTCTCCCACGCGGTTCCACACACTCCCCTCCCCTTTTTAATACGTGTACAAGCCAATGGCCCTTGGAAAGGTCCAAGCACAAGTTCTTCCCCAGACCCATCTGAGCAAGAACGCACAACATAAAATCCAACCCACCAGAACCCGAACGCCTCCTTAAGGATTGCACTCACATTAGCCATATTGGCCGTCATATCACTCTCCGCAGAAACCACCGCCCTTATCTGAGGCAAAATCTCCGCATATATCCCAGCTTTATCTTTAGCTGTTATAATCAATTGTTCCGCCATAAACTTAAAACAAAAGTATACTAAACTTGGAACTACGCAGTCTCCCTTAAATTCACTGTTCACGCAAGGTGCGGCTCCCAGCCTTCCGTGTTACACGACCTCCGCCGGGCATCTGATGATGCCTTATTAAGTCGTCATTGCTACGCAATAACTTGTAACCGTAGAATGAGGTCCTCAGTTTAATATCCATTTTATTATATAATATTATTAATCACTATTCTACAAGTAGCACAAGCCCTTTAAGATACTCTCCCTCAGGATGATAAATATTCACAGGATGGTCTGCAGGCTGTGTAAGTCTGTGCAAGATACGCACCCGACGCCCGGTCTGCGCTGCAGCAGAAAATACCGCCAATGCAAAATTAATCTTATCCACCACCTGAGAACAACTGTATGTAAACACAACTCCCCCAGGTTTAACTTTCTCTATAGCAAGGGCATTCAATCGTTTGTACGCACGCAGGGCATTATCCAGTGCACCCCTATGTTTTGCAAATGCAGGTGGATCTACAATCATAAGGTCATATTTATTCCCTTCACATTTGCGCATAAACTCAATTGCATCCTCACAATAAGAAGTATGCTCCACCCCCTCTGTAAAACCATTCAACTCCACATTCTTTACCACCATATCCATTGCCTTTCGCGAACTGTCTACTGAATCTACGTGAGCCGCCCCACCATTCAACGCATAAATTGAAAAACCTCCAGTATAACAGAACAAGTTAAGCACCTGTTTTCCGGCAGCATATTTCTTTACCAAAGCCCTGTTATCCCTCTGATCCAAGAAGAAACCGGTCTTCTGTCCCTCAACCCAGTTCACCCAAAACTTATTGCCATTTTCAAGCACCGCCTGAGCATCTTGCACACCTTCTTCCCGATAAATATATCCATCTTTCAAATCCAACCCCGCCTTAAACGGAGCAGTTCCCTCACTCTTGTCATAGATTGCAGACAATGCAGAACCATAAACTTTTCTTAGAGCATCCGCAATCTGCCCTTTTGCCAAGAACATACCTGCAGAATGGGCTTGAATTACAGCAGTCTTGCCATATACATCAATGATAAGGCCAGGAAGAAAATCCCCCTCGCCGTGAACAAGTCTGTAAGCATCTGTATCGGTACTCCCAACAAGCCCAAGAGTATGACGCGCATCATATGCTCCTTTTATTGCTTTATACCAAAAAGCATCATCTATAGCCTCTTTCTTAAAGCTCAGAATCCTTACTGTAATGGAGCCAATCTGATAGTGTCCACATCCAAGATATTCACCACCAAAAGAATATACTTCAACAACATCTCCCTCTGCAGGATCTCCCCCCTCTATCTTTTTTACTGCACCAGAAAATACCCACGGATGGAAACGTTTCAAAGATTGCTCTTTACCTTTATTAAGAATAATTCTTGCCATAATTCACTTATTATCAGAAAAGAGCGACATTACTCGCTCCTCTCTGCCATTAATTTATAATACATCTCCCTGCAAATCCACGCATCCACAGCCGCATAACGCAACTGGGCTTCAGACAAATGGGAAGATTCCCAATTTGAGAGCTGTTGGGATTTTGAAACCCTCTTCTTAAGAATAATTGCAGCCATCTTTCTCACACTTTTCTCCTCAATCCCATAAGTAGGTGCAATACGCTGCAAATCCACAAATCCCTTAGGAATAAATCTACGGTACTCCTGCAGCCCACGGATATCGTCGTGAACAGCTGCTCCAATCTTAAGTACTTTTGGATTACCCAACAACGCTGCCAGTTTTGGTGGTACGCCAACCTGCTGTAACCTGAAAATATATGCTTTATCGTGACCGCTCAACTGCAAAATAGCCATTTTGTTCCTTGGGACCTTGGGCACAAAGCAAGGCTTGGTCTCAGTATCAAAACCTATTACCTGCTGAGCAGCCAGATATTGGATGGCTCTGTCAAACTCATCACACTGTGAATTTGGAACAACAGTTATCTCTCCCGGGAACGTTGCTATCTCAAGCGCCTCAATCTCATCTACTGTAACGCTACTTGCAAAAGCCATATTACTCTATAATTTGTTTTATTTTGTTATACGACAAAGGAAGCATTGTTTCAATCCTGTCCAATGTCTGCTCGTCGAGATATCTTTTTGAGAATGGTACAAATACTGTTGTTATATCCTCTGTTGCATAATCTCTGCCATATTTGAAATCGTATGACAAATTACCATCTGCATCAAGACACTCGGCAGGAAGGCCATACGCCGGTACCGAAATATAACCCTCAAACGCCCCCTCAGAAGTATTAAGAGCAAGATTCTTGTCCTCTCTCAAGGTCTGGTAACACTCCAAGGCTGTAAATACAGCAGGATCTATAAACTCAAAGTCTGGATGAATAAGTCCCTCATAAACAAGCTTGCCATCTTTATCTCTGTAGCTTCTCAGCTCCTCAATTGCCTCATTAAGAGTATTTAGAAGGAACGGATAATGGGTACATCCCAAAATGATATGCTTAAGTGGAACCTGTGCACCGCTTGCCTTATGTTTCTCCAAAAGGGTAACCAGGTGGAATCGTGCATAGTTGGCTGCAGAATTCAGCTGGAATTGTGAATACTTGCCATTTACTTTCTCTCTAAGAACTGCACCGTTACTGTAATCAAAATTATAGACACCCAACAATCCTTCTTTAATATCCTCAGAACCAACTCCTAAAACCGGACCTCTATATCCCTCTCTTGGAGCTGTAAGGGTAGTGTTTACAAAATCCTTCTCCTGATCAACAGCCTCTGCAAATCCTGCACAAGGATGGTTTACCACTTTAATGTAGTTGCCGTACCCGTTCTGCTCTCCTATCTCTCTGATAGTCCTCTCGTATGCATTTGAAGCAATTGTACCAACTGTTGCCAAAACACCTACAGCTACAGAATCAGTTGTATTTGATATATGCAATTTATTATAAAGGGCGTTAACACCAGCATTTATCACACCTATTACCTTTACACCTGTCCCACTAAGGCCCAACATTGTATTTATATCCTGCAAGCCCCACGCTGTTGCTGTATTGCAAGCAATCACAAGAATCTTGCAAGGCTGCTTTACCCCCTCCATCAACTTGTCTGCCGGATTTGTCCAGAATTTATTGTCCAACAAGAACAAAGCATCCTTTACAACAAGTTCTTTAAAGAAATCCTGCTTGTTTTCAGCAGCATAGTTTCCATACGGCATATTTGCCCTGTCGGCAAGGTATGTAAAAGATTCACCCGCAAAATCAGGAACTCCGTCCCCTCCTGTTTTTCCCGATATGTTATCAATCATATCAGCTTTAAGCAAAACCTCAAGAACAGTAAGTCCACCTGTACCTGAATCAAATACACCTATAGGCAACTTGTCCAGTGGCTGTGGAAATGACGGAAAGTCTGCATAAAACTTTGAATTCTTGTCATTAAGCGCCTTCTCTAATATTGGAGAAAGTTCTGCAGGTTTCGTCTCAACCGAATTGTTATTGCCGCAAGCAGCCAAAAATGCAACCGCTGCAACTGCCATAGAAAGATATTTTTTCATAAACTGTCGGGATTATATTCTTATACTTTTGAGATTTACTTTGTATATACAAATTCACCGTGCTGGCTTGTAAGGTGAACCTGGGCCTTTCCATCCTCAGATGCCTCCACTCTACCAATGATTTTTGCATCTACATCATACTTTTTGGAAATTGTAATGATATCCTCCGCAATCTCAGCCGGTACATAAAACTCCATTCTATGCCCCATATTGAACACTTTGTACATCTCCTCCCAACTTGTACCAGACTCCTGCTGGATTACCTCAAATAGTGGAGGTGTAGGGAAAAGGTTGTCCTTAACAATCTTAAGGTTGTCCACAAAATGAAGTATCTTGGTTTGCGCACCACCTGAACAATGTATCATACCATCAATCTGATTGCGGTATTTGTCAAGAACCTCCTTAACAATTGGAGCATAGGTTCTGGTTGGCGAAAGTACAAGTTTGCCGTATGTAAGGCCTGTCTTAGGCTCAACAGCATCCAATTTCTTGGTTCCTGAGTATACAAGCTCCTGAGGAACAGCGCCGTCATAGCTCTCAGGATATTTAACAGCAAGGTACTTCTCAAAAACATCGTGACGCGCAGAAGTAAGACCATTACTGCCCATTCCTCCGTTGTACTCTGTTTCATATGAAGCTTTTCCGCAAGACTCCAAAGCCACAATTACATCACCTGCTTTAATGTTTGCATTATCAATAACGTCTGAGCGTTTCATTCTTGCACATACTGTACTATCTACAATCACAGTTCTTACAAGGTCTCCAACATCTGCTGTCTCACCACCTGTAAGGATAAGTTTTACACCGTAGCTTTCCATTGTATGTGCAAAATTCTCAGATGCTGCAATAAGGCGGCTGATAACTGCACCGGGAATAAGCTGTTTGTTTCTTCCAATTGTAGATGAAAGCATAATGTTGTCCACTGCTCCAACACAAAGAAGGTCATCGGTATTCATTACAATTGCATCCTGTGCAATGCCGTCCCAAACACTCATATCTCCTGTCTCCTTCCAGTATGTATAAGCCAATGAAGATTTTGTACCGGCACCATCTGCATGCATTACAATACAGTAATCAGGATCTCCCGACAAGAAATCCGGTACAATTTTGCAGAATGCCTTAGGGAACAAGCCCTTGTCTATATTTTTGATAGCTTCGTGAACATCCTCTTTAGATGATGAAACACCCCTTAGGGCGTATCTGTTGCTTTTTGGGTCTTGGTTCATAATGTTTTCTTAATATGTTTCAATCAGCAAAGTTACATATAATTAGTTTAAATGGCAACGAGTTCCATTTTTGTCCATCCTATATTAATGTATAGTTTGGACAAGATTATCAGATCATCAATGATTTATCGCCACTATTACACATGCGGCCAAAAAGATTCCAAACAAGATCAACCCACATATCATCAGATAAATAGTACTGGTAAACAGAGATTTTAACACAGCCTTGCCCCATGACTTTACGTTATACACCTCTCTGAACGCCACTATAAGATATATATTGGAAATTATCACAAAAAACCACTTGAATACCGGAATCGAATACCCTATTATAAGGTACGCAAAATATATAAGCAGAATCATCAGTTCCAAAAATGCAGTATAATGCAAAGAGAAAACGAAGTGGTTCAGTTGAGGGATCTTATGCCTGTACTGGACAAGACGAACAGAAAATGAAAGCAAAGGAACAGTAAACAAAATAATTAAAGGGAAATAGTTGTTTATAATATCTAACATAGCTGACACCACATCATCAAGAATATTTAGTCCACCACTATCACTATACACCTTAGTATCCGGGTTTAAATAATAGTAACCATATTCATCACAGAGAAGTATTTTATTTTCTATCAGCACTTGAGGAATAATACCTATCCATTTATCTACAGATTCTCCCTTGTTATCTTCTTCAATTTCCAGAACTGTAACTATTTCAGGATATTCTTGTTCAAGCACTAAAGGTGCACGCATCCTCACTGTATCTTTAGGACCAGATTTCAATTTCTCCACTAATTCCTCATTATCAAACAAAAATTGCATCTGCACAAGACCAAATACCATTTCATCCCTGGTATAATTATAATACGATTTGTTCATACTTTCCGTTTGATTGAACATTACAAAAAAAGTAATAAAAACAAAAAGAAGGAACATATTGATTTTCAGCGGATGCGCGTGTGAAATAAACTTACCGGAAAGGAACCTTTTAGAAAGATATCCCGGCTTGCTGGCCAACTGCCACAGTGTAGTAAAAATCTGCGGATCCCACATATAGGCATTGTTCAAATATTCCAAAAGGAAATCTTTTATACCATGAGTTGAATTGGAAACTTTTTGGCCACACTCATGGCAATAGGTTCCCTTAAGTTCCGTACCACAGTTAGAGCACTGACCTATACTGATTTTCTCATTATTGTTTTCCATTTCCATATTACATAAACATATCAAATGACCAAAGATAAAAAATGCCCAAATATAAAAAAAGTGAAGGCAACCCTTATAAAAAGAGTCACCTTCATTGATTTATAAATTTTGTGAATTATTTGTCAAACTCTACTACAGTAGCCTCTGCGTACGCAGTAACTTTCTGATAACACAAAATCATTTTTGTACTATATTTGATAGTAACATTAACCAAGGCCTGAGAACCTGTCAAATTAGCTTTTTTAGTCAACTCTGCAATTGCATTGTTTTTAAGAGCGTTTTTATTAAGGCCACCAATACCAAATATGTAAGTGGCGCTGGTGTTAGCCTCAACGCTTTTAACTACGTGAAAATTCTTCTGTGACAACACTACTTCAGTCTGGTTAAGATTTGCATTTGCTGTAAGATGTGAGGAAATACCACAGCTGGCAAGCATCAATACAGCTGCAACAGCTACAAAAAGTTTCAACAATGATTTTTTCATGGTTAAATTAATTATAAGTTATTGAATAAAATTAGTTGATTCATAAAAAATATGACATCCGGCACTTTTTGATTATTTTTACAAAGATATCCCAACAGACTTCAGGAATAAAAAATTCAAATCCTACATTTGATTCTACAACTTGAGTAAAAGACAATAAATCTGCAAATGTAAACCAGAATGTAAACCGTTTTGGATAGGTAATTACTTACGATTTACATAATTTTGCTAATAGTATACATATAATATACAACAGTAATCCACAAGAAGACCATATTATAAAAGAACAGATACCCTATAAAATGAGAAAGCAGACAAGTATGCACAAATGGAGCAAATTTGTATTGGTCCATCACATATTATTGCTGGTATGTTATGCAGGTTTTGCAAATGAAACCAGCTATCGGGAAGCAAGAGCTTTACAACGTGAAGGAAAGTTCAATGAAGCAATTGTGGCTTATAAGGAGTATCTGACCAAACCTCTTGATGATAATGACGGAATAGCTGTTTATACTGATGCATTGGTGCAGCTGATGAATACATTCCAGAGCAAAGGGGAACCGGAAGCCTGCATATCAGCCTTGAAGGATGTATTCAACTCCTCTAAAATACTGCAACAACAGTGTCTGAGGGATTTTTATTCAGTTATGGGTTATGCCCTGTCCCGTACCGAGAATATGAATGAAGCTGAACAGACCATGCTTAAAGCATTGGCCATTCCATTGTATGAAGCTACTCCTGAACGTTATTTCCGCGACTACGCATACGCTGCAAGTGTGTTTTACAGTAATCCAAAGTTTCAAGAAGAAGTTGTCAGCTGGTGCCTGCAAGCATTGGAGCAAGCCAAATTATGCAAGAAAGCTTCAGGCAGCCAATGGGTAAAGGCTATGTTGGGATCTGCATATAAACGTAACGGCAAACTGAACAAAGCCCTTGAACTGTTCCAGCAGAGCAAGGAGGAGGCACAGGAAAAGGACGATGCACTAGGAATGCTGAACAGTCTTGACAGGATGACCGACCTGTTCCTTTATTGGGATATACCTGAATATGCCAACTTGTATGCATCCGAGGCAATACAAGTGGAAAAAGAGCTGGAAATGACAAATCCTATGGTTTCTGCCCAAACCTACATTAACAAAGGGCGTACCTTGCTCCAGCAGGGATTCACAGATTCAATTCCTTTATATGTGGAACATGCCAGGAAGTTATGTGATTCTCTACCATATAACAGCGGTATGGTGGATGTGAATCTCCTTAACGGCATATATCTTACCCAAAAAGGTGGCAATTCTCTCAATGCGGGGATTGAGGAGCTTAAGAATGTAACCTCTCTGGGCACTGTTACAAACCGCGCACGGGCATACCATCACCTTGCGCAAACTTATTTGAAGCAAAAAAAGCACTCTTTAGCTGAAACTATGCTTGACAGCCTGTATACATTGCTCAATAACGGCAACACCCCAATTGTTATACATATAGACTACAAACCAATATTGGATCATTATCTTAATAAAAGGGATCTTGCAAATGTAAACCGGTATATAGCACTGATGCAGAATGATGATATGGCCATCAACGGGAAAAGGGTAAACTTGAACCTTGTTGATGCAATAGTTAACCTGCAGACCGGAAAAAGGATACAGGATCTGAAAATTGACCAACTGAGACAAGAAAATAACCGTATTATACTTCTGTCGTGCATTGTAATATCTGTTATCACCGTTACCTTTATAATCATACTATTTATACAACAGAGTAAACGCTATAAAAGAAAGATCAGACATGCGGATGAAAAGCTTTCCGCACTGGTAGAAAAACTGAACCAGTCAAATATTGAAAAGGAGATGATAACCCAGGAAGTGAATGAATTTCTCAAAGACAGGGACAATCGCCAGGAAATGGAAACATTGACACCATTTATACTTAAAGAGGAGGGGGAATTCAAATTCCGCCAGTGCTTTGAACTGATGTATCCTCTATTTCTGCATCGCTTGCGTGAAAAAGTTCCTTCTGTCACCCGTAGGGAAGAACTTCTCTCAATGCTTATTGCACTCAAGCAGGACAACAGGAAGATTGCAGAACTGATGGCCATTGCTCCAAGGAGTGTATTGATGCTCCGACACCGCTTCCGTCATAAAATAGGGATAGCTACCGAATATTCTCTGGAAAATTTCATAGATGAGATTTTGAACTCACATATCTCCAAATAGTCATATTAACAAATATATATAAATAAGGCTCCCTTGTGCGGGAGCCCCATTTATTGTTTTGTATTGTATTGGAATACTATTTGTTTGTTCTGCCAGGATAAACTTTAAGAGCCTCCTCAAGACATTTCAAAGAGTTCTTCAAGTCCTCAACTTTAAGAACATATGCCATACGTACCTGGTTAGTACCTTTACCTTTGGTTCCGTAGAAACCGGCAGCAGGAGCAACCATTACTGTCTGACCCTCGTATGAGAACTCCTCAAGCAACCACTGTGCAAATTTGTCTGCATCATCAACTGGAAGCTCAGCAATAGTGTAGAATGCACCCATTGGCATTGGAGAGAATACACCAGGTATCTGGTTAAGACCATTAACCAAAGTGTCTCTTCTTAGGATGTACTCAGCTTTCACTGCATCAAAGTATGATTTAGGAGTCTTAAGAGCACCCTCTGCAGCAATCTGGCCATAAGATGGAGAGCAAAGACGAGCCTGAGCGTATTTCATTACACCAGCCATAACCTCTTTGTTCTTTGAAACGATAGCACCAATTCTAACACCGCATAGGCTGTATCTCTTTGAAACAGAATCCAAAAGGATAACATTCTGCTCAAGACCAGGGATATGCATGCAAGAATAGTGAGGCTCTTCCGAATAACAGAACTCTCTGTAAACCTCATCTGAATAGATATACAAACCATGTTTCTTGGCAATCTCACCTAGCTGAACAAGAGCCTCTTTAGTATAAAGAGTACCTGTAGGGTTACCAGGGTTACAGATTAGAATACCTTTGGTTTTAGGAGTAATATGTTTCTCAAACTCCTCAATTGCAGGAAGTTTGAAACCCTCTTTAATATCACAAGAAATAGGAACCAATTTAACATCGTTCTGAACAGCAAAAGCGTTGTAGTTAGTGTAGAAAGGCTCCATTACAATAACCTCATCACCTGGATCACAAGTAACAGCAAGAGCAAACTGAACAGCCTCAGTACCTGAAGAGGTAACAATAAGGTCAGCAACCTCAATGTTGATGTTCACACTCTTGTAGTACTCTACCAAACCCTCTCTGTATGAAAGGTTACCTGCAGAGTTTGAATACTCAATAACTTTAAGATCTGCATTTTTAACTGCCTCAAGAGCTTGTGGAGAAGACTCAATGTCTGGCTGACCAATGTTCAAGTGATAAACTTTCACACCTCTTTTTTTAGCAGCATCTGCATAAGGAACCAATTTTCTGATTGGTGAAGCAGGCATAGCCTGCGCTTTTTTTGAAAGTGTTAGCATAATGTATAATTAATGTTTAGTGTATATTATAAATTTAGTTCTATTCATTTTACCACTGTGCCAAAGATTTCATAAAACCTTCAATCTTAGGCTGCATTGTAGAAGTAGGAGCAGCAAAATTGTTGGTAAGTATAGCAAATCTTACCAAACCGTATTTACTGTTTCCCTGAACATATCCCGCATAGCATCTTACATTTGCAAGAGAACCACTCTTGGCATGGATTCTATCTTTAATCTTCTGGTCTGCATTCTTCAAGACACTCTTTAAAGTACCCGGTTTGCCAGGCATTGGCAGACTCTCAAAGAATTCAGCAAATATACCACTTTCCTGCATTTTTCCGTAGTAATTGCAGAAAAACTTTGGTGACACATAGTTTTGTCTGGAAAGGCCACTGCCATCCTCCTGTGTAAAACCAGTTGTGTTCACACCCATCTCTACAAGAACCCTCTCAAGTGCAACAAAAGATGAATCATAACTTCCTACTCCAGTAAGCTCTCTTCCCAAAGTTTTAAGGATTGTCTCTGCAAACATATTGTTGCTCACCCTGTTAGTAACATTAACAATCTCCCACAACTCAGGTGAATAAGTCTCTGCCACCACAGTTCTCTCCGCTTTGCAACCATAGTATTTTGCATCAATGATTTCTGGAAGACAATCAATACCGTTCTCTACTAGATACTCTCTAAAGTGGTATCCGCAGCTCAAATGAGGAAAACGGTTAGAGTTTGTCTCATAAACTGTACCTCTATCTACCGCTACAGTGCCAAGATACTGGCTTGCACACTTCATATCCTGAACATAGAACGCACTTCTGTTACCAGTTCCTTTCTCTCCTGTTGTCATCTCATTTACAATCTCAAGACCAGGAACCTGAGGATAAATTGCCTTAACCAAAACCTCATCACCTACCTCTTTACCAGGGATAAGTTTGAATTTCTGTAAGTTCTCGTGGAAAGACAAGCCGCTTGGAGCACTTCCGTATGAAGCTCCAAAATTGCCCCAAGACCAAGAATCAGGCATAAGTTCGCGTACAAAATAGCTATCATCAACAACTACATTACCTTCAATTCTCTCAATTCCCAAATCTTTGATAGCTTTTGTCCAAACTCCAAAAATTGAATCAATTGAGAAAGCGATGGTATCTTTAGAGCCTAATGTTGGATCACCCCCACCAATAATTACAATATCACCATTAAGCACATTGTCCTTTATCTGGCCAGTGTAAGCCACCTGTGTCTTATATTTAAAATCCTTACCCAAAGCGTGCAAACCAACACCTGTTGTAATAGTTTTCATTGTAGAAGCTGTAAGCATTGGTAGATTGGAGTTCCACTCAGCAATCGTATTGCCTTTTTCATCTACAGCAAGAATTCCAATAATTGCATTTTTAAAATTCGGGTCTGTTTTCATATGCTTGTTGATGTAAGCCTGTGCCCCACCCTGAGCAAAACCGTAAGAAACAAAACCTAAAACCAATAGAAGGGAAAACAATATTTTTTTCATATCAGATTAAGTGTGTTAGAATAATTTCACAAACTTAATAAAAAAAGGGCAAAGCCCAAATTAAAACCTAAAGTAAAGAACAAATGTATTTTTTATAAAAAATACCTCAACCTACACCTGATTTAAGCACACATCAGGTTACTTTTTATAAAAAATAACATAATTTACACATATTTTCAATTTTAAAAGAATATTTTTCTTTACAGATACATATATTTGCAGAAACATTCATTCCCCACTAACACAAAATAGTTAAATAAAAAAATTATGGGAAATATTCGCACAAGGGCTCTAGAAGAGTTCACTACTCACAAGGCCGAAAGATTTTATAAAGAGGACAGGCCGGTTTCTGAATATTTTGGGACTAATGTATTTGATATGCCCAAAATGCAGCGTTATCTTTCAGCTGAGGCATATAATGCAATTGTAAGCGCAATAGAGGAGGGCAAAAAAATAGAAAGAGGAATAGCAGACCAGATTGCCCAGGGAATGAAAAACTGGGCGGTAAAAATGGGGGCTACACATTATACCCATTGGTTCCATCCTCTGACTGATGCCACTGCAGAGAAACATGAGGCATTTGCAGACCCTATGATGGGCGGTGGTGTATTTGAAAACTTTAAAGGCAGCACCCTTATCCAACAGGAGCCTGATGCATCAAGCTTCCCCAATGGTGGCCTGCGAAACACCTTTGAAGCAAGAGGTTATACTGCGTGGGATCCATCTTCACCCGCATTCATCATAGACCAGACATTATGTATCCCCACTGTTTTTGTGGCATATACAGGAGAATCGCTCGACCTTAAAACTCCACATCTCAAATCAATTGCAGCGTTGGACAAAGCTGCTCAGGGAATTTGCAAGATGTTTGACAAAAACGTTACCAAAGTTAATGTAATGCTGGGAATTGAGCAGGAGTATTTTATTGTAGATGAAGCATTTTACAGAGCCAGGCCAGATCTTATGATATGCAACCGCACACTTATAGGCCATACTGCAGCTAAAGACCAGCAGTTGGAGGACCACTATTTTGGAGCAATTCCAAGCAGGGTTATGGCCTTTATGAAAGATTTTGAGACAGAGGCCTACAAACTTGGAGTACAGCTGAAAACCCGCCATAACGAGGTTGCTCCAAACCAGTTTGAATTTGCACCAGTATATGGCGAGGCAAATATTTCTTCAGACCAGAACCTTATGATGATGATCATAATGAAGAAGGTTGCAAAGAAGCACAAACTTAAAGTTCTGTTCCACGAGAAGCCATTTGACGGAGTAAACGGCTCCGGAAAGCACTGCAACTGGAGCATAGTCACCAATACCGGCGTAAACCTGCTCTCACCCGGCAAGACTCCACGCACAAACCTTCAGTTCCTCAGTTTCTTCTCTGTTGTAATGAAGGCTGTATATGAGCACAACTATCTTCTGATGAGCAGTGTTGCCTCACTGAACAACATGTACCGTTTGGGCGGTCACGAGGCACCTCCTGCCGTTATGAGCATATTTATTGGTGAGACTCTTACCAAACTGGTAGAATCAATAGAGAGCCTTACAGACAAAAACCTTACAAGTTCTACAGACAAAGAGGTTAAAGTAAGGTCCAAAATGCATATAGTAAACCAGATACCTGAAATATTTGCAGACAACACAGACCGTAACCGCACATCCCCATTTGCCTTTACAGGCAACAGATTTGAATACAGGGCTGTTGGCTCTTCTTGCAACGTTGCAGCCTCCATGTTCCTGCTCAACACAATAGTTGCAGAGCAGCTGGTAAAATTCAAGGATGAGGTAGATGCAAATATGCAGAAAGGTATGGCCCAAGACAAGGCAATGATGAAAGTCATCAGACAATACCTTGCAGACTCCAGAGCTATCCGTTTTGAAGGAAATGGCTACAGCGCACAATGGCATGCAGAGGCAGAAAGGAGAGGCCTTAAAGGTATAAAGAATGCTCCCGATGCCTTTAAGGAGTATATCACTCCAAAAACCATCAATCTGTTTGAGAGTGTAGGTGTAATGAGCGCCAGAGAAGCTGAGGCCCGTTACGAAGTGCTGAATGAAACCTTTGTAAAGAAACTGCAGATAGAAGCAAGGGTACTTGGAGATATGATTACAAATCACGTAATTCCAACAGCATTCTCTTTCCAGAACACCCTCATAAACAATGTCAGGGGGATAAAGGAACTTTTCCCGTCTGAGTACGAGACAATGTGTACAACACAGCTGCGCCTTATACACAAGATAAGTGGATACGTAAACAGGCTGCACAAGCTGGTTGGAGAGATGATTGATGCACGCAAAGTGGCTAACAAGATTGAGGATATACCAACAAAAGCTGAGGCATACAATGCAACAGTGTTGCCTTATATGGGTAAAATAAGGGAGATTGCAGACAAACTTGAGATGTATATAGATGATGAACTTTGGCCTCTGCCAAAATACAGGGAACTAATGTTCTTCAGATAAAATAATACAACCTGCTTATTACCGCCGCACAGCACAGGAGAATCAGTTCCACCCTGGCTGGAGCGGCGGTAATGTTTCCTGTAAAGTAATGAGAATAAAGAAGCGCCACAGGGAGTGAGACAATCATATTTACCGGCACATTGGCATTTCCCCAAAAGAGGAAAAAAACCACTCCTCCCAAAATAACACTCATAAGTTCCATCTTAAGGATATGATCAGAAACAATGCTGTTTCTGTCAAGTCTGCCGAACATATACGAAATAGAATGGAATGTAATTGCAACTATGCACAATACCAGAAAAATTGAAGCAAAACTTGCATCATATAAAGGTGATGAGAACTCCATTGCATGACTAAGGTACTCTCCTATAAAAACCACTGCATCCCCAAATGCCAAGTATCTGAAACACAACAGATAAAATAATGGCAATAAAATACCGCCAAGAGATTTGAGTGCCACTCTTGGTATATCTGATGCTCCAAATACACTTATCACCAGCACAAGAGGCAACACCCACAACAATGGGGCATAAAACAGCACCGAACAGGAAAGGAGGAACATTGATGTAAACTTCTGATTTGAAATGAAACAGAATTGCCCCCATATAAAAAAGAGTACTGCAATATGGATACTGCTCAAATATACAGCAGAAGGATTGAGCAATATTACAAGCAAAAGAAAAGCAAGTGAAAAATTTGGATTAAAAACATTATTAACACTCTTTATGTTTATTGCAAGCAGACTTACAGCTATAAGCACATTAAACATCCCCCCCAATATTCCCCTTAAAACCATATTTTCACCAAATGCAGAAAGATCTGCATATCCACCCAATAACGGAACCCAATCCCCTACCTTATCACCTATAGGGATAAAGTAGGAAGATATAGCAAGTCCCGCCACAAGGCAAAAGAGCAATCGTGTCCAAAAAGAATACTTGCCCCGCACCTTACATTAACCTTTATAGTTCAACAGATCAAGACCTATATCCTTTCTGAAATATTTCCCGTCATACTCAATCTTTGCTATCTCCTCATATATTTCAGCTCTCTGTTTCTCTATACCTTTACCATTTACAGTAACTGCAAGAACACGTCCCCCGGCAGTTACAAGATTGCCATCCTTAATGGCAGTTCCAGAGTGGAATACCTTAATTTTACTTGTAGGTGTATTGCTGCTCAGATACTCGCTTCCACCCATAACAATACCTTTCTTGTAATCCTCAGGGTATCCTCCAGAAACACAAACTACAGTTAGTGCGCCATCCTCTGAAATCTTTATCTCCTCTCCACTCAAATCACCTTTTGCCGCTGCAACAAGATGAGACAACAAATCAGAGTCAATTCTGGTCATAACAGCCTCTGTCTCAGGATCACCCATACGCACATTGTACTCAATTACATACGGGTCTCCCCCACAATTCATAAGGCCAATAAACACAAATCCCCTATAATCAATATTATCTTTTCTAAAGCCCTCAACTGTAGGTTTTATGATTCTCTCCTCCACTTTAGCCATAAATTCTGCATCTGCAAAAACAACAGGAGAAACAGCACCCATACCACCGGTATTCAAACCTTTGTCACCCTCACCAATTCTCTTGTAATCTTTAGCTTCAGGCAAAATCAGATAATCTCTTCCCGACGTAAGTACAAAAACAGAAACCTCAATACCCTTAAGGAACTGCTCTATAACCACAGTATTGCCTGCAGCACCAAATTTGCCACCCATCATATTTCTCAGTTCTACCTTAGCCTCCTCCAATGACTCAAGAATAAGCACACCCTTTCCAGCAGCCAAACCGTCTGCCTTAAGTACATACGGAGCCTCCAACTGCTCAAGGAACGCATCAGCCTCCTGCAATGTTTCTTTTGTAAAGCTCTTGTACGCAGCAGTAGGAATGTTATGTCTTGTCATAAACTCCTTGGCAAAATCCTTGCTTCCCTCAAGTTGTGCCCCTATTTTATCCGGACCCACAAACAAGACATCCTTAAGCTCAGCATCAACAGCAAACATATCCTTAAGGCCAAACACAAGCGGATCCTCCGGCCCCACAATCACAATCTCTATATTGTTGTCCACAACACATTTCTTAATTGCATCAAAATCCTTTACACCTCCCGCAACATTTGTTGCTATCTGTGCAGTTCCAGGATTTCCCGGCATACAGAAAAGATTTGTACATTTTTCACTTTGTTTCACTTTCCAGGCAATTGCATGCTCTCTGCCGCCCGAACCAAGTACAAGTACATTCATAGGTCAAGTTATTTTATTAATAATATTTTACATCTCTCTTTTCAAGTTCACTCAAAAGATTGTTTGCCAACCTGCTGGCTCCAATCCTGAACAGATGAGGAGCAAGCCACTCCTCTCCCAATATCCTCTCCACAATTTCATAGTATACCAAAGCGTCTGCAGCAGAAGAAATTCCACCGGCAGGCTTGAATCCCACCTTCTTGCCCGTTGCAATATGGAACTCCTTTATGCAACTGCACATAACCTCCGCAGCCAGTGGAGTTGCAGCAGGCTCCTGTTTGCCTGTAGAGGTCTTTATAAAATCCGCCCCACTCTCCATTGCAAGAAAAGACGCACTGGCAATCTCATCTGCACTACGCAATGCCCCACTCTCAAGAATAACCTTAAGATGTCTGTCACCAACAATCTCCTTTATTGCTTTAATTTCACGGGCAGCCTTTTTGCAATCACCACCCATAAATGAGTTAAGCGGCAAAACAATATCAACCTCATCCGCACCATTCTCAAGAGCCATCCTGCATTCAAGCAGTTTCACCTCCAAAAATGTCTGGGAATTAGGGAATCCACCCGCCACTACAGCCACATTCACATTCTCAGCCGTTAGACTCTCCTTAACAGTACCACCCCAATTGGGATACACACAAATTGCTGCAGGAGCAGGATATGCCGGAAAACTCTCCTTAAAGCTGTTCACTTTATTTACAAAAGAAACAATATGCTCCCTGGTATCTGTGGTATTAAGGGTTGTAAGATCCATGCAACCCAAACACGTTTTGAGCCTCTCCATTATCTACTCCTTATTCTTGGAATCCATAAGAATTGTTACAGGGCCATCATTTATAATTGTAACCTTCATATCAGCCCCAAATTTGCCTGTCTGCACCGGTTTGCCCAAATCAGACTCAATCTGTTTTATAAATTTCTCATAAACAGGTATTGCAATTGCAGGAGGAGCAGCCTTAATGTAAGAAGGTCTGTTGCCTTTTGCTGTAGCAGCCTGCAATGTAAACTGACTTATCAGGAGAATATCCCCACCGGCATCCTTAATACTCAAATTCATCACCCCCTGGGCATCATCAAAAACTCTCAGGTTAACTATCTTTTTAGAAAGCCAGGCAATATCGGTATCATCATCTGCCGCCTCAATTCCAACCAGCACCATAAGACCTTTACCAATCTTCCCGATAACCATATCTCTCTCAGCCCCCTCTGCAGGAGCAATAGCCACACTCGACTCAACAACTCTCTGAATAACAACCCTCATATTATCCTCTAATCTGAATTTTAAACCCTTCCTCTTTCAATGGAGCCGCAATTGCCTCCATCTCCTCTACAGTAACCTTCTGCAAGTTCTTTGCAGGAGTCTCCCTGTCTATAGTATACATCATAACCTCCCTTGGAGCCAGTTCCCTCACCAGATTCTGCCACGCCTGAACATGCTCCGGGTTTGTACAGTCTATCTCCACCCCATTCTCTACCCCCTTAAGGAACATTGTCTGCAAAATGAAATTATGGTTGAACAATTTAATATTTGCTATTGCCTCAGCCAATGAATATGCTGCATTAGGGATATTTATAACCTCCACCAGTTTCTCCAATGGAGAATCAATCTTAAGAATAGGATTGTCTACCTTAAACAAAGTCTCCCTCACCTTCTCTTTACCCAACTGAGATGCATTTGTAAGTACAGACACTTTGGCATCGGGATAAAGTTTGTCTCTAAGGGCAAGTGTAAAATCTATTATATCGGAAAAATCGGGATGCATCGTAGGCTCACCATTACCGGAAAATGTAATTGTATCAACAGGAGTCCCCTCTGCGCTCAATGTGTGCAGTTTCTCATCAAGAGCCATATAAACCTCATCCTTGGTTGGAAGCACTGTATCCTTCTTCCCATCCTTGTTCCAGCCACACTCACAATATATACAGTCAAAACTGCACCATTTCCCAAACTTAGGCAAAAGGTTAACCCCTAACGAATTGCCCAAACGGCGGCTTTTGATAGGTCCAAATACTATCTCATTAAACAGAATTGTAGCCATAACACTAAATTATTCTTCTGGTTGTAGAATTATCTGTCAGTTTAAAGTTATCCCAGTCTATATTCTCAATCAATACTGCACCAGGCTGTTTTCCAATCTCAAAGCTTCCCAACTTGTCATCCTTACCCAACATCCTGGCACCATTCAAGCAGGCCCACTCCAGTATCTCCGCAAGCTTTATATGAGGGAAGTGGCTATGCAAACAAACTATCTCTTTGGCAATTGACAGAACAGTATTGCTGGAAAGGCTGTCTGTACCCAAACATATCCTCAATCCATTCTCCCTCATAAGGTCAAGCGGAGGAAGTGCTCTGTGAATGAATATGTTTGATAACGGACATATTGCAAAAAACGGAGTCTCAAGGTGCTTCTTGGCATAATCTATACTCTCCTGATTTATAGCAACATTATGGACCAGCAGAATATTCCCTTTTACCGGACTCCGGGAGAACGAGAGCAATCTGTCTATAAAGTAGACCAACGCAGGTTTGCCTGTTACCGGAGGGGTACTCAATCCTCTCCCCTTGTAGTTTTCAGCCAAAGCGCCGGTTCCGCTCATAATAAGTTCCTCCTCCTCATCGCTCTCCTGGCTATGATAAGAGAGATAACCGCTCTTCAGCCCCTCCTGTGCTGCCATTGCCAACAGTTGCGGACTCATAGTATAGCAAGAATGGGGAGTTATCGCCGCATCAATACCATACTCTGCAGCAACTTCAGCAAGTTCCTTTCCCCCCTCAAGAACATCCTGTGCATCTTTTGGTTCACTTCCAAACAGTTCAAGAAATGTTCTGGTATACATAGGAGATTTTGCCTTGCAGGCAAAACTCTCACTGCAGTTGCTGATATCAGCCATTGCAGAAACTCCCTCTCTGTACATCTTCTCCATCTGAGCTTCCAGAGCCTTTATCCTCCCCTCCTTGTCCACTGTATTTCTCAAAGCATTTATCTGGTTAATGAAACCGCTCATACCGGTAGCCTGCTCAAATGCACCAACAAGATGAGACAACTCTACGTGATTGTGCGAGTTTGTAAAACCCGGACACAAAATTCCATTATAGAACTCAGTATCCGCACACTCCCCATCCAGTTGCCCAATCTCCACCACCTCGTTGTTATCATTGAACATTACATAACCATTACGGACAGGCTCTCCTTTTATCGGGAAGAGATAATTTGCTGCTATTTTTCTCATATCAATTAATGTTTCAACCCTGAATTCAATTTTCTCTTAAAGACGGGCTTTTTAACCGCAACCTCAGGTTTCTCATCTGGGGCAACAAAAAATGTACTGAAACTTCTCTCTGCAGCACCCATATTGTTTGCCCACCACTGAGAATTGGACGGTATGTCAACCACCGCAGAATCAAGAACGGTCCAAACCTCAAAATCCTCCTCCTGTAATACAAGCCATCTCACACCACGCAAAAGAGGGTCATAAACAAGATCTTTGGCCTGAACACTCTTCAAAGAATCCAATGCCCACCAATGTTTCATCTTCAACACACTGTTATTAAGTCTCATCTCCTCTTCCTCCTGCTCTCTTTCCAGCTTCTTCATCCTATACTCCAGATCATCTGAAGCAGCAGACAGAATCTTATTGTACGTATCTGATTTCTGCAAATAATACCTTAATGAATTGTTATAATCTTCCACCGTATAGCCATATTTTGCAAAAATGGCAGGATAAACCCTAAGAGTATCTGTCATAGCCCTCATTTGAGGATTCATCTCTATATACTGGTCTGCAAGGTACATATCCTGTACAATTGCAACCATAGTCTTCTTGCCGATTACCCCTTTATTTGAGCAACTGCCCATCAAAACAACCACAACGCAAGATAAGGCAACTTTTACTAATGTTAGAATATAACGCATATACAAATTACACTTCTGCACATTCAGTGCAGTTTGATTTACAAAGGTAAATTTTTATTATTACTTTTGCCAACCATAACATTGTAAAAAAATGAGAATTAGACCACCAAAAATAATCAGGAAACTCTTCCCTTCTTTCATATGGAATTTTCCCAACGAGAAAGAGGGTATTTTCCTCACATTTGATGACGGACCACGACCAGAGGTTACTCCGTGGGTACTTGATATTCTCGACAAATACAATGCAAAGGCCACATTCTTCTGCATAGGAAAAAATGTAGAAATGTTCCCAGAACTGTTTGAGGAGGTAAAACAAAGGGGACACGCAGTAGGCAACCACTCCTACAGTCACGTAAAAGGATGGGGAATGCACACCGGAGATTATGTAAGGGACATTGATACCGCATCAGATATGATAAGGTCAAATCTGTTCCGTCCGCCTTATGCCCGCATTGGAACAAACCAGGCAAGAGTGCTGAGTGAACGCTACAAACCCATAATGTGGAATATCATAAGCCGCGACTACAACCGTAATCTCAGCGGAGATGCCTGCGCCCGCAATGTGATACGCCACCTTGAGCCAGGTTCCATCATTGTCTTCCACGACTCAATCAAATGTGCACAGAACCTCTTTATTGCCCTGCCACAGGTATTGGAGGCCATCAAAGCAAAGGGGTTCATCTGCAAACGGATTGAGTTGTAAGCCCCATCTCCCACTTGTACCGCAACTACGCGCAGAAATATCCCACAAACTGCACAAAAACAGGCAGCCCTCTTTGTGCTGCCTGCCACATATTTTCTGTCGGGAAAATTATCTTAATGTTGCACCATGCTTGTGCTGGAATGCTCCAAGGAGCTTATTCATTACAGACTCAACCGCCTTATCATTAAGGGTCTTCTCAAGATCCTGAAGCACAAAGCTAATTGCGTACTGCTTCTTACCCTCTGGAATTTTGTCGCCCTTATAAACATCAAACAATGCTACACTCTTAAGGAGTTTCTTCTCTGCACCAAGTGCTGTTTTGCGCAACTCAGCAAACGAAACACCCTCATCAAGCAACAATGCCAAATCTCTTTTAACCTCTGGGAACTTAGGCAGTTCAGAGTACTGAACCTTGTTCTTCTTAACTGCTTTAAGAAGAGTGTTCCAAGAAATCTCTGCAGCAAATACAGGCTGCTTGATACCAAACTGTTTAAGGCGCGCCTTGGAAACTGTACCCATTACTGCAATCTCCTTACCACCATTCATTTTATATGAAAGGCCCTCAGCAAACAAATCAGCAGGAGCAGCTTCATACTCAAGATTAGCAAGGTTAATACCAAATTTTGCAAGCAAAAGTTCCAAATAACCCTTTAAAGTAAAGAAGTTTCCTCCATAAGTTTTATTTCTCCAGCCCTGGTAACCATTACCTGTAATAAAGATTGAGAACTTAGGTTCCTCTGAGTATGCTTTCAAAGCCTCTCCCTCAGCTGGAACAAACTCAGGATTGAAACGGTAAACATTTCCATACTCAAACAGTTTAAGATCGGTCTGCTGACGGTTAATATTGTAAGCCACAACCTCAAGGCCGTTAAGAAGCAATGTCTGTCTCATACAGTTAAGGTCTGAGCTCAATGGGTTTACAATCATTACACATTTTTCCTGAGGATAGGTCTTCAACTGTGCATAATAGTCGCTCTTTGTCAGAGAGTTGTTCATCATCTCCATAAAGCCGTTTGCAGCCATAAACTCAGAAGCCATTGTCCTTACACGCTCAGGATCTGGTTTTGGTGTAGTATTGATAGAAGCCCTCATATTCTCAGGCAACTCAATATTGTTGTATCCGTAAATTCTCAAAATATCCTCAACAACATCACACTCCCTGTATACATCAACTCTGTAAGTAGGAACCTTTACAACACAACCAGTCTCATTCTCAGAAACAAACTCCATCTCAAGGTATTCAAGAATATCTTTAATTTTCTTTGCACCAATCTCCTTCCCGATAAATCTCTGTATTCTGTTATAATCGAGCTCAACAACCTTTTTCTCAACAGGAGCAGAAACAACATCAACAACATCACCAACAATCTCGCCACCTGCTATCTCTGTGATAAGAAGTGCAGCACGTTTAAGAGCATAAAGAGTAATATCAGGATCACAACCCCTCTCATAACGGAACGATGCATCAGTTTTAAGTGTATGTCTCTTGGAAGTTTTTCTGATTGAAACAGGATTAAAGTAAGCACTCTCAAGGAATACATTAACAGTATTCTCAGTAACACCACTCTTAAGACCGCCAAATACACCGGCAATACACATAGGTTCCTTAGCATTGCAAATCATAAGATCTGCAGATGAAAGAGTTCTCTCAACCTCATCCAATGTTGTGAATTTTGTACCCTCAGCACAATAGTCAACCACAACCTCATTACCCTCAATCATATCTGCATCAAATGCATGCATAGGCTGACCCATCTCCATAAGGATATAATTTGTGATATCCACTATGCTGTTAATAGGACGCAGGCCAATAGTCATAAGCTTGGACTTCAGCCACTCAGGCGACTCAGTAACCTTTACATTTTTAATTGTAAGACCACTATATCTTGGAGCCCCCTCCTTTGCATTTACTGTAACTTTAACTGCACCCTCCTTAGCAGCTGCAGCAATCTTGGCATCAAACTCCTCTACAGATGGAAGAGTCAGTTCTCCACCCATATTGTTAGCTCTAAGATAAGCACTCAAATCTCTTGCAACGCCTATGAAAGAGGCAGCATCAACTCTGTTTGGAGTAAGACCTATCTCAAAAAGAGTGTCAGTCTTAAGGTTCAGATAATCTTTAGCAGGTGTACCAGGAACCGCAGCAGGATCCAATACCATAATACCCTCGTGGTTATGTCCAATTCCCAACTCATCCTCAGCACACAACATACCAAAAGACTCAACACCTCTAATCTTGGATTTCTTTATCTTAATCTCCTCACCATTGCTGAATGTAAGCTTGGTGTTCAAGGTTGCAAGCATAACTTTCTGTCCTGCTGCAACATTAGGCGCACCACAAACAATCTGCAAAGGCTCACCTGTACCTGCATTAACTTTAGTAACATGAAGATGATCTGAATCGGGATGATTCTCACACTCCAACACCTCAGCAACTACAACACCTGCAAGGCCTCCAGGAATCTCCTCAACCTCTTCAAAATGTTCAACTTCCAATCCAATTGAGGTAAGCACTTTCTCCACCTGGGCAGGAGTCAAATCAAACTTGACATACTCCTTTAGCCAATTATACGAAATATTCATATTATATAGTAACTCTAATTATTTCTTGAACAACGACGCAACAAAATCCTTCTTGTTGAAAATCTGCAAATCTTCTATCTTCTCACCAACACCAATAAATTTCACCGGAATCTGGAACTGGTCCGAAATACCAATCACCACACCACCTTTAGCTGTACCATCAAGCTTGGTAACCGCAAGAGCTGTAACATCCGTAGCTTTGGTAAACTCTTTTGCCTGCTGGTAAGCATTCTGGCCTGTAGAGCCATCCAACACCAACAACACCTCATGAGGGGCATCGGGAACAACCTTACGCATAACATTTCTGATTTTTGTAAGCTCATTCATAAGATTGATCTTATTATGCAAACGACCCGCAGTATCTATAAGTACCACATCCGCATCCTGAGCCACAGCAGACTTGAGAGTGTCATACGCAACCGAGGCAGGATCTGCACCCATCCCCTGTTTGACAATAGGTACACCAGCCCTCTCACTCCAAATCACAAGCTGGTCAACCGCCGCAGCCCTGAAAGTATCGGCAGCACCAAGCACAACCTTTTTACCGCTGTTTTTCAATCTGGAGGCCAGTTTCCCGATAGTTGTAGTTTTACCAACGCCATTCACACCAACAACCATTATGACATACGGCTTCTTTGAAAAATCAAAAACACTCTCTTCTGCATCACCTGACTCATCATCAGAACTGATATTCAACAATTTCTCAATCTCGTCCCTAAGAATGGAGTTGAGTTCATCAGTATTCATAAACTTGTCTCTGGCAACACGCTCCTGAAGACTCTCTATAATTTTAAGAGTAGTTTCAACACCAATGTCAGATGCAATAAGAGCCTCCTCTATTCCGTCAAGAACATCATCATCAACGGTTGATTTTCCAACAATTGCACGAGAAATCTTTTCAAAAATTCCCATTTTGGTCTTTTGCAGACCCTGATCCAAAGACTCTTTCTCTTCCTTGGATTTTTTGCCGAACAATCCGAAAAATGCCATAATCAATAGGTTTGGTTAGTAACTTGCAAATATACGAAAAGAAACGCAAACAAAAAGCGGTAACCCTTTTGGATTACCGCTTTTCCAATATCTCTACACAAAATTATTTCTTTGTGAAAAAGTCCTTAACCTCTGAAGTACGAACCATCTCCTCGTTGAACACGTAAGCACCAGTTCTCTCAGATTTAACCATTTTGATGCATTTCACAACGTTTTTCAACTGTGATTTGTCACCACTAAATGTTGCTACCGCTTTCTTTGCCATTTCTTAAAATCTTTTAAAAGTTTTTAAAATTATTTAATCTCACGGTGCACAGTCACTTTCTTTAGGAAAGGATTATATTTTTTGCGCTCCAATCTTTGAGTTGTGTTCTTTTTGTTCTTAGTTGTAATATACCTGGACATTCCTGGTACACCACTCTCTCTTTGCTCAGTACACTCTAGGATAACCTGTACTCTATTGCCTTTACCTTTCTTTGCCATAGTCCAAATATAATTATACTAAGTTAATCAATCCGTTTTTCTCTGCAGTTCTCAATGAAGCTGCCAAGCCGTTTTTGTGAATATTTCTAATGCCTGCTGCAGAAACTTTAAGGGTAACGAATCTACCCTCCTCCTCCAACCAGAACTTCTTGGTTCTTAGGTTTGGAGCAAACTCACGTTTGGTGCGGCGTTTAGAGTGGGAAACATTGTTTCCTACCATCCTCTTTTTACCTGTTATTTGACAAACTCTTGCCATCTTATATATACTTTTTTAATATTATTCTAATTTGAGGTTGCAAATATCCCTCTTTTTTTTAAATAATACAAATGTTTTTCAGACAAACTTAAATATCCTGTTCCACCTGATATTTGAAGGGAACGATTTATACTTATCTGTTGAGAACCAAATCACTGACGGTCTTCCAACAATGTGATCCTCCGGTACAAACCCCCAGTAGCGGGAGTCGAGGGAGTTATGTCTGTTGTCGCCCATCATAAAGTAATAATCCTGTTTGAAAGTGTACTTATTACTTTTCTCACCATTTAAATAAAACTCACCATCCTTCAATTCTAACTTGTTGTTCTCGTAGGCAGTTATAATCCTCTCGTACAACTTGTAGTTGGTGGCATCCAACTCTATAGTTTCGCCCTTCGCAGGGATCCATATAGGGCCGTAATTGTCCCTTGTCCATTTGAACTCCTCGCTGTATGGGAAAAGCATCATTGGAGAATCAGGATAATCCGGCGGATATATGTCAATATTCTGTCTTACTTCAACTATATTTCCCAAAGACTCAACTTTCTCAAGCTCCTTCTTTGTAAGGGGAAGATTAGGATAACCCGGCATTTGTGGGTCGTACCATATCTCTCCCTGGTTCATTCCAAAATCCGAAATGATTTTTGGATTTATAGCTGTTCCATTTGTGTAAACGGCATAGGTGTTCTGAATCCCTTCAAACTGTGGCTGGGGAACCCCATTCACTATCACCTCTCCGTTGACTACGCTTAGTGTATCACCTGCAATTGCCACACATCTTTTAACATAATTGTCTTTTTTGTCGTTAGGCCTTACAACCACAGGACCATACATTTTATGAGTATAATCTCTGCCGTTAAGCCTTATGTGTGTGTAGTAATCATCCATTGGTGCTTTTCTAAGGATAGTATCACCGTGTGGAAATCCAAATACTACTATTTCGTCCCTTTTTACTGTTGAAAAGCCTTTCAGTCTCCTGTAATCATTCTGAATTGCTGTAGAGTAGGACTCTCCTCCAACAATTGGCATAACATTATGCACAAGAGGGAACGATATTGGGGTTTGAGGAACCTTTGGGCCATACTGCAACTTGCTTACAAACAAATAGTCCCCTACCATAAGTGTCTTCTCCATAGAAGAAGTGGGAATAGTATAAGCCTCAATGAAGAACATTCTTATAAAGGTTGCAGCAACAACTGCAAAAATAAGTGCATCTATCCACTCAATGAAACTGTTGCCCTTACCTCCATCCTTAGATTTCTTTCTCCAGAAGGCCCATTTCACTTTTTTGGTAACATAAATGTCAAAAATTACCGCAAGGCCCAGAAGCCACCAATAATTTCCCAACCATATTACCCAAAGGAGATAAAGACCTCCCCAAAGTGAAAATTTAAACCATCTATTTTTCAAGAAACCCAAGTTCAAACCCTGTAATATTTTATCTGTTTTAAACTTTTTCTATGTTTATTTTACAGAATTGATGATTGCCTCAAACGCCTGTGGGTTGTTCATAGCAAGGTCTGCAAGAACTTTACGGTTAAGACCTACATTGTTCTTTGCAAGCTTACCGATGAACTGTGAATAGTTCATACCGTGAAGACGTGCTGCAGCATTGATTCTCTGAATCCACAATGCACGGAATACTCTCTTTTTGGTCTTACGGTCTCTGTAAGCGTAAGTCAAACCTTTCTCATAGGTGTTCTTGGCAACTGTCCAAACGTTAGCTCTGGCAAGGAAGTTACCTCTGGTCTGTTTAAGAATTTTTTTACGGCGCGCTCTTGATGCTACCGAATTTACCGATCTTGGCATACTTTAATGTTTTGTGAATGTCAGCGTTCTTCTCCAATAAGAAACTTATCCTGCTGATCACTCGGTTAATAAATAATTAAGCTAAAATTAGTTCTTTTACTCTCTTCTCATCTGCGCTAGTCAAAACAGCAGAGTAAGTAAGGTTTCTTTTTTGCTTAGTTGTCTTTTTAGTCAAAATGTGACTTTTGAAAGCGTGCTTTCTTTTTACTTTACCCGATCCGGTAAGCTGGAAACGCTTTTTGGCACCGGAATTGGACTTCATCTTAGGCATTGCTTAAATATTTTTAGTTAGTAATAAAATTAAAGTTCTATTTCTTTTTAACTGGAGCAATCATCATAATCATCCTCTTGCCCTCCAGTTTGGGCATCTGCTCAGCTTTACCGTAGTTCTCCAACTCAACTGCAAATCTGAGAAGAAGTTTCTCACCCTGCTCAGAGAAAAGGATAGATCTTCCTTTAAAGAAGACATAAGCCTTAACTTTCGATCCCTCCTCAAGGAAACTCTGGGCGTGCTTCAACTTGAACTGGAAATCATGCTCGTCTGTATTAGGGCCAAAACGTATCTCCTTAATGGTTACCTTGCTGGCATTAGCCTTCATCTCTTTGGCTTTCTTCTTCTGCTGGTACAAGTACTTCTGATAATCAATTATCTTACATACCGGCGGTTCAGCATTTGGAGAAATCTCTACAAGATCAAGTTCCATTTCTACTGCCATCTTAAGGGCTTCCTGCAATGGATATACTCTCTGTTCCGGAACATTATCTCCTACGACTCTTACCTGAGGCGATCTGATCTCCTCATTTATTCTTGGTCCTTCATCTTTCTTTTTAGGACCCTGAACTCTTGAGCCGTTATTTTCGGGGGTACCATTTGTTTTCTTAACAAATCCCCCCGGACGAGGTTTAAAAGGTGTTGCGATAAATTTGTCCTCCCTTTAAATTGTTAATATTTCTATAGTTCAAGTTTAATTGGTCTATTTTGCAAGCTGTGCGGCAATCTCATCTTTAATGTAGGCAACAAACTTCTCAACCTCCATTGCACCCAAATCTTCGCCGCCTTGTTTACGCACAGAAACCGAGTTAGAAGACACCTCTTTCTCGCCAACGATAAGCTGGAAAGGCATTCTCTTTAACTCGTTCTCTCTAATCTTCTTACCGATAGTTTCGTTACGGTCGTCAATTGAGGCGCGAATATCGGAATTATTTAGCAAATCGCAAACTTTTTTTGCAAAATCGTTATATTTTTCACTTACAGGCAATACCGCTACCTGATCAGGTGCCAACCACAATGGCAATCTGCCGCCTGTGTGCTCCAAAAGCACAGCAACAAATCTCTCCATTGAACCGAACGGAGCACGGTGAATCATAATAGGACGGTATTTCTTGTCATCTGCACCTGTGTACTCAAGGTCAAATCTCTCCGGAAGGTTGTAGTCTACCTGAATTGTACCCAACTGCCATTTTCTGCCAATGGCATCCTTAACCATAAAGTCGAGTTTAGGGCCATAGAATGCAGCCTCGCCATACTCAACCACTGTATTAAGACCTTTCTCCTGAGCTGCCTCTATAATTGCATTCTCTGCCCTCTCCCAATTCTCATCTGTACCAATGTATTTCTCTCTGTTAACTTTGTCCCTCAAAGATACTTGCGCGGTAAAGTTCTCAAACTTAAGAGTCTTGAATATATAAAGTACAATATCAATTACTTTGCAGAACTCCTCTTTCAACTGGTCTGGACGTACAAACAAGTGAGCATCATCCTGAGTAAATCCTCTAACCCTTGTAAGACCATGCAACTCACCACTCTGCTCATAACGGTATACAGTACCGAACTCTGCAAATCTCAAAGGAAGATCTTTGTAAGAACGTGGTTTTGTCTTGTAAATCTCACAGTGGTGAGGACAGTTCATAGGTTTGAGCAAGAACTCCTCTCCCTCTGCAGGGGTATGTATAGGCTGAAACGAGTCCGCACCATATTTTGCATAGTGACCAGAAGTAACATAAAGCTCTTTCTGTCCGATATGAGGGGTAATTACAGGCAGGTAACCGTGCTGTTTCTGAACGCTCTTAAGGAAGTTCTCAAGTTTCTCGCGCAACTGGGCACCTCTTGGCAACCACAAAGGAAGACCCTGACCAACTCTCTGAGAGAATGCAAACAACTCAAGCTCTTTACCCAATTTCCTATGGTCACGTTTTTTAGCCTCCTCCAACATCTGAAGATACTCGTCCAACATAGATTTCTTAGGGAATGTCACACCATAAATACGGGTAAGCATCTTGTTCTTCTCATTACCTCTCCAGTATGCACCTGCAATGGAAGTAAGTTTTACAGCCTTAATTACAGATGTATCTACAATGTGAGGTCCACGGCACAAATCGGTAAAGCTTCCGTTTGTATAGAAAGTGATTGTACCATCTTCAAGATCCTTAATAAGGTCACACTTGTACTCGTCACCCTTCTCTGTATATGTAGCCATTGCCTCTGCCTTAGTGATGTCTTTTCTCACAAAAGTCTCTTTCTGGCGGGCAAGCTCAATCATCTTGTCCTCAATTTTCTTAAGGTCAGCCTCGGTAATGGTTTTCTCTCCAAGGTCCACATCATAATAGAAACCTGTCTCAATAGAAGGTCCTATACCAAATTTTATACCTGAGAAAAGGCTCTGCAAAGCCTCTGCCATAAGGTGTGAAGAAGAGTGCCAGAACGTCTGTTTAGCCTCCTGGTCTTCCCATTTATGCAATTTAATTGAACAATCTTCATTAATTGGTCTGAGCAGGTCAAACACTTTGTCATTTACAGTTACTGCCAAAACCTCCTGTGCCAATCTTGAGCTTATGCCCTGGGCAATCTCCAAACCAGTTACACCCTTGTTGTACTGGCGTACACTTCCATCCGGAAAAGTTACATTAATCATATCTTTCATTCATTTTACAGCGTGCTTACAACACACGCATAATTTAAGCGTACAAAGGTATAAATTTTTGCTATCTTTGTCTTCATTAACATAACAATTTATCAACAAACAAAATAACAACTCTATGGAACAGAGCAACAAATGGAGCTGCGCCGCAATGGATGGCCTTTACCTCTCTTTGATAACAATAATATATTCTCTTTTGTCGGTGGTTTTGCAGCCAGAAGGATTCCTTATAAAAATGTTGTTATGGGTTGTAAAATTTGGCGGTTGTCTCTACCTTTTGTGGCTGTTTATGAAAAGGTGGTCAGACAAATTTGACACAATCAGCTACAGCCAAAGCTACAATTATGGTTTTCTTATCTGCCTTTTCTCATCAATAATGTGTGCCTGCTACAGCTATATACAGGCAGAGTGGCTGTTCCCGGAGCAGACCGCCCAGGCAGTAGATCTTATAAAAGAAACAATGGCACAGCAAGGGACCCTTAATTCAGACACAGAAAATATGATGGACAATTACCTCCAAAACTTTGGACGCATTTCAATGTTTGTAAGTTTGTTCTATTACATAATTTTTGGATCCATTGCATCAGCTGTCACTGCAAACTTTACAAAAAAGACAAACCCATTTGGGGAAACAGAAGAATAATAATCTTCCCGACAGAGTTACCAGAATATTGCTAGAGGAGAAACAGTCGGGAAAAAACTATCGGGAAGAAAAATTTTAATAATATGGATATTTCAGTTGTAATATCATTATATAACGAGAGGGAATCCCTACAGGAGCTTGTAAAAGGAATTGGGGATGCCATTGCCCCAACCGGCCTTACCTATAATGTAATAATGGTAAATGACGGCAGTACCGACGGCTCTTGGGAGCTTATTAAGGAGATGGCTAAAACCAACCCTCACATAAAAGGTATCTGTTTCAGAAAGAATTACGGCAAGTCGGCTGCCCTGTTCCACGGTTTTGAGGAGGCTGATGGAGAGGTTGTAATTACAATGGATGCAGACCTGCAGGACGACCCGCGTGAGATTCCGGCCCTTTATGATATGATTATGAAGGATGGTTATGATCTTGTGAGCGGCTGGAAAAAGAGACGCTACGACAGCAAGCTCACCAAAAACCTTCCATCAAAACTTTACAATGCCACTGCGCGCAAAGTTACCGGAATAAAGCTGCACGATATGAACTGCGGCCTTAAGGCTTACCGCAACATAGTGGTAAAGAACATAGAGGTTTACGGGGAGATGCACAGATATATCCCATACCTTGCAAAGAATGCAGGTTTTGGAAACATTGGAGAGAAGGTTGTACACCACCAGGCCCGAAAATACGGAGTAAGCAAGTTTGGTATGGAGAGGTTTGTAAACGGCTTCCTGGATCTTATAAGCCTTTGGTTCCTTTCACGCTTTGGCAAGAAACCGATGCACTTCTTTGGACTTATAGGAACACTTACATTCCTTATTGGAGCGGGAATCTCTGTATGGCTTATAATTGACAAAGTTGTCTCACAGGCTCAGGGGTTGAAATTCAGGGCTGTAACAGACCAGCCTCTTTTCTATCTGGCTCTGGTTGCACTAATCATTGGAGTACAGCTCTTCCTCACCGGATTTATTGGGGAGCTGGTTTCCCGCAACGCCCAAGAGCGCAACACCTATAATATAAAAGAGAGGTTCTAAGAACCTCTCTTTTTCTATAATGTAATCTGTATCACGCTGCCGTAATCATCCAATTTGCTGAATGCTTCCAGAGGTGCAATTTTACCACTGAGGATTTTGGCGCAGGCAAGTACGCCACCGTGGCAGAAAAGAAGCACATTCTCTTTTCCCTGTGCCTTAAGCTCCTGCAAAAAGGCAGAAACCCTTTCATACTGGTCTTTGAAAGATTCCCCTCCGGTAGTGCGCACATTTACCCAATCCTGGAACCACACCTGAAGATGAGGGTCGGTAATCTCATTGTAATTCTGCATCTCCCACTCTCCAAAATTCAGTTCAAGGATACGGGGTTCCCTTAGAGCGCTTCCGTAACCACAGAACTCCGCAAGGCGGGTGCATCTGCTTAAGGGGCTGGTGTAGACTGCGTCCAGAATGGATTTGTCGGGAAAAAGATTTTCTAACTTTTCCTTAACCAATGCTGCCTCCTGGGGAAAAGTTACCTTAACAGGGACATCACTTTGGCCGTAACATATACTGCGCGGAACATCTACTGAGGTATGTCTTACAAGATATATATTCATATTGTTACAAAGTGTTGATTAAAGCAGCAGATACCAGCAAAAACGAAAGTTCAGTAATGAGGAACATTGCTCCGCAGCAATCTCCTGTGTACCCCTGCAGTTTGTGTTTCATATAATGTATCAGGGCCAGGAACACTATCATTGGGGCGGCAATTGCATATACCGCATCCCACGGAAAGACAAATGTATAGAGAGCCCACATCATTGCCAGTACAATAATTCCATTGAACATAGAAATTGCCCCAAGTACCTTATTGTATACCAACTTGTTCTTGCTCTCCTCCTCTGACCTTGCGTATGGGAGCAGATTTACTATACCGCTTGAGATTGATTTGCAAAGAATATCTCCACAGAAAAACAATACCGCGGCAATCTCTATTGGTAAAGATGAAAGAGTTGCTATAAGCAAAGCAAAATAGAGAATCAGCCCAAGCACTCCGTAGCTCCCAATATGAGAATCCTTCATTATACGCAAAATTGCCTCTTTTGAAGTACCTCCGCCAAAACCGTCAAAGAAATCGGCCAGTCCGTCTTCGTGCAACGCTCCTGTAACCAGCACCCTTGCTGCCACACCAAGAATTACTGCCACCGTAACAGGGAGCACCTGCGCAACACCAAACATTACACCTGCACCTATTCCCCCTGTAAGAATACCTGCATACGGCCAGAAAGCCACCACATTCTTAAAATACTCTTTCTCCACCGTTGCAATTCTCCAGAAAGGGAGACGCGTAAAGAACATAAATGCTGCAAGGATATTTTTCATACTCTACCCTGTTTAACCACATTCTAAAAATACTTCTTCACAGCCGCAGCCGCAAAAGAATCCATTTGATTAATCATATTTACCGCTGAAACCACTATTGGATATGCACATATAGCTCCACTACCCTCTCCCAAACGCAATCCAAGACTCAAAAGAGGTTTGGCATCCAACAGATCCAACACCCTTCTATGCCCGGTCTCATCACCACAATGGCCGTATATAGCATAGTCCACAACAGCAGGATAAAGCTCCCTTGCCGCCAGGATACAGTTTGTCATAATGAACCCGTCCACCAGAATTGTCATCTGCAACTCAGCCGCCCTAAGCATTCCCCCCACAGCCATAACCATCTCATAACCACCAAACCAGCGGATAATTTCCAGCACAAAATCTTTTCTGCACCCATTAAGGCACTCCCCTTTTTCCCGATAATTTTTTGCCGCAGCCTCCAACACTTCCACTTTATGCTGCAAAGCCGCCCCAACAACACCACTGCCGGCCCCTACACACTCCTTAAGAGGAATCCCCCCCAGAAAACTCATCCACATAGAAGAAGGAGAAGTATTGCCTGCCCCCATCTCCCCAAAACACACCACATTGCACCTCTGTGCATAAACCTTATCAACCTGCTCCGCACCCCTCTGGATTGCCAGCTCCATCTCCTCAGCCGTCATTGCCGGGCCATAAAGAAAATTGCGTGTACCTTTCCTTATTTTAGCATCAACTATTCCACACCCTGCAGGGAAATCAAAATCAACCCCGCTATCCACCACATTAAGGCCAAAACCGTGCTGGTTACAAAGAAAACTGATACCTGCACCACCAGCCAGAAAATGCCCCATCTGCTGCCAGGTAACCTCTTTAGGAGTACAGCTCACCCCCTCCTCCAAAATTCCGTGGTCAGCCCCAAACAAAATATGCTGCGGATTCCTAAGCTCCGGACTCAAACTCTGCTGAATCATCCCCACCTTAAGGGCCAGCTCCTCCAACATCCCCAAAGAGCCCTTGGGTTTGGTAAGGTTGTCTATCTTCTGCTGCAGTGCCTCCCTTATTCCTTTATCCGGCCTATGTATATTAAATTTTCTCATATTACTTGATATTAAAAATGCAATACTACTTTATTTTTACCGGAATACCGCTAATCATAAATACAACCTCATCTGCCCTGGAGGCAATATACTGGTTAAGCCATCCCAGGAGGTCTGTAAACTGCCTTTGCACCATGTTTTCTGAGACTCCACTCAAGCCTATCTCATTGGTTACAAATACAAATGTTGCATCCTGAGCAGTAAATTTCTCAAACTCCTCCTTTATCTGCTGCAGGGTACGCTCAACCAAAGTTGCAGATTGCTCTGCCTGGGATGCATCCATTGTGGAACTGCCGGGAAGAAAATCTGTACTGTTATCAAAAAAGAAATTGGTACTCCACAAAGTTACACAATCAACCAGCACCACCTTCCCCTCCACATTATGGTTGCACAGAAACTTCTCCTCCTCAATATTTATCCACTGGGGGCCACGCCTCTGTTTATGCAACTCTACCCTATGGGCAAACTCCTCATCCCAAACCCTTGCAGTTGCCATATATACAGCCTGTTTTTCTCCCGATAACCCCAGCACCATTTTCTCTGCATAAGTGCTTTTTCCGGAACGCTGCCCCCCTGTAACCAATATTATCTTTTTCATAATTTCCTCACTAATCATATATTACACAAATTCAGCACGTAAGAACGATTTGTTCCTGTATTGGAAATGTACTATAGTGTATTGCTCGTTCTATGTAATCTCTCTGCTGTGTATTCTGAAGTTCAACAACAATCATTCCCACTGGTTAATATTTTCATCCGACTGCAATATGCAAAAAAAATCCCAAACTCCATTTCTGAAAAAGAAAAAGTTGCTGAAAGAGGTAAAAAATATTGTTACCTTTGCCGCCCTATATCAAATAGAGGATGATATACATGTTTAAACTTGTACATCATTCCCATCAAATAAGGAGGGAAGAATACAGATGAGCAGAATTTTTATACCAGAAGGGTACAAATCAAAATTGGATGTATGGCAGACAGAAAAAGCCATCAAATTCATAAAAGACACATTCCAGCAACATCTTTCGGCACAACTGCAACTTAGGAGAGTTACAGCACCATTGGTGGTTGAATGCAATACAGGACTTAACGACAATTTGTCGGGAAGCGAATCCCCTGTTTCTTTTGCAGTAGAAGATTTGGGGCCTGACAAAAAAGTTGAAATTGTGCAGTCACTTGCCAAATGGAAACGGTACACCCTTTGGAGACACCATATAGAGGCTGGCAAAGGAATTTACACAGATATGAACGCCTTGCGGCCTCACGAGGAACTTGACAACATACACTCAATATATGTAGACCAGTGGGACTGGGAAAAAGTAATGGCAGAAGATGAAAGAACTGTAGAATACCTGTATGACACAGTAAAATGCATCTATAAAGCACTCAAACACACAGAGTATCTTCTTAGTGAACAATACCCTGTATTTACCCCATTTCTGCCGGAGGAGATAACATTTGTACACGCAGAAGAGCTTAGAAGAGAATACCCCAACCTTTCGCCAAAAGAGAGGGAATATGAGGCCTGCCGCAAATATGGAGCAGTATTTATCCGTGGCATAGGAGGATTGCTCTCAGATGGCAAACCACACGACACCCGCTCCTCAGACTATGACGACTGGTCTACCCCTACTCCCGACGGTTTTGAGGGACTCAACGGAGACATCCTCATCTACAACCCTGTTCTTGGCTGTGCATTTGAGATATCATCTATGGGAATAAGAGTTTCGCCACAAGCACTGGAGAGACAACTTGAACTATGCGGGAACCAGGAGAGAAGAACACTGATGTTCCACCGCCTGCTGCTTGAAGGGAAACTTCCACAGACAATTGGAGGCGGTATAGGACAGAGCCGCCTGTGTATGCTCCTTATGGGCAAATGCCACATTGGTGAAGTACAGAGCGGAGTGTGGGACCAGACAACCAGAGAAACCTGCTCTGCAGCAGGGGTTTATATCTTGTAATAAAAAAACAGACCCTAAGGGTCTGTTTTTTATTACCTTATTTCCAATAGTTTGCATAAACTACGAATGAAAATACTCAGCAGAGACACTCTTGAACTCCGCCTCGCTTATTATCTGGCAATACCCGGAAAAAAGAGCCCCCATCTCAACACAAATTCTTATAGTTTTAAGTCTTCCCTCAAAAGAGGAACTCTCTTTAAAACTCACTGTGTCGCCAACAGTAAGGTCGCCCTCCATTTTTCCCCATACATCTGCATTGGCACACATCACATTTCCCCTGATGGAAGCATTTTCACCTACAACCAGTTTACCGCTGGTTACAAGATCACCTTCAAATACTCCATCAATTCTAATGTCAGTCTGCGAAACAAGGCTGCCTCTTACTTCTGTACTGCTTGAGACCCTGCTCACTTCATTAATCTGTGGTGTTTCGTGCCATGCCATAACTTAACCAATTTAAAATAAGGAAAAACTACATATGTATAACCTCTCCGTGCGCTGCAGCAGCTGCCTCCATAATTGCCTCACTCATAGTAGGATGAGGATGAATTGTTTTAATTATGTCTTTAGCAGTTGCCCCAATGTTTCTTGCAAGAACAATGCCAGCAAGCATCTCGGTTACATTGGCACCAATCATATGAGCACCAAGGATCTTGTCTGTATTGGCATCAATGATAAGTTTCACAAGACCATCTTTCTCTCCGGCAGTTGTAGCCTTTCCGCTTGCAGTGAACGGGAATTTGCCCACTTTGTACTCCAAGCCCTGCTCTTTAGCTTTCTTTTCTGTAAGACCAACAGAAGCAATCTCCGGAGAAGTATAAGTTGCACCAGGAATATTGCTGTAATCTACAGGTGCAACATCCATACCGGCAATCTTCTCAACACAAGCAATACCCTCTGCAGAAGCAACGTGAGCCAAAGCAGGAGTAGCAATAACATCACCAATAGCATAAATGCCCGGAACATTTGTCCTGAAGAACTCGTCCACAACAATCTTGCCCCTGTTCATCTCTACCCCAAGCTCCTCAAGACCAATACCATTGGTATTAGGAATCACACCAACAGCAGAAAGAACTCTGTCTACCTCAAGCTCAACCATACCTTTTTTGGTCTCTACGGTAAGTTTGCACCCCTCACCTGTGGTATCAATAGCCTTAACGCCACTTGAAACCATAACCTTAATACCCATCTTTCTGAAACTGCGGCTCAACTGGTCAGCAACATCCTTATCCTCAAGCGGAACAATCTGGTCCATAAACTCAATAAGGGTAACATCCACACCCATTGAACGGTAGAAATAAGTGAACTCACTTCCAATAGCACCGGAACCAATGATTGCCATACTCTTTGGAAGAGTCTCAGGAACCAAAGCCTGACGGTAAGAGATGATTTTCTCCCCATCTATAGGAGCAAACGGCAAAGAGTTAGGTCTTGAACCGGTAGCCACAATAATATGTTTAGCCTCCACTGTATAAGGAGCCTCCTGGGCAGGAGTAACCTCTACCTGGCTTCCCGACAAAATTTTAGCCTCCCCCTTAAGGACAGTAATCTTATTTTTCTTGAAAAGGAACTCAATACCTTTGCTCATCTGGGCAGAAACACCCCTTTCTCTCTCCACAACCTTCTTTATATCTGCATACGAAACAACAGCATCAGCCTCTACAGGAGTACCATCTGCATTTCTAAGCTCTACGCCATAATCTGCAAGATGTTTGGTATAGTTGTACACCTGGGCACTCTTCATAAGGGCCTTTGTAGGGATACAACCCCAGTTAAGACAAACACCACCCAACTCAGCCTTCTCTACAACAGCTGTATTGAAACCCAATTGCGAAGCTCTGATGGCAGCTACATAACCGCCAGGACCAGCTCCAATTACTACAACATCAAAAATATTTTCCATATAGTTTAACAAGTGTTTTTAATTCTCTTTTCCGTGGCAGTTCTTGTATTTCTTGCCACTGCCACAAGGACAAGGCTCATTCCTTCCAACTTTCTTCTCTACGTGAACAGGAGCATTTGATTTAGGCTCCCCACCATTGGTAAGAAGATCATTGCGGCTTGTCTGCATATTGCTCAAATCTGTACGTTTTCTCTGCTGCTGCTCCCTTACAGGAATCTGGTCATCTGCGTGTCTTAGAGGGATATGAGCCCTTACCATAAATGCAAGCACATCGCGGCTTATCTTCTCAAGAACCCCCTTAAACAAATTGAAGCTCTCAAACTTGTAGATCAAAAGCGGATCTTTCTGCTCGTATGTTGCATTCTGAACAGACTGTTTAAGGTCATCCATCTCACGCAAATGCTCTTTCCAGTACTCATCAATCATTACAAGAGTAACAGATTTGGCCATAGCCCTGTACAACTCCATACCCTGGCTCTCATAAGCCTTCTTAAGATTGATTACAAGCTGCATAATCTTGGCACCATCAGAAACAGGAATTGCAATATTCTCATATGCAGCACCCTGAGTGGTATAAACCTGCTCAATAATTGGCCAGGCCTGTTTAACCATTACATCAGTTCTTCTGGCAATAAGCTCTTTTATAGACTCAGTAACGTTATCTGCAATCTCTGCAACAGAAGCTCTCTTAAAGTACGCCTCATCAAAAGACGGCTCAATTGAAAGCTGTCTCATAAGTTCAAACGAGAATCCTGTAAAATCATAATTCTCCTTGCTCTGAGCTAGAATCTCTGCATAATCCCCAATCATATTCTTCATATCCACCTCAATACGCTCACCGTACAAGGCATTTCTTCTTCTGTTGTAGATAACCTCCCTCTGGGAGTTCATTACATCATCATACTCAAGAAGTCTCTTACGGATACCAAAGTTGTTCTCCTCAACCTTTTTCTGGGCACGCTCAATAGAACTTGAAAGCATAGAATGTTGCAGAACCTCACCCTCTTTCATACCCATTCTGTCCACCACCTTGGTAATCTTCTCTGCACCAAACAGACGCATCAGATCATCCTCCAGTGATACATAGAAAGTGGAAGAACCAGGGTCACCCTGACGGCCTGCCCTACCACGCAACTGACGGTCCACTCGGCGGCTGTCGTGTCTCTCAGTACCAATAATTGCCAAACCGCCGGCCTCTTTAACGCCACTGCCAAGCTTGATGTCGGTACCACGGCCCGCCATATTGGTGGCAATGGTTACAGCACCCGGCTGTCCGGCCTCAGCAACAACCTGAGCCTCAGAAGCGTGCTGTTTGGCATTCAAAACATTATGTTTGATGCCTCTAAGTTTGAGCATTCTGCTCAACAGCTCAGAAATCTCAACAGATGTAGTACCCACAAGAACAGGTCTGCCCGCCTGCCTTAACTCTACAATCTTCTCAATTACAGCATTATATTTATCCTTTTTGGTTCTGTAGATAAGGTCATCCTCATCTTTTCTAAGAACAGGTCTGTTTGTAGGAATTGTAACAACATCAAGTTTGTAGATAGACCAGAACTCACCTGCCTCTGTCTCAGCTGTACCGGTCATACCTGCAAGTTTGTGGTACATTCTAAAATAGTTCTGCAAAGTGATGGTTGCAAAAGTTTGAGTTGCAGCCTCTACCTTAACATTCTCCTTAGCCTCAATTGCCTGGTGCAAACCATCTGAATACCTTCTTCCGTCCAAAATACGGCCGGTCTGCTCATCTACAATCTTAATCTTGTTGTCCATAATCACATACTCAACATCCTTCTCAAACATTGTGTATGCTTTAAGCAACTGGTTTACTGTATGTACACGCTCAGACTTAAGGGCATACTCAGAAAGCAGAGCATCTTTCTTGGCAAGTTTCTCCTCTGGAGTAAGCTCCATCTTCTCAAGCTCAGAAATCTCTGCACCCACATCAGGCAATACAAAGAACTTGCTGTCGTTGGTGCCTTTTGCAATAAGCTCGTGGCCTTTATCTGTAAGCTCAACAGACCTCTGTTTCTCATCAATCACAAACAAAAGCTCATCTGTAATAAGATGCATCTGCTTGTTGTTGTCCTGCATATAGAAATTCTCTGTATTCAAAAGAATCTGCTTGATGCCAGGCTCACTCAAATATTTGATAAGGGGATTATATTTTGGCAATCCCTTATAAGCTCTCAACAAAATTTTACCACCCTCTTCTTTGTCACCTGCAGCAATAAGTCTCTTGGCCTCATTAAGCAACTGGGTTACATTGCTGCGCTGCTGGCTGTAAAGTCTCTCCACAAACGGTTTGAACTCCATAAACTGCTGGTCCTCACCCTTTGGAACCGGACCGGAAATGATAAGCGGAGTTCTGGCATCATCAATCAACACAGAGTCAACCTCATCCACAATTGCATAATGGTGCTTTTTCTGCACAAGGTCATCGGGAGAAATGGCCATATTGTCCCTCAAGTAGTCAAAACCGAACTCATTGTTTGTACCAAAGGTAATATCTGCACGGTATGCCTTCTTGCGGGCATCTGAGTTTGGCTGATGTTTGTCTATACAATCAACCTTAAGGCCGTGGAACTGGTAAAGAGGTCCCATCCACTCAGAGTCACGCTTAGAAAGGTAGTCGTTCACAGTTACCACGTGAACACCTTTGCCTGCCAAAGCATTAAGGAATACAGGAAGAGTAGCCACAAGTGTTTTACCCTCACCGGTTGCCATCTCTGCAATCTTGCCCTGATGCAGCACAATACCACCAATCAGCTGAACCTCATAGTGTACCATATCCCAAGTAATGGGGTTACCACCGGCCAACCAAGTGTTTTTCCAAATTGCATAGTCACCCTCAATTGAAACAAAATCAACTCTGGTACTCAAATCACGGTCGGCCTCTGTTGCAAGTACCTTAATTGTGGCGTTCTCCTTAAAACGTCTTGCCGTAGATCTCATTACAGCAAAAGCATCAGGAAGCACCTCCATAAGAACCACCTCTATCTGCTCATCTATTTTCTTGGTAAGTTTGTCTACCTCAGTTGCAATACGCTCTTTTTCGTCGGGAGAAAGGGTAAGATCCTCCAACTGGCCCCTCAATTGCTTCTTTTTTGCCTCATCTGCAGCAATTCTGTCTGCAATGGTCTTCTTTATCCTCTGTGCCTCTGCACGCATCTCATCATCAGACATCTTGTCTATCCTGTCATACGCTGCAAGCGCCTTGTTCAGAATTGGCCTAATCTCCTTCAAGTCACGGTCTGCCTTGGAACCGAACATCTTCTTTAACAAATCCGAAAATCCCATATCTATATAAATTCTTTTTTACTTTTCTATTTACCAGTAACTTGCAAATATAGCAATTCTAAACCATTATACCTAATTTTGCATTGCAAACCAAAAATAAAGATGCAGCACACCATTACAACAAGCAAAGACGGCAGCAACACACTGCAGCTTACACAATATAACGAGACATACCACTCCACCAACGGAGCCTACACAGAAGCAATGCACATATACATAAACTGCGGTCTTGAGCATCTATATAACAGCACTTTGGCAAAACACATAGATATATTTGACATTGGATTTGGAACCGCCCTGAATTGTATACTTGCATACAACTGGCAACAAGAACTGAAGCAGAGCGGAATGCCCTACCCTATAATAACATATTGGGGAATAGAGAAATTCCCCATACCCCCTACAGAAGCACAAATATTGAACTACCCCCATATTATTGCCCAACACTCAAATACCCCATTACAGAAATTGCAGGAAATTTTCTCCCGCATACACAATTCACCTTGGGAAGAAGATATGGCAATACAGGAACACAGCTTTACCCTGCACAAGAGTTGTGCAGACATAGCAACACTGCAGCAAGAATACTACAGACAAGCCAAAAGCCCCGCAGCAATATTTTATGACACCTTCTCCCCCGCCACACAACCACAATTGTGGGAAGAGAAAATTTTCCGCAACATTGCACAAGGATGCTTGCCAGGCTCAACACTGGTCACGTACTGCTGCAAAGGAACTGTAAAACAAGCCCTACGAAGTGCTGGCTTCACTCTTGAACGCCTTGCAGGCCCTCCAGGAAAAAGACACATACTCCGTGCTACATTGTAACTGAAAAGGAATGTTCCATAAAAAAAGCCTTGCCGTTCGCAAGAACAGCAAGGCTAAATTTATAATATCACTGTGATAAAATGATTACTCGTTGAAAGAAATGATCCACCAGTCAACATCCTGCTGATACTCATCCCACTCTTTCTCGTAAACAATGCTACCTTTATCGTATGATACAAGATCCTCAATTGTCTTAACGAAGTCTGTAAGAAGATTGTAGATATCAAGCATATCATATTTGGTAAACTCATCTACACAAACTTTAGAGTTAAGCACTTTCTTAAAGATACCCCAACCAAAAGCATCCAAAGCTGAAATCTCTTCTGCATTTTTCTTGTCAAAAGCAGCCCATAGTTTGTCAGCAGCATCTATTCTTGCATTTGCAAGAGCATTAATTCTGGCAAGGTTAATTGCAGCCTCTTTAATTGTAGTATTTGAACTGTCAATCAAATCTTTAGAAGCAGACTCAATACCCTCAACTACAGTATTAAGAGTAGACTTAACAAAGTTCAAGAAAGCCTCCTGAGAGAACAAACCATTTAGAATTTTTGAAGAAATGGAATTAGGATCAGCAACTGCATTCTCCAACATCTCTACAAATTCAAAGTCGCTAATGCCACCCAATAGCTTTTTAAGGAAAGTTCTGATGGTTCCATTAGAAACATATTTGTCAATTAGGTCAGAAATGTTACCAAATACCTCATCCAACTTATCCTCAATACCAAAAGCAGCATACAATTTGTCAAACTCTCTGATGAAGTCAAGAAGGCTCTCAATATCGTTAATATTGTTGATGTCACCAATAAATGATTTTAGATAAGCTGCACCAGTGTAGTCTACTTTCTCCATATATACACCAGTAGCGTTAAAGGTAATAACATCTTTCTTGAAACCAGGGATACCACCTAAAACATCGTATACACCTTTAAAATTCTTAAGGGCAAGGTTAGCAGCAGCCTCTTCAAGCAATGATTTTGTATTAGGCTGGTCTTTAAGCTCTTTAACCCAGCTGCATACGTTAAGGGTAGTGATAGAAGGCACAATGCGGTCTGCATCCATAGAAGCAGCGGTCTGAGCTTTAACCCATAGGTCAACCTCCTCTGCACCGTTAACAACAAATGTTCTTACACCAAATTTGTGAACTTTTGAACGTTTGAATGTATTCTCTGCAGTAATTGCTGTCTCAAAATATTTGCCATTCTCATCATAGAATTTGATAACCAAGTCGTTTGCCTCATAAGTACCAGGAGCCAAAACAAAGTGGAAATTGGTTGGAGTCTCAGGATCAAGCTGAATACCTTTCTCACAAACCAAAGAAATAGCAGATACACCATTCTCAAGACTTACTGTAGGAATATAGTTGTTTGCAGGAGATACAGTAACAACAGCGTTACCGGCAATCTTGTGAGCTTTGCTCTCCAATGAAGCAGCAACCACAGTAGCACTACCTTTCAAAGGCAACTGCAATACACTACCTACGTTCTTGAAAGGGAATACAGGAACATTGTTAGGGTTAACACCAACCATTGGTGAAACATTTGAAGAGAATGAACCCTCTGCATACTCCTGTGAAGAAGGGATTACTGTGTTAATAATGATATCATCACCCTTTTTTGCAACAGTAGCATTAGTTGAGTAAGGATAAACACCAACAAATACGTATGAAGGGAAACCCTCTTCAACACCACCTACAACATTATGGCCAACCCAAGAGAAATTAGCCACATTTGAGTTGTGACCCTCATTGATAAGGTATCTGTGATGCTCGCCGTTATAGAAAACGCTGATAGCATCTTCCTCTGACCACAAAGTTTTGTAGCCATTCTCATGTGCAGCCAACTGAGTTTTAGTCTCTGCCAAATCCTCCAATGAAGCTGTCACCTCAAAACCTGGCCCGGCATTAACATCCTCAGCCAAGTAATTCTCTTTCTGACAAGAGGTCATAAGACCCAAAGCAAAAAGAGCCAAAAGAAAAATCTTTTTCATTTTTTTGTTTTTTAATAATTAGATAATTTTTTTTAGAATTCTCATCTTTTCAGTTGAAATCAGCCATTGCCACCTTCAACGCCCCAGTTCTCAGTAGAAGAAGCAAAACCTTTCTCAACCTCTACCTCAATAACATTTACAGCTGGAGCAACATAGTTAAAAATCTCTTTCATCTCCATAAAAATTTTAAATAAAGTACACCGGCTACCATAGTGAACAGATTAATATGACTAAGAAAGTACATATACAGAAAACGTGGAGCCAACCTCTGCACCCGTCAGACACCTTAAAGCTTCAATTTGCCGGAGTGCCGGAACTTGCAATCTGAAGATCCAATAGAGTATATATATATAATAGGTATACCCAACCGGAACGCCCCATATTGCGCTGTTTCAGACAAACTGCAACAAATCTCAATCTCCAGGATGTCAAACATAGCGTACAGTACGCCTTTCTTGTATACGTTCCATCTTTACACTCAAGCACTCGTTTTGGTATAAAGATAGACCGCACAAAGATACACACATAATATGAATTTACAAAGCTTTTTTTAAAAATTCATTTTTTTAAAAATTCATTAAAAAAATTTGGAATATCCTAAGAACTATATACCTTTGCACCCCCAACACATAGAACCTGATGAGAGAATTTTGTAAACATAAAATAGTACATCTGTTAACAGTTGTTTTAGTGGTAGTTGTAGCAGCGTGTGGAACATCAGGCAAGGTAAAAGTGCTCCATACAGAGGGCATATCCGCTAAAATGTCACCTATAGTATATGCTACATCAGATTCTACAAAAAATCTTGACAATATTCCAGACTATGTTCCGGCGCAGGATACCGTAAAGATCAAATCTGCAAACAGCGAGGAAGAGACAGAGATTGTAGCATACAGGTCTACAGATGGTGAGGTGTACGCAGAGGATGTTCTTGACGAGGTAATTGTAGAGGCTACATTTAAAAATACAGCAGAAAGAAACGGTATGGTAGACCTCTCGTTCAGTGTAACTGTACCAAAGAAGTTGCAGGACGGCAGATGGCAGGTAAGATTCTATCCTGAGATAGAGATTATGGGAGACAGGGAGGATATGGATCTTGTATTCATAACAGGTAAAGAGTACAGAGAAGCCCAGCTTAAAGGGTATGAGCAATACGAGAAATTCCTTAGCCGTATAATTACAGACAGCACAAGTTTCATAGATACCAAAAAACTGGAGATGTTTGTGGAGAGGAATTTTCCCGATATCTATGCGTACAAACGGGATACCTCAATAGTGGAGGATGCAGAGTTCTATTCTCATTACGGAATTTCTGAGCGTGAGGCAATTGAGCACTACACCAGCAAATTGTGGAAAAAACGCAACGAGTACAGAAAGAGCAAGCGTGCCCGCAAATATGCCAAATATATTAAAGTGCCTATTCTGGAAGAGGGTGTGAGGTTGGATTCTGTTATGACCAAAGAGAGTGGTGATGTAAGATACAACTATGTACAAACCATCAAAACAAGGCCAAAACTTAAAAAAGCTACAATCTCTATGGTTGCAGAGGTGTACGAAGGCAACAAGATGGTGTACAAGACACCGCTTATTGGCCCGCTTGACTTTTATATAAGTTCTATCTCTGCCTTTGTAGACAATGAGACCGTAAGATACATTACCCAGGTAATTGAGAGACGCGCCTCAGACAACAAAGAGTACAAAATAGACTTTAAAGTAGGTAAAAGTGATGTGGACCTTAACCTGGGTACAAACGGAGAAGAGATTGGCAAAGTTAAGAAACACTTGGTATCTCTTATGGACAACAAAGAGTTTGATTTGGACTCCATAATTGTATCTGCAGCGGCATCACCTGAGGGAACAGTTGCAACAAACTACAACCTCTCCAACCGCCGAAGCATTTCAATGACAGACTACTTTAAAAGGTATGTGAAACACTACAAAGATTCAGTAGAGAGGGCATTGAAGGCAGATGAGGTATTTACCATTAACTTGGACAGCACGTATGTAGACGAGGCAGATACTGTAAAACCTGTGGAGATTGTGTTTACACCACGCCCTATAGGTGAAGACTGGGACAGATTGGGAGAACTGATTCTTGCCGATACCGTTATACCTCAGGCAGACAAAGACAAGTTTGCAGAGATGTTCAGCATAGAGAATAAAGACACCAGAGAGGTTAAGATGAGAAGTGTTCCAACCTACAACTATATGAGGAAAGAACTCTATCCATTCTTGCGAAACGTTAAGTTCAAATTCTTTATGCACAGAAAAGGTATGGTTAAAGATACAATTCATACCTCAATTGTAGACTCTGTATATGCTGCGGGAGTACAGGCACTTAGAGATATGGATTATGAAAGGGCTGTTGTGCTTCTGGCACCGTACCAAGATTACAATACGGCTGTAGTTTACACTTCAATGGGCAGAAATGTCTCTGCGCTGCAGATTTTGGACAAGTTGAAGAAGACTGCACAGGTAAATTACCTGCTCTCTATAATAAGTTCAAGAGAAGGAAGGATTCAGGATGCTGTAAACTACTATATGGATGCCTGCAGGGAGAACTCCTCTTATATTCACAGGGGTAACTTGGACCCTGAGATTGCTGAGCTCATAAAGAAATACAATCTCCACGAGATTCTCTATAAAGAAGAAGAGGAAATGTATTATTAGAAGTTTTATAGAAGTAATAAGAATAAGAATAAGAATAAGAATTTAGATTCAGTTAAATATGAATAACAGGTTTATTGTTTGTGTATTAGGTATGATGTTGCTTTTGGCGCTTCCCGGGTATTCTCAGGTGGCTGCTGAGGGTTACAATACACTTAATCCAACCAAAAACCAGTCATATTTGGCAATAAAGACCAACCTTCTTTACGACGCAATACTTGTACCCAATGTAGGTGTGGAGGCAAGAGTCTACAACAAATATACTGTATATGCAGATCTTATGTATGCAGGATGGGATTTCCCTAAAAAACACGTATCCTGGGATGTTTATGGGGCACAGTGCGGAGCAAGGAAATATTTTGGCGAGAAATCTATGGAGAGAAGCTTTACAGGCCACCACGCTGGAGTGTATGCACAGGCATTGGCATACGACTTTCAGGGCGGTAATATTGGACAGCAGACAATTACACTTCATATAGGTGCAGGATTTGAGTACGGATATGCATTTCCAATAGGACGCAACCTTAACTTGGATTTTGAGCTGGGAGTTGGTTACATTACAGGCCAGTATGACGAGTACGTGGTACAGGATACCCACAACACCTGGCGTGCAACAATCAAAAGAAACTGGTTTGGTCCTACCAAAGCATCAATTTCACTTATGTGGCTAATTAAACCAAGCATTAAATCGGGCAAGAGATGAGAAAAAGTTTAAGATATATAGCATTGCATCTTTTTGCTTGGGTGCTTCTGTTTGCCACAGCCTCTTGCAACAAGGAACTTGACTTTGGTTTTAAAGACCTCTGTTACTACCATCCCCATACAGCACCTGTAAAGTTGAATGTAGACTGGAGCAAGTTCAGACACATTGAGCGACCTACCGGTATGTCTGTATATGTATGGCCCGATGACCCTGCACAGGAGTTCAAGAAAATTCTTACACACGATCTTGACGGAATTACCCTGAATCTTTTGGAAGGTAGCTATAAATCATTTATCTTTAACCAGAGTGAAACGGAGTTCTCTACCATTGAGTTCTTTAACTTGAATAATTTTGAAAAGGCAGAAGTTAGGGTTAAACAGACAAAATCAAGCTGGTACACCACCAGAGAGCCCGAAACCAAAATTGGTGAGGAGCCTGAGTGGATGGCAATTGACTGCGTTAGAGATATTATAGTAACCGAAGAGATGGTTAAAACTGCAGAGGAGGAGTATCTTGCATCTATTGGCAAGAATGCCCGTTTTGGTACAAGGGTTAATGAGATTGGAACACTGGTACCCAAATCTGTAATCAAGAGTATAGACATATATATAAGGTTTGACAACTTGTTCTATCTCCGTTCAGCTCTTGCAGCACTTGAGGATATGGCAGAGGGTTGTTATATCTCTACAAGGGAGACCACAGGCAATAAAGTTACACATACTGTAAACTCTTGGCAGGTGATATACGACAAGGATGAATATGGCAATGACAACCTTATGAAAGGTATGCTTAAAACCACCATCTCTACATTCGGCTTGCCAGCCGGGCATACTGGTACCCCAGAGGAGACAAACTTCTTTATGAAGTTGTTGCTTGTAGACCAGGAGACAATCCTTACTCACGATTTCCCTTTGGGTGAGATATTGGCAAACCTTAACTCTTGTGACGGATCTCAAGTAGATGAAAACGGCAAGGCAATTTGGCCTGCAATTTATCTGGAGTGGCCGGAACCACTTCCAATTGTAAAACCTGTAGGTAGTGGAGACAGTGCATTTGATGTGGGTGTATCAGACTGGGGGGATGAAATAGTAACCATTTTGCCAATGATGTAATATGAAAAATATAAGTAACATATACAGATATATAGTAGTGGCAGTTGTATTGCTGTGCATACCAGGAGTGGCACAAGCTCAGAAGTGGGCTGTATCTACCAATGTTTTGCAATGGGCAAGTTTGGGTACAATAAATGCTGAATGTTCTTACAGTTTGAACCAGCATATTACCTTTAATGCTGGTGGAGTGGCAAATCCTTGGGATGCTGTGTCTCCTACCGATGTAAAGCTTCAGAACAAACAGTATGGAGGATATTTGGGAGCAAAATACTGGCCTTGGCACGTTTATTCAGAGTGGTGGATAGGGGCAAAAGTGCAATACAAGAATTTTGAGCAGGTGGGAATCCTAACCTCAAAACTTGTAAGGGGAGAAGCTCTTGGAGCAGGAATTTCCGGAGGATACTCCTTTATGTTGGGAAACCACTTTAACTTGGATTTGGGTGCAGGAGTATGGGGAGGAAGTTTTATAAATTACCAGAAATACAAAGGTACAACCCGTGTGGAATATGAACTTATGAATGAGGCCAAAAAAGGTTTCTTCTTCATAGACAATTTGATATTATCAATTATTTATATATTTTAACAAACTTTTTAAACTCATTTAATTATGAAAAAATTATTAATTTCGTTGTTTGCGCTTGTAGCAGCTTTAGCAAGCTGTTCAAAAAGTGCAGTAGTGGAGGTTCCATTTGAGAACATTCCTATTTCTTTTTCTCCTTATAATGGAAGAACACCTGAGGTAAAATCTACTTCATTTGAGGCTGACTCACTTGATAGCTTCAAATTCCATGCATTGGCATTCTTGAATGAAGCTTCTACTTACTTGGATAAGACTGTATGGAGAGAGGAGATTGAGGGAACTAAAACATGGAAATATGATGGTGTTTCTTACTGGCCAGGTACAGCAACTCTAGAGTTCCTTGCATACGGTTTGAATACTAACTACAATGCGAATGATGTTGATGATAACATTGTTACTCTCGCTCAAAATAAGAGAAGTATTGCTGTTGCAGTTCCTGATGTAGTTAAAAATCAGAGAGATTTGCTAGTTGCAACACCTGCTAAAGAGTCATTCACTACTTCTGGTGGTACAGTAGGACTTAACTTTGCACATATGTTTTCTCGTATCCAATTCTCTTTGAAAACAACAGATGGTAATAATATTGCTGTTGCAGTTGAGGACATTAATATATCTGGTAATTTTTATAAAACAGGTAATGTTGATTTGACTTACAGAGAAACAACTCCAGCAACAGAAACCGAACCAGCAGTAGTTGTCAAACCATCTATTGATGTTACAGATGTAACTGCAGAGGCAACTACATACAATTATATTGTAAATGGTACCGAGAGCTATACTGGTATTGGTAGCAATGAAGGTGATCCAATTTACGATAACAGCATGATGTGGACTAAAAACACAGGTAATGACTCTGATTCAGAAAATGATGATGAGTATGTTGCAAATGCAGAGGGTGACGCTGATGCTGCTGCTTGGAATAAGGCAAACCGTTTTATGATGATTATTCCTGTAGAAGGTGCAACTCACCAGGCTGAGCTTAATGTTAAATATTTCTTGCCTTTTGCAGGTACTTTTGATGCAGATTCAGACCCAACTACTCCTGAGGTAGAGCCTATAGATTTGTCAGGTGTTAACTTTGAGGCTGGTAAATCATATAATTTTGTACTTGAGATTTCAACTAACTCTATTAAATTCACAGTTGAGATTACAGACTGGGTTGACGGCACTATTCCTGCTGAGAAACAGGTTATCAAACTTAACTAATTTATATCGCCTATGTGAGCCTGACCGCTCACATAGGTACTAATTTTTATTTTATCGCGATGAACATAAGTGTAATGGTGACATATTTCAAATATTTGCTCCTTGCAGGGGCTATGTGTGCATTTGCCTCGTGTCAGCGCGAGGATTTGCCGTCTGAACAGGAGGGCAAAGCTATTGAACTTTCTGCAACGTCAGACTGGCCCAAATTCAGTAAAGCACCTATTACAGACAAGGATGATTTGAAAGGTGATGGCTTTGTTGTGTGGGGATGTAGGGAAAATGATAACGCTGTTTTTACCCAGTACGGCACAAAAGTTTCTGCTGTTGCCAATGCCAGCGGAAATGTTGATTCTTGGGAATATTCTCCTGTGAGATATTGGTTTAGCGGGCATTATATGTTTGCTGCTTTATTACCGGCAAATGCTATTGCGCTTAGTGCTGGCGGCAGTGGTATTTTGGCTGAAAGGGAGGGTTCCATTTCTGTAAGCAATGGCGGTACAACTTATACAAATTCATTACGTCTTAAAAGAGCTCTTGCACTTGGAGGAAAAACTGCATCTGCTACAGAGCTTGCAGCCAGTGACCAGCCAGATTTGATGTATGCATTTTCTAATGTAGACAACTCTGAACATACTGATGCAGCTGTAAATTTGAATTTCAAGCATTTGTGGGCTCAGCTTGGATTTAAACTTACATATTACGATATAAAGAAAGAGTCTATTGTTATTAACAAAGTGAAGGTATATGGCTTAGGCAACACTTTGGCTGCAAATACAGTTATTACCGATAACGAAAGCTCCAATATCTCTTCTATAAGAACTGCGTTGGCAAGTGCAGCCAAAAGTACAGCTGATGCTCCTTTTGCCACATTTAACTTGTCCGTTACAGCTAATAGAGGTGTAGAGGTTACATTGGTGGACAAACTTATGGTATTTCCTGTAAACTTGTCTGATATGCCTGTTACTGTTGAGATCTCTTTCAAATATGGTAATAATGATATGACAATGAAGGGTACCATTAATGCAGGAGAGTGGGTATCGGGAAAAAGATATGTTTATCCGTTGGAGGTGGGAGCCAATTCAATCAATTTTGGCAAGCCTACTGTTACACAATGGGTAACTGCACCAAGTATTAAAGAAGATATTGTTAAATGATGATTAAAAATAAGATTTTCATATTGCTTTTGGTTTTGGGCATCAGTTGTACCAAAAATGAGCATCCTTCTGATGAGCCGCTTCAGTTGGATTCATATATTTTCTTTGATGAAGGGCTTGTTAAGACAAAGGCAAATTTGCACACAGAAGCTGCTCTCCCTGCTGCAGCCAATACTTCTTATGGCGTTATGGGTCTTAGAGGTACATCAAACAGCCAGGTTTTTAATATGTACAGCAATAATGTTGCTCAGTTGTACAGGCCTGCCGCTGGTGAAAATTTTACATACGACAACCTTGTTTTATGGACCGATGAAGTGCATAAGTTCTGTGCGTTTTATCCGTTTTCTGCCAGTTGCATAAGTGGAGTGGTTGCCGATGATGCTACAACAAATGGAGTTATAGATCCTTATTTGAATTACACCCAACCATCAACATTGTCTGAGATGACTGATTTGCTTACAGCCTTCACAGCAGCTTCATACAATTCCAATGTTTCTCAACAAGAGAATCTGGTTGGTCTTAACTTTACCCATAGGTTGTTTGCATTTAATATACAAATTGCAAACATTTATGGAGAGAAATTAACCATAACAAAAGCAAAACTTACTGTAACTGTTCCCGATGGGGCCAAACTTTATTTCGACGGTTCAGTTAAACCAAATACAACTACCAAAACCATTGTTCACAATTATGTGAGCAACAAATTGGAATTGGCAAACAATGCTGGTATAAATCTTAACAACCAGAGCAATAAGGATAAGGTTTCTTTCTTGTTTTTGCCTTGCCAGGAATTGGATATTGATTTTGAATTATCTTTCATTAACAAATTCGGTAAGGAGGTTACATTTAATATGATTGGTTTGGTACCTACTGATGCCGAGGGATTTGTAGCTGGAAAAGAATACTCTTTGGTTCTACGCAGAGTAGTAGCCAATGACAATGCTACATTTGAGCCAACTATAGAAGAGTGGACAATTGGCAGTGACATTAATCATGATTTTGAATAATATAGGATATATGATAAAGAATTTTTTAAAATATATTTGGTTGTTTGCTATAGTCTTTACCTGTGTTGCGTGTTCAATGGAGGAGATTGACAAAGTAAGCTCTGATGGCACTGTAAAATTTGTAGTAAAACCTTCAAATTTTATGAGCAGTTATGTGTCTAATGGCTCTACCAAGGCTGCTTCGGATATTTTTGAGAATAAAATTTATAATGCACACTTCCTGCTGTTTGACTCTGCAGGGAACCTGATGTACAGCAGATCATTTGAAGATGTTACAGACAACACTATTCCAACCCAGGAACTTGATCTTGATTTTACTACAGGAAAGGTTACTGCTTGTTTTATTGCCAATGTTCCCACAAGTATAGTGAACGGCTTTTCCAAATTATCTGAAGTAAATGCGGCTGTTCTTGATCTTGAGTATTTCAGTGAAAGAGTTTTAGACGCAGAAAACAAACGAAGTTTTTTTGCTGTTCCGCAGTTTGACCTGAAAGGTGACGGAGAGGTGTTACATTGTCTTCCTATGCTTGGTATGACAGAGTGCAATTTGGATAACAGCAGAACTTTTGAGATATCGCTTAAAAGACTTTTTGCTAAGGTAAGTATGAATATTACTGTAGGTGACAGGTCACTAACTAATCTTACCCAATCATTTGATATAATTGGACTCCATCTTATTAATCTTCCAGTTAAAGCAAAACTCACAGAACCAACAACGGAGAGTGCCTGGGTAAAAGATGCATCGTCATTTTTGCATACTCAGATAGAGGCTCCTGTAGATGATGACGATATAAATTCTACAACTCAATCCTCATACGAATTTTACTTCTATGTGCCTGAATATTACTTAGATTCAAAAAGTGATAAAACTCAGAATTATGGTAACCAGAAGTACAAGCCAAATATGTATGATGAGAACAAATATCCTGTAATGGTAAGGATGTTTGGCAAGTACAAAGGTTCTATTGATGCAACAGAACAGGGTGTTACATATGATCTTTATTTAGGAGAAAATGCTTCAACAAGCTTCACTCTTAAAAGGAACAAACACTATAAGAATTTCATTAAAATTAAAGGTATCACAAATTCAATAGATGGAAGCGGAACTACATTGGATTGTAGAGTGACTGTTGATGAATTGGACGAAGTGGAGATTATGGGACAGTCTGCAAACTGTTATGTTATTGGACAGACAGGCAGTTACTTATATCCTGCTTACAAAGGTACTTGGAAGAGAACATGGGGTGATGTACCAAGCGCACGTATGTGTACAAAGGGAACTACTTTAAAGGTTTTACACCAAGATAATAGTAGTATAAAAATTTCCAATTTGGCCTTTAATAAGGAAACTTGCGAAATTTCATTTGACGTTACATCTGTAGACGGAGGAACCGGACTTATTGCAAGTAATGATGGCAATGTAATTATAGGATTGGTTTACACAGAGAACGGTAAGGAAGTCATTGAATGGTCTTGGCATTTGTGGGTTGTAACTGGAGCTATATGGGGAGTTGAAGCATTTGAAATTAATTCAGAAAAATATCCAAACGGAGGATATATGATGGATAGGAACTTAGGCGCTAAAATAACTGCTTTACAGCAAACTACCCCTGGTGTTGCATTAGGATTGTATTATAAATACGGCCGTAAAGAGCCCTTCTTTAGTAGCAAAGAAGACTATATAGGAGGCGGAGAACTTGAGAAATACAGTTGGGTTACTTCAAATAATTCTAAATCGCAGACAGACCCTTGTCCTCCTGGTTATAGAGTACCTCCAACAACAATGTGGGATGGTAATGCTACCAAAAAACATTCAAGCCTAACAACAGGTGAAGGAGGTCAAGCTTTCTTGTATTGGGATCAATCCGGCTTAACTGGCGATATCTATTACCCATATTCCGGATATCTTGATGCAGAGAAAAATCCTAAATCACATGGTTATGGTACTCGTGATACAACAAGCAATTATAAGGTTGATATACCAGCTAATCAAAAGGACCTTAATACCACAACTGCATCAAATTATTCAGATAACTTGATAGCATCTGATGGTGGTACCGGACCGGTTAGATTTACTAATGTCAAATATGCAAAATACGATATAAATAACCTTGGTATTGTACTTGCTACCAATAGAGAGGTTCAATATGGCTATAAAGAGAAAGGTATCGATATTATTTCCTGCACTGTTCAAATTGGTAAATGGAAACGTTCAGGAAGTATTTTATCTCGTAAATGGAATGTTACATACTCGGCAGCAGAAAATTTAACAGGTGCCCAACTGAAGTCGAAATATGGTAATGCATATAATAGGTTATTATCTGTAATTGATGGAGATAATGGTAGTAATACATCCATTGCCGGATCCTTCTTAACTGGAATTTTTACAGACCCAACTTCATTTTTTGAATATAAGGAAGTACAGTCTACATTATACGGCTACCAAATCCGTTGTATGAAAGAGTAAGGAATGTGATTTAAATGCATATTATAGCAGGGAATGTCATAAACACCCTGCTATTTTATTATGTAAGCATACCATCATTTCATTACCAAGAAAAAAGGCCAGCCTTTATAAGGCCGGCCTTTTTTGAAGTTTTCTTGCTTATAAATTAAGCCTGTGTGATAGCACCCATTGGGCAAGCGTTTGCGCAAGTACCGCAATCAGTACACATGTTAGCGTCAATTTTGTAAATGTCGCCTGCTGAAATAGCACCTACTGGACACTCGTCAATACAAGTACCGCAAGCTGCGCAATCCTCTGTAATTTTGTAAGCCATGACTTTAAAT
>JAZRIV010000036.1:0-6133 GCA_045645465.1 Candidatus Egerieisoma sp.
GGAATTGGCGGTTATATTGGCCGGCTACACAGTATTAATTTTCTAATCTGGAAATCTTATCCTTCCTGATTAACCTCATCGGATTTAAGGGTAACTACCGCCATCATCTCACCAGATTTTTCACCGGTAACTGTATTCACAAAGAAATACTTCATGAACACTTTAGGCGCTGCAGAGGTAGGAACACCATGCTTGGCATCAAATGCAGCCTTAAGATCATACTCCTCAATGGCAGCCTCAAGCGGCTCTCCAATCTGCGAAGCCTTGCTGTATGCACGGCTGATACCATTTGACTGAGGGGCAGATGCCTGTACAATCAGTTTAAGGTTTCCTGGCTCTGCAGGCTCACTCTCAAGCTCAAATGTAAACTTGGTTGGAGTAAGACTGATCATAGCCTCTGCCGGAGCCTCAACACCCTGAAGAGTTGGAGGATTCTGCATAATGTCTCCACCACAAGTAACCACCCAATAGTTCAATCGGGTAAAAAGGTTAGCACCGGAGATCTTTGATGATGTACCCAACACAGACTTTCCTGCCTGAGTAAGGGCCAACGCATTCCACGCAAGAATCTGTGCATTGGTAAGATTTTTCCAAGACTGTGTAAGCTGTTTGAAAACCGCTTTCACAGATGACTGGGCGGCAGTGCGTGCTGCTCCGCCATACCCACGGTTACGGATGTACTTTCTACCACGGCTCTTAGCTGCGGTTACACCCTTTGCTGAGCCCGACATTTCGTCAAAGGCAATTGAAGGAACGTACTTCATAGTTTAATAAATTTTAAGGGTTTAACAATATATAGTACTGAACATACTATCATTCCTATAATCATCCCGATGGCATATCCACCGGTCTTAATCTTGAACTGCTGCCATCCCGAAAGAGATTTCTCAACCTCGACAGTCTCTACAATTGTTCTGTCTCTGAATACAATACTATCTCTGTAAACAATCTCTTTCTGAATCTCTACCGGCTTCTGAACCGGCTTGGTCTCCAATGAATGTGACAGAATCCCATCCGAAACCTCTGCAGAAGACTTTGCAAACTCATTCTCCAGAAACGATACTGTATCCATAGTCTGCACCTTCTCCACAATTTGGGGAATCTCCACCAGTACAGTATCCTTTTCAAACACTGTAACCACCTCAACCCTGGTAGAAAGATTCTCAGATGGTACAGCCCGCCTTGCAACAGAGCAGGCCACACACAATGCAGAGAATATAAAAAGAAGGAAGTGTTTCATAGTCTAATCCTGTTTATCTGCTTTCTTATGCAACTCCGCTTCAAACCTGTGGAATTTCACATCATAAGAAGCTTTAACACCCAAAATTGCCCCACACAGCACCAGCAGTTCACTCACAATGGAAACTGCCGAATATGTAATCTCTCCAAGTGGCTCAATGAAGAACAGGCACACCATAGCTATCAGAACTCCAAAACTGAAACTCGCTATTGCAAGACCACCCTGCAACCTTGTAATCTGTATGTGGGACATCTTTGGCATATCATCCATTTTTATTCGGTTATATCATCCAATACAAACCATCCTGTAAGGAATCTACCTTCATTGGCAGAATTGTAATCATCCTGGACAGGGGTACAATTGACTCTCTGTCCAACAATATGACAAACACAAACTGGGGAACCTACCTCCTGAGAATTCTCTGGAATAGCCAGTACTGCATAACAATCCATTGAATCAGACAACTGAGGAATAGTGAACGAAAACTCCTCACCGATATTGGGAGCCTGGAACTTCTCAAACAAAAGGGTCATGAATCCCCATCTGTTATCCTTAATGATCAGCTGCTGATAGTAGCCAAAAGAATCAAGCTTAAAATTTCCATTCTCTGCCTCCACTGTTGGGCGTACAACCTCATCCAGAACCATATCTGAACGCTGTCCCTTTACCACAAACCCACTGCAGAAGATTATCTGCAAACGTGCACTTGAATCAAAGCACCTGCAAGGCTCAATACAAATGGTATTGCAATCCTTTACCCAAGCCTTGAGCAATGTAGCATGCGGCATCTGGTTCTCTATATCCACCAGATACACCACAGTATTTGTACTCTTGTTTATCATAAGCCTTGGCACCTTTATCTCCAGCACCTGTGCTGCCAGGTATCCAGCATTTGCAGTATCAAACTCAAATGCCCCATTAAGGACTACAAGACCATCTTTCTGGAAATCCTTAAGCTGAATTTCACCAGCTCCAAAATTATTTGACAATGCAGTAATCATAATCCAACCAATTAATTACCCGCCAATGCGGTTGAGAAAATTTCATAATGTCTGGTCCCTATCTGTCCACCTCTGGCAGATGTAGTTACCTGTACATACCCGCGGTACTTATCCAATGAGATATAATTCTCTATTAACATTACCCTATACTTTCCATCCAGACTGCGGACAGGGTGAAGACACCTGCAAGCGTTTATCATATTTTTAGGATATTTGGCAAATTGCATTACCACTCCAGAACTGAATCCCGTGCAATGCACTTTCATATTATTGGAAACAATCACAGAACCCGGAATAAGCTCAAAATCCAACTCCTCTATATACCCCTCATTTGTCCCACCTTCATAACGGGCTTCCTTAAACTGCACCCTTGGAATATACTGCGCAGGTCCACTCTTACAAACTGAAGAAACTTTAAGACTCTCTCCGGTAAAACCGGTATTCACATCCAGGAACCAGCACTCCAGATAATACTTCTGTCCGGCAACAGGTGTAATCCCGAAAGTATCCGTATAGAGGGCAGTAATATCCGCATCACCCCAATCAGGCAAAATTCCCGGAGCAACCACAACTGTTTTGCTCCATCCGTTAGAAGTACCGGGACTCTGGGCTGTGGACATCTTCACAACCAACCTATAAGAATCAGAAGGGACCTCAAGACCGGTGAATATCACCACATCGGAATAAATCCACAACTCATCATACACCACTGCAGGAACATCCGCTTTGAAAACAGGAGCATCCTCAAGCAATGGCAAACCAAGCATTGCACGGTTGGAATTAATTCTCACAAATGCATTATGGGCGGTAAGGATTGCAGATTGGCCTAAAGAAGAAGCACCTTTAAGATGACTGGCCAAAACCTCCCAAGCCGTCATTTGGGAATCAGAAAGCTGCTTATATGCCCGGGAGATTTTAGACAGTTTATTTCGTGTGACAGCCTGAGCAGGAGTCACTATCTTGCTATGTTGAGCTCTATGGGAGAGTATATTTCTACCATTAACATTTCTTGCGGTAACATCCTTTGCAGTACCAGCAAAATCGTTAAATGCTATTGAAGGCTTTACTATCATATTCACTTATATGCTTAGCAGCCTCTGATTCCACTACAAATATAGTAATTATTTGTGTATTTGCACAATAAGCTGTTTACTTAAAGTATTACTTTATGTAAATTTGCATAAAAAACAGAGATTCACCATGCCCAAATACCACCCTAACAGCAGATTTTCCGATTGCTACTCATCAGTAGGCAACATCACATTCTACCACAGAAATGGAGAATGCTACTACAAGACAAAACCTAACCCAACCTTCCCTGGCACCCCAAACCAGATAGACCAACTATGCGTACACAGAAGAGCCATCAGAGCCTGGGGAGGACTAACACACGAAACACAGCTCCAATGGAACGTCCTGGCCAAAGACGTCAAATCCAAACGTCCACCCTTCAACGCCGACACCCACATAAGCGGATATAACCTATTCGTATCCGCATACCATGGTCTTGCAGCCATAGGAAAAGAATCCACCCCCTCACCATCTCCAATGCCTACCTTCCCATTGATAAACCTGCAATACAAAACCTCAACACTCATTAACGGAACAGATCTGCAAATAACATTTGAATCAGACACGTTCATTGACACATTCAACAACTACACACTGATAGGAAAACTACAGACAACAAAGCCAGGCTACAGACCCAACAGTGGCAAATACCGTAATTTCACATCAACAATTACAAGAAAGGGAAAAAGCACATACATAGAATTCATCATTTCTAATCAAAACACATCCCAAATGTTGACAAATGGCTATAGCGTACACATCAAATATTTTCTGATACACAATCCAACTGGATATAGAACACTAGAATCGTATACAAGCATAACCACATCCTCAAGTCTTAAACACATAGTTAGTTTATAGGGAGATGGATAACATTTTAAGAGTATTTATATCGGAACAAATCGGTATGCGTGAGATAATGCTGAATAACCATCTATGAAGAAGCGGGAGATTCTTCCACAGGCTTGGATATTTTGTTGACAGACAAAATATCGAGCAGGCAAGCCCCACAGGGGCGCGGCAGCCAGGGGAGTTTGTGACCGGAGGGAACAATCTCCACGCTCTTGGGGCGCCGGTTTGTGAGGGAAGCGGCAGCTGACCTGACAAAACGGGAAAAAGCCCCAAGTAACCCCACTGGCGAAGCCAGTACCGAGCCGGAGGTGCACTTTTTCTTTGCAGCCACTTGTGGATGCAAGGTAAAAGGGTACACGCAGGCCCGCAGCTGTGCTGCTAAGGATGGCAAGACAAAATACTTTTGGCCCCCATTCCGGCACAAAGGCTCCCATCTGCCACACCAAAAGTATGGAGCTTCCCGACGGGCCTGGAGGCCGTAGGCCCCTGAGGGAAGCGACTGCTTGACAGCCGCCTCGTCTCTGCGATATAGAACCAAAAAAGTTCACTCTACCACCGCACCCGCTATTTATACATAATCTTGGTTGTGTGATGAAGGCACAGCGAAGCTCTTGCCGGGAATCACACAACTACCAGGAAGATTATGTTAATATAGCGGAATACAAAGTGATGCAGCTCCCTTTCCACCGAGGCCAGCAGAGACGTTTATGTGCGCAAAGCGCACTGAACACAAGGTGGAGTCTTAAACTGATTTGACGGAGTAAAAATGCGGAGGAGAACGGAGGACTTTTGCCCCATTCATAGGGCAAAAGTATGCAGTGGCCGCATTTTTATGTAGGAGAACAGGTTAAGTCTCCACGCCATCATTATGTGCATGCAGGGTGACATTTCTCCGAAACACTGAGAATTTGTGGCAGCTTATAAACATTCTGAGGTTGTAGGCAACTCTGCACCGAAGGTGCTATTAAAAAAGAAGAGGTGTATTTGCAACCTGCCTGCAGATTGAAAACACACTTCTGATACCTCTCTGCCCATCAAGGGCAAGTCTTCTGACGGCCTGCCGGCTGAAGTCTTGATCGGGCGGTTATTTTGGTTGCATTATTTCTTGGCCCAAGTATTGGTCAATATGACTGATAAAATTGATAAAGGTGGAACAATTGCTATCAGGATAATAAAATTATCAGCAAACATCAGCATAATAGGAGACAAAATCAATAACATTCCTCCTATGCAGATACGGACTCTTTTTATGTTATATTTCTCTTTCTCCTCTTCAGTTGATGTGTTATATCCGGCAATTAAGTTATCACCTTTGCCAGTTAAGATAATAATTGCAAAAACAAGAACTATCAGTGATATTATCAGTAGTAATATAAATTTTGCAGCCATACACAAATATAGTGATTATTTGATTAGCTTAGTCTCAGGATAGATATGATACTGTCTGCAAACTAGTGCACCTATGTCAGCAGAGACGTTTATGTGCGCAAAGCGCACTGGACACAAGGTGGAGTCTTAAACTGATTTGACGGAGTAAAAATGCGGAGGAGAACGGAGGACTTTTGCCCCATTCATAGGGCAAAAGTATGCAGTGGCCGCATTTTTATGCAGGAGAACAGGTTAAGTCTCCACGCCAATATTATGTGCATGCTGGGTGGCATTCCTTTGAAACACTGAGAAATTGTGGCGGCTGATAAACATTCTGTTACCATAGGCTACTCCGCACCGGAGGTGCTATTAAAAATGAAGAGGTGTGTTTGCAACCTGCTTGCAGATTGAAAACACACTTCTGATACCTCTCTGCCCATTAAGGGCAAGTCTTCTGACGGCTTGCCGGCTGAAGTCTTGACCGGGCGTTTATAAAACTCTCAGCACTGCTGAGACAATTTCAATCCACTCATTTTGCTACGGAGAACTGTAGGCAAGTGTGTTGTTTTGTGAGAGTGGTGCGAGTGATAAGGGAGAGACC
>JAZRIV010000037.1:0-67273 GCA_045645465.1 Candidatus Egerieisoma sp.
TCCAACCACTATGAGACCCAAAATGAACGGAAGTGCCCATTTGAACCATTTGCCGTATGGGATTCTGGCTATTCCAAGCACTGCTATAAGTACTCCCGATGTTGGAGTAATCATATTTGTGAAACCGTCCCCAAACTGGAAGGCCATTACTGTTGCCTGCCTGCTCACACCTATTATATCTGAAAACGGAGCCATAATTGGCATTGTTATGGCCGCCTTGGCACTTGCAGAAGGGATTACCAGATTGATTACTGTCTGTATCATATACATAAGTCCAAGTGAACCAACCTCTCCGGCCTCTCCCAAACTGCTGGCCATAGAGTGGAGGATTGTATCTATAATGCGCCCCTCCTGAAGTATATAAACAATACCTGCTGCCAGACCTACTATAAGGGCTGCACTTAAAATGTCTTTTGCACCATCCATCAGTTCCTTTACTATAGAGTTGCCGCTCAGCCCCATTGCAATTCCTCCAAGTACTCCAAGGGTAAGGAACAATGCGGAGATTTCACCAATATACCAGCTGAACCCAAGTACACCCACAACCAGATATACTATTGTAAAACCTAAAAGTGAAAGTATATAAAAGTGTACAGACTTGCGCAATGCCATTATGCCTGTACCAATGAATGCAACTGCAATTACAGGCAGAAGCCAGGCTGTATGATATTTTTGGGCCCCTACAGAAAGGTATGTGTCAGCGCTGTATCCTACAGTAAACAGTATTACCACAGAAGATGCTATTGCAAATGAGATCCAGGATGCCTTGTTGGTATAATACTCTACCCCCTCCCCGTGCTCTGCAATATGACTCCTCCAATGTGCATCAATCTCATACATAATTGATTTTTGTGGATTCTTCTTTACCCTGTTGGCATACAGCAATACAAATGCTATAGTTATTACATTAAGGACAACCCAACAGAAAAACCTGTATTCAATACCAGAAAACATAGGCAATCCTGCAAGATCCTGTGCTATACCTATAGTAAAGGGATTGAGCATAGCCCCGGCAAATCCCACGTGGGCTGCAACATACACCATACATACACCCACAATTGAATCATATCCCATTGAGATTGCCAGCGGTACAAGAATTACCACAAAGGCTATTGTCTCCTCACTCATCCCGAATACTGCTCCAAAAAGGCTGAACATAAGCATAATGAGGACAATAACAATATTGTTCACACCAACTTTTGCCAAAGCCCTGTTCTGCTCAAGGCGGGTTACAAACTTAAGAAATGAGAAAATACCGGCATCTATTGCCCTGCTCCTGTTCACCACCCAGAAAGATGCGCCAATCACAAGGATAAAACAGATGATTCCTGCCTGTTTGGTAAAACCGTTGTAGAAAGCCTCCATAACCCGCCACCATTGTCCTACAGCAGGCACCTCCCTGAACTCCACCTGCGTTCCCGGAACAGCAGTCGCAGCTTCCTTAACATATTCGCCTCCCGGCACAAACCACGTTGCAAGTGCACAAACTATAATTATTGCAAAGATGATAACATAAGTATTGGGAAATTCCCTCTTTTTCTTACCCATATATACAACTGTCATTAAAGATTACAGGACAAAAATACCCAACTCCACGCAAATTGCCAACTAACCGCCAGTATAATTGTTTACCACCACTGAAACGTTATAACTGGCAGAAGAACGGTCTACAGATGTTGCCACTATGTCGCATTTGCCCATTCCCTGAGTTGTTATAAGTCCATTCTGGTCTACAGTTGCCACCGTTGAATCTGTAGTTCTCCACACAACCCTCTTATCAATGGCATCATCAGGATATACAGTTAACCTGCACTGTTTGGACGACTGTTTGCTGGACAGGAATTTTATTATTGAAGGAGAAACCTTTATGTAGGATACCCTGTTCCCCAGTGCAGAATTATCCACACTTATACTGTTCTCATCTTGGGATACACTACCTCTGAACAGCACAAGTATAGTCTGCAATGCATTCCTCAACACATTGCAATTGGTATGATCAGTCCCTAAAAAGAACTTGTATACCATTGTACCTCTTTTGTCGGAAGAAACCACATTGCACTCCATCTCCACATAACTGGCTGTCTGTAAAGCTTCTGAAGTCATCATATTTGCTTTTTCCTTATTGGTAGAGGCTTCTCCAATATACCCTTGCAGGTTCTCAAACATATAGAAATCAAGTCCCGATGTCTCCAGACTGTCAAGGTCACTCCCCTCATATACTGCGCCGTCACACACCTCTGACGGGACATTGTCATCAAACAAAGGTGTCAATGGAGGAATATTCTTTATACTTACCCTCAATGGTGTAATCTCAACAGAACTTGCCACATCAGAAAAATCACAAATTATCTTCACTTTTGCCAATACTCTTCTCATCGGCACATCCAGCACAAAGCTGCCGGATGGAAACATAACCCCTTCAATCTTGCCACACAACAGTGTGGAGACCTTATCATCCACAATACTTTCCGGATTTGAGACACTATATACAAAATCAGTGAGTTCATACTCTTCTCCCACACTCATTCTCTCACCCCAATTGGCAATGACATATACATTAAACAGATCTCCCTCCTTTACATCAAACGGCTCAAAAGCAACATTGCTCCCAGAAAAATAATCCTGATATACCAACCCACCTTCACTATCAGCAACGTAAACATTAACGTTCTCTATAAGAATATCATCCATCACTTTCGCAGACTTTGTAAAGGGGTTTGTCTCCATATATCTCAGTTGTACAGAAACCGTATGTGTTCCATCACACACTTCATCTGCAGCCTGTCTGTCTGCACAGGATGCAACAATAAGGACAACAATCAAAACAAATCCAAATAATCTTCCCATAACTCTTTTTGCCGCAATATTATCTGTTTCTGCCAAAACAGATTTGCTGAAAAAGAAAAATTTCCGTCCCTTCCGCAAAAAATTTCTTTTTTTGGAGAGACGGAAATTTCTAAAAAGAGCAAATACCCTTTACAATGCCATCAAAACCAGAAGCTGAGGCGTAAGCACTCTCAGGAACATTACCAACGGATAAATTGTGGCATAGGAAACAGCCTGCTGGTTTATTGGAGAAATTGAATTTGAATATGCCAGTCCCGACGGATTTGTACCACTTCCAGCAATAAGTCCCATAAGCTGGAAATAGTTGAACTTAAAGACAAACCTGCCAATTGCAGCACCAGCAATCATAGGGACAAATGTTATTATAAGTCCATAGCCTATCCACGCAAACCCTCCTTTATTTACCACTGTATCTACAAATCCTGCTCCCGAGGCAATACCTACCGCTGCAAGGAAAAGTGAGATACCAACCTCTCTGAGCATCATATTTGCACTGAATGTGGTATATGTAACAACCTTGAATTTATGTCCGAACCTTCCCATAAGGATAGAAATGATAAGAGGTCCACCGGCAAGACCCATCTTTACTGGAGACGGCATACCTGGCAACATAAACGGAATGGAACCAAAGATTACACCCACCGCTATACCAAGGAAGATTGGCAACAGATTAGGAGTGCTGAGCTGTTTAGAAGAGTTGCCCAAAGCTTTCGCCAGGTTTTCAATATTCTTTTCATCACCAACAACACGCACTCTGTCACCCACTTGCAATTCAAGATCCGGTGCAGCCATAAGATCAATACCGGCTCTGGTAACTCTGGTAACATTAAGACCAAATACAGAGCGGATTTTAAGTTCACCCAATGTTTTGCCGTTAATGCTATGTTTTGTTACAATAATCTTTCTGGATGCCATCTGGCTGTCCATATCCTGCCACTCTTCTGAACTCATCTCAATCTCCTGTCCCAAAAATGCAACCAGATGCTCTTTGTTAGCCTCAACAGAAATTACAAGAACCTTATCCCCCTCCATAAGAGTTGTAGTTGAAGTTGGAATCTCAACCTTTCCTGTTGCCCTGCATAGTCTTGAGACCACAAAATCTTTATCTATAAGAGAATGCAAAGCCTCTATTGTCTTGCTAATAACCGCATTGTTCTTTACCTCAACAGAATATTTTGTAGCCATTTTGGCAGCATCGGCATTTGAACCGGTTGCTTTTTCAAGCTCCTTCTCCATTGACATTCCAAACAGGCTCTTTATAAGAACTATAGACATTACAATACCCACCACACCAAGAGGATATGCCACCGCATAACCCATAGCAATGGAAGGGTCAGCCACACCTGTAGCCTCTACGTATGCCTGCTGTGCTGCGCCCAATCCAGGTGTATTGGTAACTGCACCACAAAGAACACCAGCCATAGTAATGAGGCTTGTACCTGTAACAAGATGTATGATATATGCCAGAAGCACACTCATCAATACCGTAAGTACAGCCACACCATTGAGTGTAAGACCACCTTTCTTGAATGAAGAGAAAAATCCCGGACCAACCTGCAGACCCACAGAATAAACAAAAAGTATAAGTCCGAACTCTTTCACAAAATTAAGGATATCACCATTGACAGAGAGTCCGAAATGCCCTGCAACAATACCCACAAAGAGAATCCAGGTAACGCCTAAAGAGACACCACAAATCTTAATTCTGCTAAGGAGCACACCCAATGCCACTACTCCCGACAATACCAGCACAGCATGTGCTATGGATGTTCCTGTAATCAAATCACTGAACCAGTTCATAATATTACTTGTCTAAAAAATGCGGGGGCAAAGGTAATTATATTTTTTGCCCCCACAATAATTATGTACTATCTTATCAATCCCCTTCTGAATGCTGCCAAAAGCTGTTTGAGATCATCTATCTGAGCAATCATCCGTTTTCCGTTATCTGTATCCCTTACAAGTTTCCTTTTCTCCATAAACTCCACAACCTTTGTCTCAGAAATAATGTCCTTCCCTTGCTCAATTGCCTTTTGGGTGGATTCAAACGACTCATGCTGAACCAATCTCAACCCATATGAATTGTAAATGAGGGTATATCCTGCAATACCTGTCTCCTGCTGGTAAGCCTTTGAGTATCCGCCGTCAATCATAAGCAGTTTTCCACCAGCCTTAATGGGGCTCTCACCTTTAGCGGTCTTTACTGGAATATGACCGTTAATTATATGCGAAGGCTCCCCCTCAACTCCAAATTCCTTAAGAATCATCTCACATGTCTCCTTATTGTTCTTAAGCACATTGTACCACCCTTTGTGCTCCTTCTGGGCCTCCTTGTCTGAAAGGAGATAGCGCTCAAAGGTTGCCATTCTGTTCTTGTCAAAAGGTGGAGAAACCGGGCCGCACCACAAGTACCATATAAAGTCTTGTCCAAACTGTTTTTCCCCAGGTTTGTCTGTTTCAAAATATGCCTGACGCACCAATTGGTCTATCTTGTCAAACAAAGCTTTACCGGAGTAGTCCTTACCTTGTATGTTAAGCACCTTAAAGGTTCCATCCTCATTCAATGGCACAGAACCGTGGTAAAGCAGATTTGAGTTCCTTACAAGATACAGGGCACCGTGTGAATACAGCAGCTGCATATGTTTTGCCATATGGGCACTATGCTCAAAATTGTGGGTAAGTTTTTCAACTACAATTTTCTCCTCTGGGGTAAGCTTATATGGATTCTTCGGATCTATTGTAGGAAAGTTCTTGTCTCTTAAAGGATACTCCTTTCCGTCAATGGTAACTGTACCCTTTTCATAATCTATCAGATGCAACAGATTCCTGTCATCCATTCCAAACTCTTTCCTCCTCTTTATAACTTCATACTCCAGTTTGAACTGAATAACTGTTATAGCCTTGTGCATCTGCGCCACCAGTCTGGTCTGCTTAGGGTTAAGACCTTCGGCATCCGTACCTTTAGGTCTGAAGATGGTACAAGGGTCATCTCCGTATACATCCATTGCAAATGTCACCAAAGGCAACAAATTTATTCCATAGCCCTCCTCAAGAATCTTAAAATTGGCATACCTCGAACACATCCTGACAACATTGGCCACACACGCCTGGCTGCCGGCTGCCGCTCCCATCCATACAAGATCGTGATTGCCCCACTGTATATCCCAATTATGATACCCCTCAAGGATATCAAGAATGATATGGGCCCCCGGGCCCCTATCATAGATATCACCAATAATATGCAACGAATCTATTGTAAGACGCTGTATGAGATTACAAATGGCAATGATGAAGTGATCTGCCCTTCCTGTAGATATTATTGTCTCCACTATGGCAGTTATATAGTCATGCTTGTTGGCCTCACCGCTTTTAGACTCATGCAACAATTCCTGAATAATATACTCATATTCCTGTGGCATAGCCTTGCGCACCTTGGATCTGGTATATTTTGTAGATACATTTGAACACACCTTAACCAGTCTCATAAGGATAACCTTGTACCACTCGTGCAGATCTTTTTCTTTCTCCCGCCCTTTAATTATCTTGAGCTTCTCCTCCGGATAATAGATGAGTGTACACAATTCACTCTTCTCTGCCTCCCTTAAAGAATGGCCAAATATATCCTCCACTTTCCTCTTTATCACTCCCGATGCATTCTTCAACACGTGCTGGAATGCTTCGTGCTCTCCGTGAAGGTCTGTAACAAAGTGCTCTGTCCCTTTAGGCAAATTGAGGATAGCCTCCAGATTTATAATCTCTGTACTGGCAGCCTGAATTGTAGGGAAACTTTTGGCCAGAAGCTGCAGGTATTTCAAATCTCTCTTCATATAGCACTGATTTTATGTTTATTTCTTCAATTGGCGCAAAATTTCCTCTACACCTCTTTCCAACTGAGGATCTTTATCATCCAATCTGTCCTTGAAAGTATTTTTCACATAAATATCAGGTTTCACACCTGTAAATTCAAGGTCTTTCCCATCCAATGAGTAGCATCCCCAAGCCGGAAGACGGAGATATGTTCCGTCCAGCATACTCGCACCGGTAGTAAATATAATCCAACGGTATGTCTCTGTACCAACTATGGTTGCAAGGTTCAGGGTCTTTATTCCGTTTGACGTAACCTCCGCATCTGAAAGGCTCCTCTCATTTACCAGTACAACTATTGGCATATCACCAGGAGTTACGTTAGGATGAGAATTGGTTTTATTGTCTCTGAAAGCCCAGTTGTAATGGGCTTTCTGTCCCAAGAAATCCAGAACCTCCTTATGTACGTTACCACCATTGTTATAACGCAAATCAAGGATAATAGCCTCCTTCCCAATTGTTCTGGTATGCATATCTTTAAGGAATGCACTCAAATCTTCTGCACCCATAGCTTTCATATGGGTATATGCAATACGTCCTTTACCCAACTTCTCCACCTTGGTCCTGTTGTTCTCTTCCCACTCATCATAAAGCAGACCTTTCAACTGTCCATACGGGATTGTATGAATTTTAACATCAAATTCTTTTCCCTTTCTGCTGAATGTGAATTTCACTTCAGGTGCATTCACCGCTGATGCAAGATAACTCTCTCTGTTTGCTGCTTGAGACACTCTCACTCCATTTACTGCAACCAGAAGGTCACCTTTCTGCACATCTGTATCCACACTATGGGCTGGCGAACCTGCAACTGTACTCTCAACAATATAAGGGCTGGTATTGTTCCAGATTATACCTGTTTCAGCAGAGTATGTCTTAGTTTGGGGAGCCTGCTGGTCCGGCCCCTGTGAACGGAATCCGAGATGTGATGAGTTAAGTTCACCAAGCATATCATTGAACAGAGTAATAAGGTTTGCCCTGTTTCTCACATACGGCAAGAATGAAGCATAATAATCTCTATTGGCTTTCCAGTCTGTTCCGTGGAAATTCACATCATAGAAGTTCTGGTCCATAAGCCCCCAAGCCTCATAGAACATCTGGTTGAATTCATCTTTCAGATTCTTCTCAACACTCACCTTAATGGCAGCAACTTTGGTAGCCCTCCCCTGTTTCAAATCTATTTTATAGATATCTGCTCCATTAACTGCAAACAAATCCTTGTCTGAATTGATAAGGGTACCTCGTTTCAAGTCTTTTATAGTCTTTATTTCTGCATACGGGTCTGAAATCTCAAGAGCCTGGACACCTTCCCTGCCCGAAACTATCAGCCACGCCTTATCTTTATCCTTAAATGTATACAAATTGTATCCACCTTTGAATTTCAACTCCTCAAGTCTGCTGAAGATATCATTGAAATCTATTTTCACCTCCGGAGCGCCTTTTTCCGCCTTATCTGCTTTTGCATCCTTCTCTGATTTATCACCCTTGGCATCTTTTTTACCTTTCTCATCAGCAGGTGCCTGCTCAAACAATTTGTCGTAGATGTCTGATTTGAATGGTTTTGTATTGTAGTCCAACAAAGGAAGTCTGTACACAGAACCTGCACCTCCTCCACGTGGGAATGATGTCCCGTAAAGGTTTGCTGTCAGATACATATATTTTCCATCGGGAGAAAAGCAAGGTTTACCTTCACTGCAGGCAGAATTGGTAAGGTTGTGCAATTTTTTCTCTTTGAATGAATACAGGAAAATGTCCCCTTCAAACAGGTTCATTGCCTCAAATGCAAGATATGAATCATCATACGAGAAGTTTAGGGAGTACCTTGTATATGACCAGAATTGTGCATCGGCAAGTTTCGTCACCTTATTGTCAGATATATTAAAGACCATTACAGCATTATTCCCCTGAACAAATGCCAGCTTGTTTTTCTTGTTGGACAATTTCAGATTCTTCAGGTTACACTCCGCTTTCCAAAGCAGTTTTTCAGGTGCAGACCCATCGCCCTTGATTGTATATAAAGCAGTAAACCCATTATTGGTTCTCGTATAGTAGATTGTGTTGTTGTCTGCACCCCAAACAATCTCATCCACACGCTCTGAGACAGGCGTATTGAGTTTGTGCTGGTATTTGCCCTCTGCATCGCCTACATAAAGCAATCCTCTGATTGACATTGCAAACTTTTTGCTGTCGGGAGAAACAGCAACCTTTGACGGAACCTCATCTTTAAAGTTCCTCCCGATATCCACATTATTGTCTGCTATTGTTATCTGGGGAATTGTAACCTTTCCTGTTGCCAGATTCATATAGTGAATCTTGTATTCAAGCAGGAACACCATTGCATCACCGCCAAAACTTACAGACGGGTATTGCACAGATTTGTTGTATGAGGTAAGTTGCACAGGCTCTCCTGCAGGGTTATGCTTTACAATATTTGACTCCTTATTGAACCTGTCTGTCACATAATACAGATTACCGTTCTTGTCTGCCATAGGCCAGGTATCCTTACCCTCATACGAAGTCAGTTCCTTGTAAACCTTTTTTACAGGGTTCCAGCTCTTTACATTTGAGTTATGGTCTCCAACATAACGTTTTCTGGTAGGGAAACTGATACTCTCGTTAGACTCGTTGAAATAAAGTTCTCCTGTCACAGGATTCTCTGCCACATTTATGACGGTATTGAAATAGTTTGAGAAAAGTCTTATAGGGGTACCGCCACTCACAGCCACCTTATATGTGGTTTTGTTATTTGCCCTATTGCTCTCAAAATACACATATTTGGAATCCTTGCTCCAACCAACAGGGACATCGTTTCCCTCGTGCCAGGTAAGTCTCTTGACCTCACCCCCATTTACAGGTACAACATATACATCATTATTACCTTGTATATCCGACGCAAATGCCAGGTACTTGCCACAAGGTGAAGCTTTTGGGCTGTTCTCATTTCCCCCAAGAGAAACCAGTCTCATTGCAAGTCCTCCCTCTGCAGGGACACTGAATATATCACCATCATACGAAAAATATATTGTCTGTCCGCAAGGAGATAGAGATGGATTATACGGAAAATACAATGTTTCTGCTGCTGCAAAAAATGGCAGAAGGCAAAGAAGTAGAAAGAAAAGTTTTTTCATTATTTCCTAAGTTTTATTGAAAGTATAAAGTTAGGAAAATTTTCTATGCTTCAAAACCTCTTTTTTTGCTGTAACCGAAAGATATAATGTTCTTATTACAAGGTGTACCATATACCCTACCCACAAAGAGTGCACACCAATGGAATCCCTGAAAATCCAATAACTTGCAAAAAATCCCGCAACGGCACACAACATTGAATTTCTTATGGCCTTAGTGGCAGTTGCCCCAATAAAAATTCCATCCCAAGTAAATGCCGCACTCCCCACAAGAGGCATAACCAGCAACCAGGGAAGATATGCTGCAGACTCTGCTATAACCTGTGGATCTGTTGCCATAAACCTGAAGAGCCACTCCCCTCCAATCCAATACCCAAAAATGGAGATGACACTTATCCCTGCACACCACACAAAAATCACCTTCACCGCCTTTACAAGAGAGTTTTTATCCCTGGCCCCTATGTATCTTCCCGACAAAGCCTCTCCTGCATACGCAAACCCATCTACAAAATATGAATAGAGAAGCATCAGTTTCATCATCACAGAATTTGCGGCCAGGGCCACATCGCCATAATTTGCAGACAAAGAAGTGAGTCCTGCATATATGAAGAGTATCCCCAAAGAGCGTACAAAAAGATCTGCATTGAGTGCAAAGAATTTTTTAATCTTGTACAACTGCATACTTCCACGCAAATCTACAAGATGAAAATATGCCCTATAATGTACCATAAGAAAAGCAGATGCAATTAACAGCCCCACATATTGTGCCAACAATGTACCCCACGCTATCCCAACAAATCCAAAATCTGCATAAAACGCAAAAAAGATGCTTGCCACAACATTTGTGACATTTACTGCAATATCCACAACCATAGGACTTACAGCATTCTGCATTCCTATGAAGAAACCTTTGAAAACATAAAGGGAAAGAGTTGCAGGTGCAGCCCAAATTCTAATGAAAAAATACTCTCTGGCAAGCAAAGCAACCTCCGGCGAACACTCTATAAGAGACAAAGCCCCCTCTACATAGAACCACTGCAACAAAATGAACAGAATGGCAAAGGCAAATGCTGTGGCCATACCCATAGCAAAAACGTTCATTGCCTCTTTATAATTCTTGCTGCCGAATGCTTGTGCCACCATTCCTCCTGTCCCCAATCTGAGAAAACCCATATTCCAGTACAGGAGGTCAAAAAGCATGGAGGCAATGGCAATACCTCCCAACACAGATGCATCACCCAATCTTCCGGCAATGGCTGTGTCTGCCATTCCAACCAATGGAACTGTTATATTTGCAAAGATGCTTGGTATGGCCAGCTTAAGAACGGTTCTGTTCATTGGGCCGCTACCTGTACTTAGTCTGCTCATCCAACATTCCAAGATATGATTCATACCGTTCTACAGAAATCTCCCCATTTTCAACAGCCTCCTTAACAGCGCATCCAGGTTCGTGAGTATGTGTACAAGGGACAAAACGGCAATTGTCCTCAACTCTGAGCATCTCCGGGAAATATGTGCTCAACTCAAGTTGTGAAACATCAACCAGTCCAAAGCCTCTGATACCGGGGGTATCTATCACAAATCCTCCGGTACTTATTGGGTGCATCTCATAAAAAGTGGTTGTATGCTTTCCCTGCTGGTGATATGCAGAAATTTCCCCTACCCTAAGATTGAGATTGGGATCAAGGGCACTTATAAGGGATGATTTTCCAACTCCCGACTGTCCTGAAAACAGGACCACCTTCTCTTTGCAGCTCTCCCTTATCTCATCAAGTCCCAATCCTGTGGCAGCAGAACTCCCAATAATCTTGTAACCGGCGTGTGAGTATATCTGCTTGAATGCCTCCACCATTTCCAATGCCTGTGGAGTATAGATATCCATTTTGTTAAGTACTATGGTTACCGGAACATTATATGCCTCACAGGTTACCAGGAAACGGTCTACAAAAGGGAGTTTCACCTCAGGCATATCTACCGTAACTACAAGGAAAACCATATCCAGATTACTGGCTATAACGTGTGACTGTCGGGACAAATTTGTAGATTTTCTAACAATGTGATTCTTCCTTGGCAGTATCTCCTTAATGGTGGCAAGTTCCCCATCCCCACCTTCATACACAACTACATCTCCAACTGCTATGGGATTGGTTGAATTGAACCCCTTAAGCCTTAACTTACCCTTGATTACAGCAGGGAACAGCTCCCATTGTGGAAGCTTTGAAAGGAGGTAATGGCTTCCTGTATGTTTTACTACTGTAGCTTTATTTGCCGTATCCATAATTATTGCTCAAATGCGATTGCGTAAAGATAGCAATTTGTGCAAAAACCATTAACTTTGCGGGATAAAAAAGTTTAAAAGAGATTATGTTTACAATTGCAGAACTTGACAAATATGTAGAAAACGGACTTGCAGCCATCAACCTCAAACTTGAGCCTTCAGAGCTTTATGAGCCAATAGAGTATATGATTTCAATTGGCGGCAAGAGACTGCGCCCGGAACTTTGTCTGCTCACTTATAATCTCTTCTGTGACAAGATTGAGAAATCCGTTTTGTATCCGGCACTCGCTCTGGAAATTTTCCACGGATTTACCCTTATCCACGACGACATTATGGACCAGGCGGAGTTGCGTCGCGGCCAGCAGACAGTTTACAGGAAATGGAACAACAATATTGCCATTCTCAGCGGTGATGTAATGAGCATTAAAGCATACGAACTGTTGGCTGACTGTCCTCAGAAAGTATTGCCTCAAGTATTGTCCCTTTTCACCAGAACTGCCGCTCAGGTTTGCGAGGGACAGCAATACGATATGAACTTTGAAAATCTTCCATATATAACTCTGGAAGATTATATCTCAATGATAAGTCTGAAAACAGCAGTGCTGATTGCCTGCTCTGCCAAAATGGGAGCATTGATAGCTGGCGCAGATGAAAAGACATCACAGGCTCTATATGATTTTGCCTTCCACCTTGGTATAGCATTCCAGATTCAGGATGATCTGTTTGACACATTCGGACAAGGAAATGTATTTGGAAAGAAAATAGGGGGAGATATCCTGAACAACAAAAAAACCTGGTTACTTGTTGAATCATTCAAAGTTGCAGACAATGCACAAAGGAAAGAACTGAATGCCATAATGGCTCTTACAGAGGAACAGGGTGAGGAAAAAATTGAAAGAATGAAGCAGATGTACACCACCTTGGGGATAAAAGAGAGCGCAACAAAAGCAATTATGGGATATTACAACAAGGCCATTGAAACAATTTCAAAGGTTGATTTCACCCCTGCACAGATTGAACAGCTGCAATTTTTTGCAGACAAACTTGTTAAAAGGATCAAATAGACTACCACACACAGATATGGAACTTGAGATAATGGCCCCTGCGGGGAATTTTGAGTGCCTTATGGCAGCAATCCAGGGTGGAGCGAACTCAATATATTTTGGAATTGGGAACCTTAATATGCGCTCACATTCGGCAAACAATTTTAATCCCGACGACATTTACCGTATAGTGGAGATATGCAAGGAACACGGAGTAAGATCTTATCTCACCCTGAACATCATCATCTACAATGATGACCTTGAACCTATGCGCCACGCATTGGATGAAGCCAAAAGGGCAGGTGTTACCGCGGTAATTGCATCAGATATGGCAGTTATCTCGTATGCCCGCCAGATTGGTGTGGAAGTTCATATATCCACCCAGCTGAATGTTTCAAACTTTGAGGCTGTAAAGTTCTATGCCCAATTTGCGGATGTGGTTGTTCTGGCACGTGAGCTTACTTTGCCGCAGGTTAAGGAGATAAAGAGAAGGATTGTAGAGGAGGGAATTAAAGGCCCGTCGGGGAAGGAGGTGCAGTTGGAGATGTTCTGCCACGGAGCATTATGTATGGCGGTATCGGGAAAATGCTATCTGAGCCTGCAGCATTATGGAGCCTCTGCCAACAGAGGTGCCTGCTACCAGTTGTGCCGCCGCGGCTACAAGGTTACAGATTTGGAGACAGGTATTGAACTTGAGGTGGACAACAAGTATATAATGTCACCCAAGGATTTGTGTACCATTGAGTTTATGGACAAGATAATTGATGCAGGAGTCTCTGTATTCAAAATTGAGGGTAGAGCCCGCAGTGCAGAGTATGTAAAGAAAGTCACCGCTGCCTACAGGGCTGCTGCAGATGCCGTTATTGCCGGAACTTATACACCTGAGTACGCAGCTTCGTTGAAGGAGGGTGTTTCTGAGGTATTCAACCGCGGATTCTGGGACGGCTACTACCAGGGAGCCCGTCTTGGAGAGTGGAGTGATGTTTATGGCAGCAAGGCTACCAAAAAGAAAACATATGTTGGAAAAGTGACAAACTATTTCGCAAACATTGGGGTTGCAGAAATTTTGGTTGAGACAGGAGAAATTAATGTGGGCCAGAACATCCTTATCATTGGCCCGTCTACAGGTGTAATTGAAATGCAGCCGGAGGAGATTCGCGTGGATCTTGTCCCTGCAGACAAAGCTGTAAAGGGTGAGAAATGCTCAATTGCTGTTCCCGAAAGGCTCCGCAGATCAGACAAAGTATACATTTTTGAGTAATATATAGTGGCGCTGTTGCTCCCGGGAATGTTTTGCTGCGAATTTGTTCCCCAAGTGCAATGATGGTGAAGTTGGGGAATGTTTAATTAGTGATTTATGCACAAACAACTGGTTGAATATATTGAGAGGGAGATTCTGCCCCGCTACAACGGTTTTGATGCAGCCCACCAGTTGGAGCACGTAGAGGAGGTAATCCGCAGAAGTATGCAGCTGGCTGCCCATTATGAGGTAGACCACAATATGGTCTATACAGTTGCCGCCTACCACGACACTGGCTTATGTGAGGGGAGGGAAAACCATCATATTTCATCGGGAAGAATACTTAGGGAAGACACTGTTTTGAGGAGTTTTCTGCTTCCCGACAGTACCGCTTCCGGAGAACCATTGGGTGAGCCGGACATATTCTCTTTTGGTGCAGAATACCCTACAAACGGGGAAACCCTCTTCTCCTCCGAACAGATTGAGATTATGGCACAGGCTGTTGAGGACCACCGCGCCTCCAGTTCCCACGAGCCACGCAGCATATACGGCAAAATTGTTGCTGAAGCAGACCGCATCATAGACGGCCCGACCATTGTCCGACGCACCATCCAGTACGGTCTCACACACTATCCTGAACTGGACAAGGAGGGGCACTACAGACGTTTCTTAGAACACATGGCAGAAAAATATGCCTGTGGCGGCTACCTCCGTCTGTGGATTCCCCAGTCTCACAATGCCACCCGACTTGCCGCTTTTCAGGAAATCCTCAAAGACCCCGTTGCCACACAGAAATTGTTTGAGCAGGAGTGGGGAGAGATGACACTTTAGCCAAAAGACACCCTTACTTTATCACCTCCAGCACCTTATGCAATTGCTCATCGTTTCGGATGATTGATTCTATTCTGCCTGGGGTATAGTAGTATTTGTATACAATTTCCTCTTCAAGCAGTGGTTTGAACTCGGCTTTCTTTACCCTTAACATATCTTCTTTGGAGATGGTGAGCTTTTTCTCAAGGGCGTCAAATTCCGGTTTGTAAAGTTCATACAGGTCTTCACTTTTTGCGGCATTGAGCATCTGGTCCAACTGGGCCTGGGCAGCACTGCGGCTGTCAAAGTTTTTGGCTGATGCAAATTTTACAAAATCTTCGTATTCCGCATCTGTAAGGGCAAATTCCGCTGGAGTGGCAATAGAAGGATACTTTTTATAATATTCTATGGCATACTCTCCAAAGATGTCATTTGCTACAAGTGAATAGGCAGGGCGGCTGTAAGACTCTGCCTTAATAAGGGTATCGGGAGTAATACCACCTCCATCATAAACTGTACGCCCCTTTTTCAGTGTCTTGAAAGCTCTCTTCAATGAATCCGGCACAGCACCTACGCTGCCGTCTGAATTTCTGTTGGAATAATCTATTGCCTGAACACATCTTCCGCTTGGGGTGTAGTATTTTGCTGTTGTAAGTTTAAGGCTTCCGTTATAGCCTACAGGGCGGAATCCTTGCACCAATCCTTTGCCGTATGTGCGTGTTCCAGCAATCATTCCTCTGTCCAGATCCTGGATTGCCCCCGCAATAATCTCAGATGCCGAAGCTGAGGCTGAGTTTACAAGTACTGTTATGGGAATAATGGTATCAAGTGGCTCTGTAAGAGTTTTCATTTCAAAAATAGAGCGCTGTGTCCTTCCTTTTGCCGATACTACTGATGTTCCCTTTGGCAAGAACAAAGAGAGTATATTCACTGCCTCATCCACTATTCCACCTCCATTACCCCTCAAATCTATTACAAGATGTTTTATCCCCTCCTGCTGCAACCCCTCAAAAGCTTTTCTGAAATCACGGCTTCCACCTTCAGTAAAGGCGTCGTACCTTATATAACCTATGGAATCTTGTAAAACTCCACTGTAAGATACGTCTGGAATATGAACTCTCTCCCTTGTTACAATTATCTCCTTTTCCTCTCCTGTGCGCCCTTTCCTTACCAAAAATTTCACTTGTGTACCCGGTTGTCCCTTCATTCTCTCACTGCATTTGTCTACCGGAAGAGGCAAAACACTCTCCCCGTCTATTGCAAGTATGAAATCACCGGGCTCCAACCCAAATTTTACTGCAGGGGAACCCAAATATGGCTGGGAAATAAGAACTCCTACCGAATCAATTTTTCTGATCATTGCCCCTATTCCACCATAAGATGCTGTGCGCATCAGCTCCAGATCCTCTTCATTTTCGTCGGGAATATACTCTGTATAAGGATCCAATGAACTCAGCATTGCATTTATCCCTTTTGTGGTGAGTTCATCCACATCTATACTATCCACAAATCCGGCACTCAACTCCCTTAAAATATTGTATTGCACCTCAAGGGCCTTTCCTGTCTTAAAATTGGCTGATTGGGCAAAAATATTATTCCCGACAAATAGTCCTACAGAAAACACCCAAACAAAAATCCAAAATTTCTTCATAATATTTCTCTTTTAATCAAAAGCAAAATTATACAATTTAGTACCTTTGGGCAAAATTAAACATACTTATATGGAGATTATTTTTGCCACCGGCAACCAACACAAAGTGATTGAGGCTCAAAAGGCACTTGGTGATTCTTTTGCACTAATTATGCCAAAAGAGCTTGGACTGACAGAAGATATTCCCGAGAATGGAGACACTTTGCAGGCCAATGCAATTGAGAAAGCGGAATATTTGTGGGAAAAGTTTGGAAAAAACTGTTTTGCTGATGACACAGGACTTGAAGTGGATGCTCTTGGAGGTGCCCCCGGGGTTTACACTGCCAGATATGCAGGACCAGATAAAGGAAGCGATGCCAATATGGAAAAACTCCTTGCCGAGTTGGCAACTGTTGAGGCCAAAGAGGGGAAAATTTCCAGAACTGCCAGATTCAGAACTGTGGTTGCCCTTATAATTGACGGGAAACTTGAAATTTTCAACGGTGTTCTGGAGGGGGAAATTGCAACTTCCCGTAGTGGCAGCGAAGGTTTTGGTTATGACCCTGTATTTATTCCGCAAGGTTACAACAAAACATTGGCGGAAATATCATTGGATGAGAAAAATGCCATTTCCCACAGAGGAAAGGCAATGAGAGCCCTTGCAGAGTATCTTAAATGCTTGCCAAAAGCCAAATAATTGTACTCCACACCATCAAGCACGGTGATACAGGAATTGTGGTGCAGTGTTATTCCAACACCGCAGGGCGTACCGCACTCTATTTCAGAGGTTCATCCAAAAAGATGCGCAATGCTGCCATTCTTCACAAGCTCAACATTTTAGATGTTGTTACCTATAGCAACGGCACACAGTCTATGCCCACAATAAGGGAGATAACAATGCCATATAATCTCTCTTCTTTGAGAAGCGACATATACAAAAGTTCCATTGCAATCTTCATAAGTGAGCTGTTGGGAAAAACCATACGTGAAGCAGAGGCTAACCCACATCTGTACAGTTTTATAAGTTCTTCTATACAGATACTGGAACACATTACAGAAGGGGTGGCAAATTTTCATATCCACTTCATAACCCACCTTTGCAAGATGTTGGGATTTATGCCACTGGACAATTACAGCACCTCTACCCCAATCTTTGATATTGCTACCGCCAAGTTTACTGTTCATCCATTCGGACAACCAATGTACGGGAGCCAACTTATGGATGAGAGAGAATCTGCGCTGCTCCATTCACTTATAAACACCCCTTCAACCAACTTGGAGAAGCTCAAATGTGATTCCCTGGAACTTCATTTGAACAGAGAAACCCGCCTTGGATATTCAAAAAGAATGATTGAGTACATTTCTTTCCACATTGGGAACAACATAGAAATAAAATCCTTGGATATTTTGCATCAAATTTTCAGTTAGATTTGTTATAGTTTTATCCCGATGATTTTATGAGTTTCATAAACACCATATTCCTTAAATACTCCCATAAACTGCTCAAAGAACTTGACTTGAGCAGAAAAGAGCCAATGCAGTACCAGATGCACTGGTTCAACTATCTCATTGAGAATGGGAAAAATAGTGCATTTGGCAGGGAGATGGGATTTGACGGGATAAAAACCATAGCAGATTTTCAGAAAAAGGTACCCGTTATGGATTACAATCACACGGCACCCTATATAAACAGACTTCTTGCCGGAGAAGACTATGTATTATGGAACAAGCCTGTAAGGAAGTTTGCCAAATCCAGCGGTACCAGTTCAGACAAAAGCAAATTTATCCCCATAACAGAAGAATCTCTGCAGACAACACATTATGGCGGATTCAAAAGAATGCTGGCAAGCTATATACTGAACAACCCAAAAAGCAAAATCTTTACAGGCAATGCACTCACATTGGGAGGAAGTGTTGTTCCCGACAAATCGGGACGTATTGTAACTGGAGATTTGTCTGCTCTGCTGCTGAAGAATTCACCTGCAATAGTTGAGGCAATACGTACCCCCAGAAGAGAAACAGCCCTTATAGGAGATTTCCAACTGAAACTTGAAGCAATCTGCAGGGAATGCACAGAGAAAAATGTGACAAACTTTTCCGGCGTTCCAAGCTGGAACCTTATGTTGCTGAATAAAATACTGGAATATACCGGCAAAAGGAACATTTGTGAAGTATGGCCAAATATGGAACTTTTCAGCCACGGTGGAATAGGTTTTGAGCCATACAGGCCTATTTTCCAGAAACTCATTCCAAGCGGCAATATGCATTATGTAGAGAACTACAATGCCTCTGAGGGATACTTTGCATTTGAGGATGATGACTCTTCAGATGGAATGCTGCTTACAGTAAATAACGGCATCTTCTACGAATTTATTCCAATGCCCATATTGGATGATGTACTCAATGGCAAGATTAGAGAGATTCCTACTTTAAATGATGTGCAATGTGGAGTAAAATACGCAATTGTAATCTCCACAATTGGAGGCTTATGGCGCTACCTTATAGGAGATTGCGTAGAGTTTGCATCTATATTCCCTCACAAAATAAAGATAACAGGGCGTACCCAACTCTATATTAACGCTTTTGGAGAAGAACTTATGATTTCAAATGCGGAGCAGGCACTTGCAAAAGCTTGCAACAAATGCAAATGTACAGTTACAGACTTTACCGTGGCCCCTGTATTTATGGAGCTGGGGAACAACGCCCAAACCTCAAAGGGGTTCCATCGATGGGCAATAGAATTTGGCACTCCTCCTGCCATTATGGGGCAATTTGCATCAACGCTCGATCATTATCTCACCACACTAAACTCCGACTATGAAGCAAAAAGAGCCGGAGATGCAACAATGCAGCAACTTGAAATAATTTCTCTCCCTAAAGGGACATTCCTTAAATGGATGGAACAAAGAGGTAAAACAGGCGGGCAGAACAAAGTCCCCCGCCTATATGAAGATGACAAGTTCATTAAAGAACTTATAGCCCTACTTTAGTCTTCCCCCAAATACTGGTTTATCAGATCTGCATATTTTTTGGCCGTCTCTGGCTGGTTGTTCTTCTCAAACACATCTGCCACCATATACAGATAGTAAAGGTTGCGCTGCAAATCATCAGTAGAGAGGAAGTTGCCCTTATACCCTGTGCTGAACAATGCAATTGAAAGCTCTGTCTCCGCTACAAATTCATCTGCAAGGGCTTGTGCTTTCTCTATCTCACCAGCACCAATATATACAGCAATTGCATCCATCAATACCCTCTCAGTAAGTGAAGATATCACAGAGTTGTTCAAAGGGAAGTTCCTTGCCGGCATTATCTCCTGCATCTTGTTAAGCACCTCTACAGCCTTCTCTTTCTCCCCATTTGCCAACAGCCATTTTGCACAATTGGTCATAATCTCTCTTGGAGAGCACAAATTATTGAATGTAAGGAGATTCTGATAATCCACATTCATATCCTCAGCAGCAAAGCCATCCCACTTGTAGGTGTTCATAATTCTGTCATACAAGCGGTCGTCCATCTGCTCTACAACACTGCCACCCCGTCCTACAGAAGTCTTGATTGGAACAAACTTGTACGCAAAACCATCATATTGAAGATAATCCTTAATACCTATCTGAAGGTCGCCTCCCTGCTGTAAGAAGTAAATAGGACGCTCCCACTCATAATTGCATATCAAATCCAGAACCATAAGATCTGTCTTGCTCAAGAAACTGTTGTTTGGAATATTCAACACAACAGTGTCCAGCACCTTGTCCATATCTCTGTCTGAAACAATTCCATACTTTTTCACATTCTCCTTATTTACCGGAATTGCTATCTGGGATGCAGCAATATAGTCGTGATTTTTGCCGTCACTCATCGGGAGTACAATCTTAGGATTCCTGAATATCTCCATTACTTGTTTGCCCAATACAACTTTGCCGTTGAAACGGTCATATACCTGAACAAAATCATTTGTTCCATAGAGATATTGTTTACGTGGAATTGTAAACTTCACCGGATCAGACTCATACGTTCTGTTCTGCATCTGATCTATATACCAGTCTGTTCCTAATAGCGAGGTATTCATAATTCTCGCATCGGTACGCACTCCCTCTACCTCCTGAATATACCACAACGGGAATGTATCATTATCTCCGTGGGTAACAACTATTGCATTAGGATCTAATGTCTGAAGATAGTTGTACGCAAGGTCTCTGGCTGTATATCTGCCGCTTCTGTTATGGTCATCCCAGTTTTCACTTGCCATCTGCAATGGTACAAACACACAGACTGCAGATGCAACTGCACCACACACCGCCCTGTTTTTCAAACACTTCTCCAAAAGTTCCGCAAGCCACATTACTGCCAGACCAATCCAAATTGCAAACACATAAAATGAACCGGCATAGGCATAATCTCTCTCTCTTGGCTGCATAGGAGGCTGATTCAGGTAAACCACTATTGCCACACCTGTAAGGATGAACAACAGCATAGTAACTACCCAGTTTCTGTTGTCTCTCTTAAGTTGGTAGAACAAACCTATAAGTCCCAAAATAAGAGGCAAGAAGTAATAATGATTCTTTGCCCTATTGTTTACAAGATAATCCGGGCCTATACTCTGGTCTCCCAAACGCATCTGATCTATAAAAGATATTCCACTCTCCCAATTTCCTTTGAATTTGTCACCTGGAATTGTTGCCTGCAAGTCATTCTGCCTACCCACAAAATTCCACATAAAATATCTCATATACATAAAATCCAGCTGATAATCAAAGAAATAAGCCAAATTGTCCTTCATTGTAGGAATCTTGTATTTTGCACCCGGAACAGACTTGCCTCTCCCTTCTGTATACATCTGATAGAAAGGAACATAATTATCACCAGACCCTGATGACCACATTCTTGGAAACAACATCTTCTGGCTTGAAGGATAAACCGGAACAGCCGGACCGTCAACTTTAACATACTTGCCATCAAGCACATTATAATATTGTGGAGTCTTGAGATCATCATACTGAGAAGCAAAAGTCTCTCCAAAAATCAACGGATTGCTACCATACTGTTCACGTCCAATGTACCTTACAAGGGTGAACGGATTATCCGGCTGATACTCATTTGTAGGGGTATTGGCAGATGATCTTATAACCACCACAGCAAAAGTTGTATAACCTATCACAATGAGAGTACCACACAAAATAATGGTGTTGAGCAATACCCTCTTGTTTCTGTATGTCCTGTAAATTCCCCAAAATCCGGCTGCAATGACACCAAGAACAAAAAGCCCCGCCCCAAGATTCATTGGAAGATTCATTCCATTCACAAACAGAAGATCCACATAAGCCGCCATCTTAGGGAGATACGGTATAATTCCATAAAGGATTGCTGCAAGTATTACTCCCGACAGCAAAAGAACCATAACTGTTCTCTTTCCTGTAACCTCATATTTCTTGTAATAGTATATGAATACAAGCGCCGGAATGGTAAGAAGATTAAGCAGATGCACACCAATGGATATACCCATAAGAAATGCTATAAGTGCAATCCATCTGTTTGCATAAGGTCTGTCAGCCTCTTCTTCCCATTTTAGCATAGCCCAGAACACAACAGCTGTGAACAATGAAGACATTGCATAAACCTCAGCCTCAACTGCCGAGAACCAGAAAGTATCTGAAAATGTATATGCCAAAGCACCAACCACACCTGCACCATACACTGCAATTGATGAATTTTTGTCCAATGTACCCCTACTCTTCTCTACAATACGTCTTCCAAGGTGAACAATTGTAAGATACAAGAAAAAGATAGTGAATGCCGAACACATTGCACTCATTACATTAACAAGCATTGCAGCCTGCTGCGGGCCTCCAAATAATGTAAAGAATCTTGCAATAAGCTGAAATACCGGGTTTCCTGGAGGGTGACCCACCTCCAGTTTATAAGAAGATGCTATAAACTCCCCACAATCCCAGAAACTTGCAGTAGGTTCAATGGTAGAGAGATAGGTAAACGATGCAATAAACAATACAGCTATAGAGATTATATTGTTTATCCTGTTGAATTTCTTTAACTCCATTCCTGTTCTTGATTTTTATATAAAGCCACAAATATACTAACTTTGCAACAAAAATTGTGCAACTGTTTGATTATGGCAAATAACGATTGGAAAAGCCGATTGGGAATGGTCTATTCTACCAACCCTGATTTCAGATATGAAGAGGAGGAGATCTTTGAAGAAGAGACACTACAACCTAAAGACCAAAAACTTATTGTTGCCCTTGAGAAAAAAGGAAGAGGGGGCAAACAAGTTACGGTAGTAGACGGATTTGTTGGCAAGAATGATGACCTTGAGTCTCTTGGTAAAACACTTAAAACCAGATGTGGTGTTGGAGGCTCGGTTAAAGATGGGCAAATTCTTGTTCAGGGAGATCAGAGAGACAAGATAACTGCCATCCTTACCGCTTTAGGATATATGGCTAAAAGAGGAAATTGATTTTTATGTTTCCGCTACAGCAGATACAGAGCATTCCTATTGGGGAACTGTGGAGAGAGAGCTACATTGCCATTGGAGAAATTGAGGCTCCTCTTGGCAACATAATGGCCACGGATCCGTATAGGGATATTGCCAATTTCTTTATAATCATAGGATTGGTTACATTTCTTGTTGTTGCCCACAGGAGAATAATGGCCGGACTTGCCTGTACATTTTCTGCAATGACCGGCACTAAAAAACTCATTACCATTGAAAGCCAGTCAAATTTGCAGACTTGCAGGAACACATTATTCCTTTTCCTCACACTTTGTACCTCCTTTGTATTTGCAAATATTGCATATGCAACCAAAATAATAGGATATACCTGCTCCTTACCCCTAAAATTTGCCGGAATATTCCTTTTTATAATGCTCTTCTTTACTTTGAGACGTGCAGCACTCAAATTTCTGGCCTGGCTGAACATCAACTCTGTATTTAAGCTGACAGATAAAATAGCCCATACCTACTGCTGCTTATGGTATATTTTAGTATTATGTTGCTTTTTTGTTATAAAATCTATCCCTACAGCTCCAATGGGTACAATGCGTTTGTGTATCATTTTCAGCACATTAGCAGTTTTTATACCATATTTTTCAGCTTTGTACAAAATTTTTATGCAAAAAGATGTTTCTCATTTTTTCTATATTTTGTACCTTTGCACCCTTGAAATTTTGCCAGTAGCAGTGCTATTGCACCTCAATTTCAATTAGTTAGATATGAAAATTTCAAATATTTTAATTTCACAGCCAGCTCCGCAGAACAACTCTCCGTACGCTGAACTTACCTCAAAATACGAGGTTAACGTAGATTTTCAGCCGTTTTTTACAATTGAGCCGCTAAGCGCAAAAGAGTTCAGGGCACAAAAAATAAACATACTGGATTTTACAGCAATAGTGTTCACAGCAAAAACCACAATTGATGCATTCTTCAAATTGTGTGAGGAGTTGAGAGTAACTGTTCCTGAAACAATGAAGTATTTCTGCAACTCAGAGGCAACAGCTGTCTATCTTCAGAAACATATCGTATTCCGTAAAAGAAAAATTTTCTATGGGAACGGCACTGCTGCATCTATCATTGACACTATTGGCAGCAAACATAAGGATGAGAAATTTCTTATTGCGGCCACTGCAGAGAATGTTAAAGGTGATTTGCACAAACTTTTCTCAAAAACCAAATATAAATTTGAGAGTGCAGCTTTTGTAAAGACCATCTACAGCAATCTTACAGAACTTCAGATTGACAAATATCAGATTGCCGTTTTTTACAGTCCTGCCGATGTAAAATCTCTTTTGGAAAATTTTCCTGAGTTTGAACAGAAAGAGCTTCAGATTGCAACATTTGGCCCTGCTGCAGCAAAAGCTGTTACCGCAGCGGGTCTTAAAGTTGACATTACAGCTCCAACACCAGAGGCTCCATCCATAGCAAAAGCATTGATGCTTCATATGCAGAAAGAAAAAAAGCACTAAGTTTATGCCTGCCTCATTCACTAAAGAGGAACGCCTGAGCTCTTTTAAAGAGATACAGGCCCTTATGAAAAAGGGAGATACTTTTTTCCACTACCCGTTCAAGGTTGTTTACCAGAACGTATCCTCTAATGATGCAAATGAGGGAAAATGTTTGAATTCAATTATTGTATCTGTCCCTAAGAGACATTTCAAGCGCGCTGTCAAAAGGAATCTTCTGAAAAGAAGAATTAGGGAGAGTTACAGGCTCAATAAAGGGTTGTTGGTTACACCGCAAGGTAAAAAGACCAATGCCCTTTTTGTTTATGTATCTAAAGAGGTTCTGGAATTCAACTATATAGAGAGAAAACTGAAAGAGGTACTTGTAAAGATATCTGAAGGGAAACAAAATGATTAAAAAAATCCTCTCTTTCCCATTTATAATACTGGTAAGGTTCTACCAGATTTGCATCTCACCACTAAAGCCGGCAACCTGCCGCTTTACCCCAACCTGTTCTGCATATGCAATAGAGGCTCTGCGCAAATATGGTCCCGTAAAAGGTCTCTATCTGGCAGTAAAACGTCTTTTAAGATGCCACCCTTGGGGAGGGAGCGGATATGATCCTGTACCTTAAGGTTGGATAATTAAAAATAATGTATATCTTTGCAGTCCCAAACGGAAATTGACATATTGCCGATGTAGCTCAGTTGGCCAGAGCAGCTGATTTGTAATCAGCTGGTCGGGGGTTCGAATCCCTCCATCGGCTCCAAATTCAAAGAAAGCCCCATTATGCACTCGCACTTATGGGGCCTTCATATTTTTAGGGAATGATATCCTTTATTTTACTGTCCAATACCAAAACGCCTGTAAACACTCTCCTTGTCTTCAAACTCCTTTGAGAGCTGGTCTATTTCAGATTTTGGAACAGTAAGCAAATCAAGCATTATCAGACCGTCTACACAATAGTTGAAATCTGGATCTACATTAAAGGCCAGTATCTTGGCGTTTATCTTAAGGTATTTCTTAAGCAGGGTTGGCAGACGGAAACGGCTGTTGCTCATACGGAGCATAAAACGGTCAAACTTCTCAATGGTTTCCATTTTGTTACCCACAAGCTCATCTACATTTACCCTAAGGAAATTTGGCTCAAACGGATATTTTGGAGCTACCAGTCCTGCAAGCTGGGGAACAGATTGTTTCTGCTGCAGGTAATGTACCATAAGGCTTCTGTAGAAATAAGGATACCAGGCACTTATACTTACCGGGCCTATAAAGTATCTTATCTGTGGACACTTGATTGCCATATACATAAGCCCTTTAATAAGCAGCATTAGTGCCAATGGATCTTTCTGATACTCCTCAACTACAAATGAACGCCCCAGTTCTGCAGCCTGCGCAAGATATGGTGCAAAACCCTCTTTATATCTGAACAAAGTGTTGGAATAAAATCCGCGCAATCCGTATTCAGGCACTATCTCCTCTCCCATTCCAAGCCTGTAAGCACCTACAAGAGCCTTTTTATCTTTATCCCACAAAATAAGATGTCTGTAATACGCATCATACTCGTCTGTATCCACAGCCTTACCTGTTCCCTCACCCACAGCACGGAATGTCTCCTCCCTGCAAACTGCAATCTCTTGTATCAGTGCAGGTATCTGCTGCGTCTTTGCAAGATAACACTCATAGCTGTTTACCCCAAACAATTTCTCTGAAGCAATTGCATCTATATTTGCACAAAGCTGTTCTACAGGTATATGAGGTGCTACCGGCACCTGATACAACTCAGGCTGCTCCGGTGTTTTGGCAGATGCATTGTCGGGAAGATTGGCCTCTAGGGCATATGTTCTGTTCCACAGATATTTGCCAAGGTCCTTTATATCCTTGAACTCATCCAGTTCCGTTGGCATAATTGGTTTGCCAATTCTCAAGCTTATGGTTTTGTCTCTCTTGTTCGCAAGTTCACGTGGAAGTCTGGCTGTACGAAGATATGGATTCACCTTTCCCACAAGGTGGAACAGACGCGAGTTGCACCCATTAAAATAAACCGGAACAACCGGCACCCCGGCACCCTTTATAAGTTTGATGATGGAAGGCTGCCACTCAATATCCTTCACCACCCTCTCCTTATTTCTATCTGAAGATACTTCTCCCGACGGAAAAAGTCCCAGCACACCCCCCGCAGCAAGGTGCTCCTTGGCCATTTTCAACCCACTCAGGCTGCTTTTCATTCCAGGACGGTCTGTAAAAGGATTTACGGGGAAAAAGTACTCCTTCAAATTAGGGATATATGAGAGAATAAAATTAGTGAGAATCTTCAAATCGGGCCTTTGCTTTCCTATAACACTAAGCATCATCACCCCGTCAATTGCCCCAAACGGATGGTTGGATACAATGATGAACGGCTGGCCTTTTGGAAGGTATTCAAGTTCATCGGGAAGAACATCACAGGTAACATTAAGATATTCTATAAGTTTGTCAGCAAACTCCAATCCCTGATACTTGTAGATATTGCTATATATTTCGTTAACTTTGTTTATTCCAAGCACACGCATCAGCAGGTCTGCAAGCAAATTTCCTGCAACACCTTTTACATTAATGGCGCTTTTGACTTGAGATTTATTGACTAATTTTGTATTCATAAGGAACAAAGATAGCAAAAAATACACATTATGGAACTAAAAGAGAAAATAAGCATTTTACCCCTTGAGCCGGGCGTGTACCGTTTCCTTGACTCTTCTGGTACCATAATATATATAGGCAAGGCTAAAAGCCTGAGAAAGAGAGTTTCGCAATACTTTGTAAGCCCAGAGAAACTTACCGCCAAAACCCGCGTTCTGGTATCCAAAATTGCCGATGTGCAACATACGGTAGTGGAGAGCGAACAAGACGCTCTGCTATTGGAGAACAACCTCATAAAACAACACCAGCCAAAATACAATATTCTGCTCAAAGACGGGAAAAGTTATCCGTGGATTTGCATAAAGAATGAACCGTTCCCACGCATTTTCCTTACCCGACGTCTTGTAAGGGACGGCTCCCTCTACTTTGGCCCCTACAGCTCTGTGCAGCACGCATATCATCTGCTGGACCTTATTAACTCATTGTATAAGCTCCGCACCTGCAAGCTTGCACTTACCCCAGCTTCCATTGCCCAGGGGAAGTTTAAACCGTGCCTGAACATACATATTAAAAAGTGCTTTGGACCGTGTATCGGAGAGATTTCCCAGCAGGAGTATGATGCACAAATTTCAGGAATAAAAGAGCTGCTGAAGGGGAATACTGGAGAGCTGATAAGGGAATACAAGAAAAAAATGCAGGAGCTTGCCGCCAACCTTGAGTTTGAGCAGGCCCAGGGGTACAAAGAGAAGATTGGGATGCTGCAGAACCACTACAGCAAATCCCTTATTGTACACCCGAGCATCACAAACACAGATGTTTTCTCCATTGTATTTGAAAAGGGAAATGCCTTTGGAAACTTCTTCCGCCTGAACGGAGGGTGCATCATACAAACACTTAACCTCCACTTCAAACTTAACATTGAAGAGGAGCCTGCAGCTGTACTTACCCGCTTTATGCAGGAGATTTACCAGATAACAGATACCCAGGATACCCTCCGCCCACAAGAAATTCTTGTTCCATTTCTTCCCGACAACCTCTCACTTGGCCGCAACATACACGTTCCACTTAAGGGGGACAAACTGAGCCTGCTGGAGCTGAGCACCAAAAATGCAAAAGCATTCCTGTTCCAGAAAATGAAACAGGAGGAGATTAAAGACCCTGAGGAGGGTAAAAACCGCGCTGTTGTGGCACTTAAAGAGGCTCTTCAGATGGACAGGCTCCCGCTGCATATAGAATGTTTCGACAACTCAAACACACAAGGAACCAACCCTGTTGCAGCCTGCGTTGTATTCAGGAACGGAAAGCCCAGCAAAAGAGATTACCGCCACTTCAACATTAAAACTGTAGTTGGGGCTAATGACTATGCCTCTATGTATGAAGTGGTCTACCGCCGTTACTCCCGTCTGCTGGCAGAAGGGGGCGACATTCCCCAACTGATTGTAATTGACGGAGGACGTGGCCAGCTCCATTTTGCCTATGATGCCCTGAAAAATCTTGGCCTGCTTGGAGACCGCCCAAATAATACCACAACACTTCCACTACCTCAAGTGGAGATAATAAGCATTGCAGAAAGACTTGAAGAGATAATGATCCCTGGAGACCCTACGCCACTTTTCCTGGACAAGAACTCCCCTGCCCTAAAACTGCTTATGCAACTGAGAGATGAAGCACACCGTTTTGGAATTACACATCACAGAAGCAAACGTACCAAAAACCAGATTACCTCAAAACTGTTGCAGATAAAAGGGATTGGTGAAGCTACAGAACAAAAACTGCTCCAGCACTTTAAAAGTGTAAGGCGCCTGAAAGCCGCCACTTTGGAAGAAATAGCCGCTATTGTAGGCCCAAAGACAGCTGCTCTTGTAATCCGCAACCTGAGATGAGGAGCGGGTACATCCACACTCAAGGAGCGGAACGCCGCATTGGAACAGAATTTATAACGAAATTGAGAAGAGTAACTGAAAATCGTTTCCTGTGCCATGGACATCAAGATTGCTGGAGTTGTAAGAGTACATTACACCAACACTGCATTCTATCCCCCATATAAAGGGAGCCATATCTACAAGGAGGCTGGTACCACAAGAAGAAAGCCTTAAATTGCTTTTGGCAGAACTACCCTCTCCGGAATAGCCCTTTATAACCGCACAATCTGCAAACGGTATCACCTGTAACCTCTTGAGATAAGCCAATTCCCATACACTTATATCTCCCAAATATATTGGGAAAGCATAGTCGGCAGTTCCCAGGATATAACTGCGGCCATAGAAACTCTTTGTATATCCACGAGGCATCTTAACAAGATTCCCCAAATAATAATTTTTTCCCTCCACATTCTGATACTGGAATCCTGATGACAATTTGATGCCATGGTTTGGGGCAAAACCAGGCAGATATCCATAAAGATACAATGAAGAAGCATTACCGAAATTCTCACCACCATTAACTACAAACTTCATATTTGCAGTTACCCCTATACCCCATTTAGGGAAGATGCCAGAATGTTGCATATCACGCATTGCGTATAGTTGTATAGCCGGGACAATTGTAGTCCCACAAAGGTATTTCCGGGAAGAATTGTCATAATACCCGTCATTGTCGTACTGCACAGCTACCTGTGGAACAATACCCCTCTGCCAGCCGTGGGAATTGAACTTCCACGGCACATACGCCAAACCTTCAAGCCCCACAAGTATACCGGGTGCCTCCTCAATTACCTGCTTGAAGCCAACCGAATCTTTTACAATCCTCACATTATAACGTTCATCGGCATTTACATCTGCACTTATCTGAAAAACAGGATACCAACCGGAATAACTGAACTTCAGATGGCCGGCATGCAAACCTTTATGATAAGAGTACCCCAACATAGTGACTGCCGTACCCAATGTATTCTGGGAATATGCAGTTGCACCCAAACTTGCTGCCTGATGCAGCTTGTCAAAGTCAAAATTCATAATGCGGTCCACATTGTAGTATACCGGTGCCCAAGAGTGGAATCTGAACAAATTGCCAAATTTGCCATATCTCTTGGCCTGTACTCCAGATGCAAACTCCTCCTGCGAAACAGTATGTTTTACCACAGATGTACCATTAACACGGGCAATCTCCTCGTCAGATGCAAGCAACCCTTTCTCCCCCAATGCCTTTTTAGCCTGTGCAGAGAGCTCATCTGCAACCCTGTACCTGTATGCACTTGCAAGTTTCCCATTTTCAAGTACAGGATCATATATGGAGCCACAATCTTCTATATCATCCAAAGAAATTTTTACAGGAAACTTTCCACCCAACTCCAACGATGAGTAGTAGAGCTCCCCATCAGCTATGAACGGTTCTCCCGCTCCATATCTCGAGTTGGTCAGACGTTTCAGGATACCTCTCTTTGGTTCAAGGACATATATATTTCTGACGCCATCTATATCCGACTCAAAATAAAGCACCTCAACATTGCCATTTCCAGTTAAGCCAAGGAGACTTCCAGGCACCTTCCCACTTCCCAAAGAGACAATAGAAGCCGCCTGTTCCCCAATTACCGTTCTCCACTCTTTACCTTTCCCTTTTTCAAAAAGTCCAAGACCTCTATCTGTTATGGCCAAAGAATAAATGTCATCACCCAAGAAGGCACTCTCTACAAGTTCTCCATTATATGGAGCATCTATCCTCTCTTTCAGTTCACCAGTTTGAGGATCAAGCAGTGCCAGAGATGCACCACCCTGAGGATAAAACTCCTCAACCATAAGTGTGTCTCCCCCTTTGCTGATTTTAGGGAACAGATAATATGTTTTTCCCGACAACCTTTCTGGTGCCCCATTCGCTGTCAATCCCGTCTTCCAATTATACCTGAACAATCTCCCGTACACCTCATTGCTCCATCGGGAAGATGATACATTTTCTGTAAAAAATATGTTGTCTCCAGAATGTACTATTCTCTGCACAGATGATGAAAAGCTCCTTATAACCTCCTCTTTTCCTCCACTGACAAAAACAAGCTGAACAGGATTGTTGTATGAATATTTGATATACAATACAGAATCCCTGCCCACCACAACAGGTGACGAATACTCCTGATATCCCCTACCTCTATGCTGCAGAACATCTTGAGGCTCAGTAAGGTGTCCTCTATTCTCAAGTTCTTCTCTCCAGATGGATGTCATCATATCTTGTCCATCTTTAAAGAACTCCTTGCGGCCGTTACCTGCCACCTTCTTAAAGCCCCATTCGGTTACAAACGGATTGTAGGGCCTTTTTACAAAAGCATCCAACAGCGCCCCCGCATAATCATAATTTCCTGTACGGTATCTTATGGTGCTGTTTACAAGATACCCCATCTTATACACATCTGGAGTAAAATGTTTGTATGAGCCAAGCTTCCACTTGTTCCACCCCCTAAGATCCCCTTCAAGGAATGCTGTCCTGTAATATTCCATAAACTTGGCATTTCTTCCTCTACCCGAATTGGTAAGCTCAGTCTCTGCTACAACAGCATCTCCCTCAAATAACCATCGGGAAGCATAAAGTCCCACACCTATCGACGGTGACTGCTGCCCCAACAAATACTCCAATACCCCAAAGGCACCCTTGGTAAAATGGGTCATCTGACCAACATGGCGGGCTTCGTGTACCGCCAGCTGCTCTTCCCACCTTATTGGATATGAAGATCTCATTGGAAGGGTATACAGCTCCATCCTTTTAGGTGCCCAAACAACCATACCATTGCTGTTTGCAGTACCGTTATACAACACAACCGGTATTTTGGCCGGTTTGATTTCACTTAATCCCAGCATTACAGCTTGTTTGTTCTGCTCGAGCAGCCACAAATATCTTTTTGCCAGAGAATCTGCCCCTTGCGGATAAATTACATTATAGGTTTCACCTTTTACCTGCATCCAGCCGGTAGCGGCTGACGTTCCACCATTTATAACATACTGCCCATAAGCGGCAGTAGAGCAGAAAAACGGCAACAATGCCATAAAAGGCAATATTACCCTCAGAAGAGATACCCTTATTTTATATTTACAAAAAAGCATTAACAGAGTAATTATTCACAAAATTGTTACAGAATTGTTGCGAAGTTAAGAATATTTTTAATGTTTCTTTAAGTCCTCGCTTTTTAACATTATATTTGTAGAAACAAAGTTATTTCAAGTTTAATTATGGACGCAGTCTTTCAAATTTTTACTCTTCTTGGTTCCCTTGGCCTGTTCCTTTATGGAATGACCCTTATGAGTGAAGCGCTTCAAAAAGTTGCTGGAGACAAACTTAGAAACATACTGGCAGCAATGACTTCCAATTCTGTTTCAAGAATTCTTACAGGTCTGTTCATTACAGCCGTAATCCAGTCTTCCAGTGCAACTACCGTTATGGTAGTCAGTTTTGTAAACGCAGGATTGCTCTCTTTGGTTCAGTCTATTGGAGTGATTATGGGTGCAAATATCGGTACCACATTCACAGCATGGCTCATTTCGCTTCTTGGATTTAAGGCAGACATAGCAATTCTTGCAATTCCACTTATTGGTATCGGTTTTGCCTTTATGATGTGTAAAGCCAAGAAAAAGAAATCAATTGGAGAACTTATTATTGGTTTTGCATTGCTTTTCTTGGGCTTGAGTTTCCTTAAAGATTCTGTTCCGGATCTTCAGAGTACTCCAGAGGTACTTGCATTCCTTCAGCAGTGGACCAACTACGGTTTTGGCTCAATCCTTATGTTTGTATTTATCGGTACAATCCTTACAATTGTATTGCAGTCTTCAAGTGCCACAATGGCCCTTACCCTTGTAATGTGCAACAACGGTTGGATTCCGTTTGAGATGGGTGCAGCAATGGTATTGGGTGAGAATATTGGTACAACCATCACTGCAAACATTGCAGCAGCGGTAGCAAACGTATCAGCAAGAAGGGCGGCTATGGCACACTGCGTTTTTAATATTTTTGGTGTTATTTGGGTATTGGTATTGTTCCATCCGTTCCTTACCGTTGTCTCCAAGATAATTATGGCAATGGGCTTGGACAATCCGCTTGTTGCAGGCGCATCCTCTAACTCTATCCTATACGCAATTTCTATGGTTCATACATTGTTCAATATCTGCAATACGTTACTTCTTGTATGGTTTACCAACCAGATTGCACAGTTGGTTTCAAAGATTATCAAAGACAAGAACGGTGATGAGGTATTCAGATTGCAGTATATCCATGGTGGTATGTTGAGCACTTCAGAGCTTTCACTTAACCAGGCTAAAGAGGAGATTGTCCATTATGCAGATATCTGCCGCAGACAATATGCATACGCAAAGAGTGCAATAAATGAGAACGATCCTGAGAAATTTGATACCCTTTACAAGAAACTTGAGCACTACGAACAGGTTACAGACCGCATTGAGTTTGAGATTGCCAAATTCTTGAACGAGGTTAAAGATGGTGTAATCAGCGAGGAGTCTGGCCGCAGGATTCAGGCAATGTACAAGATTATCAGCGAACTTGAGAGTGTCGGAGACTCAGGTTTCAATATTGCACGTATCCTTCAGCGCCGCAACATCCACAATATGAAATTTGATGAGCCTATGATCAAAAAGCTCAACTATATGATAGAATTGTTGGATAGAGGCTTTGAGGCTATGATATACAACCTTAAAAAGGGATACACTCAGATTAATGATATTGCAAATGCCCAGGATATTGAGCAGGACATTAACGAATACCGCAACAATCTTAAGGAGGAGCACTTGCTTAACCTGGAGAACAAGACATACTCATACCTTACAGGTGTTTACTATATGGATCTTGTAAATGAGTGCGAGCACGTTGGTGACTTTATGATCAACATCTCAGAGGCAATTATGGAGATCAAGTAATCACCTCTGGAAATAAGAAATGACCATATCAACGGGTGCATCTTTAAGGATCACCCGTTTTTCTTTATCCAACAGGTAAAGGCTTGGGATTGCCCGAAGCCCATAAATATTGTTTTCACGCAATATCTTGTTGTGGTCAAAGGCATATATCCATTCTTCAGGAAATTTCTCTCTGTTCCTCTGCCATGCTCCAAGATCTTCATCTATGTATATGGCCAGTATCTTAAGTACCCCTTGTAAAGCCATCTCTGCCAGAACGGAACCTTTGATTGCTCCCAGAATTCCTTCACAAGAATGACAGTCGGGATTATTGAAAAACAACAAAGTGTACTCCCCTTTTACATCTTTGTACAAACTTTTGTCTGCATACCCATTGGGAGGGTATGATGCATACAACCCTCCCGACAGAAGAGAGGCATCGGGATAAAAGTTACCCACAATCTGTCTGAAACTGAAATCTGCAGCTGGCATCCCCAATCTGTTCAATGAACATATCTTATGCTGATATTCATACTGCATCTTCTCCAAATCCGATAGAGCCTCTGACTGAAGAATCCCATTAAGAATGCTCAAATAAATTTCCTCATTCAACAATACTGACAAAGGATTATACAGATAGTGCTCCGCCCTGTCCATTACTGCCAGCAACGGCTTCCTGTTCCCTTGTAGAGCCAGAATATCAAGATTTGCAAAAAGATTCTTTACCGACACATCTCTGCTTTTTGCACTGGCCATAGAAAGCAATCTTGCATATTGTTGGAATGAATTGTCGAAAGAGAGTGAATCAACCCCATAAACAGTGGTTTCAAGCAGTTGTTCGTCCGGTACAAGAGTGAAGAACTTGTCCCAGAAGTTACGGGCCAAATAATCTACAGCCAGTTGCTGGTCGGTGATGTAAGATGGGACCTGCACATAAGGAAAGTCAACAGGTTCCTGTTTGTTTTCACTCCCTTTACATCCCAGCAAGAACAAAAATACTATGCCGGGAATACATATTGGCGCTATCAAATTTCTCATAAACATTTTTACCATAAACCAGACTCAGACTATAGATGATTATAATGCAAAAAAGGGGCTTCCAAAAGCCCCTTAAATGTTGAGATACAAGGATTCGAACCTTGACAGACAGAACCAAAATCTGTAGTGCTACCATTACACCATATCTCAATGAGTGTGCAAATTTATGCAAAAAATTCCAATAATCAAACAAAAGAATTAATTTGTCTATTTGTCAGAGACAATTTACCCCATTACAAAATCCAGGAATTTCTGGCCGTAAAGTATGTATAGAATGGTCCAAACCCCAAATCTGAGGGCCTTCCCCAAAAAAATGAACATCATAGTTTTGGGAAAATTCAGTCTGTAGAATCCCAAACCAACAGCAAAGACATCCCCGATAAACGGCAGCCAACAGAGCATAGCCAGATAAGGGCCATATTTGTCAATTTTTGATTTCTGTTTCTCAAGCTTTTCTCTGGAAATATGGAACCACTTCTCTATCCATTCCCATTTTCCAAGATATCCCATTCCGTATGAAGTAAGGCTGCCCAAGCTATTACCCAAAGTTGCCACACAGAAAGTGACAAGCGGGTTACAGCCGGCAAGCAATGCCCCAACCAATAAAATTTCCGCACTGAACGGAATTACAGTAGCTGCCAGGAAACACCCTATAAACAAACCTATAAGACCTAACCCCAATAATCCTTCCATTATGTCAGCAATATTATCTTTTTGATTTAAAAAAATCTGAGACTATTCTTCCACACTCATCTTCAAGAATCCCCCCAACCACCTCAGTCTTTGGATGCATCAATGAAGGTGCAAACTTAGAATATCCCCTTTTTGAATCAGCTGCACCATATACAACCCTTTTTATCTGGGACCACGCCAAGGCTGCAGCACACATAGGGCACGGTTCAACCGTAACATACAATGTGCATTTGTCCAAATACTTGCCCCCTACCGCAGAAGCTGCCATTGTTATAGCCTGCATCTCGGCATGCGCTGTTGCATCAGAAAGAGTCTCAGTAAGATTATGCGCTCTGGCAATTATCCTTCCATCGCATACCACAACCGCCCCAATTGGCACCTCATCCCTCTCCCGAGCCTTATGAGCCTCTTTAACAGCTTCAAGCATAAATTTCGTATCCATATCAAAAACTTCTTATGTGCAAAAGTACAAATTTCTTTTATTCTCCCTCATTCAGACAACATTCAAGCCCCGTCAGTGTCTTTACAGCTGTTTTGCCAAAATGACAAACAAACCTTTTGGCACTCAATTTGCCACTATATTCTTCCGCATAGGAGATACGAAAATCTCCCAAAGCAAAAAATGACAAAAACTAAAAATAACATTATACTATGAACATCAAACCATTAGCAGACAGAGTGCTGGTAGAGCCAAAAGAGGCTGAGACCAAAACAGCAAGCGGATTGTTTATTCCCGACAATGCAAAAGAGAAACCGCAAGAGGGTAAAGTATTGGCAGTTGGACCTGGCAAAAAAGATGAGCCAATGGAGGTAAAAGTTGGTGATACTGTTTTGTATGGCAAATATGCAGGTACTGAGGTTCACGCAGATGGCAAATCATATATCATTATGCGCCAAAGCGATATTTTGGCAACTATCTAATTTGTTGGTGGAACACAATTATTAAAAAGGAAAGATTATGGCTAAAGAGATAAAATTCAATATGGATGCCCGCAACCTTATGAGAGAGGGTGCAGACGCATTGGCAAATGCAGTTAAGGTTACATTAGGCCCAAAAGGCAGGAATGTGGTGATTGACAAGAAATTTGGAGCTCCTCACATTACCAAGGATGGTGTAACTGTAGCCAAAGAGATTGAACTTGAAGACAGATTCCAGAATATGGGTGCACAGATGGTTAAAGAGGTTGCCTCTAAAACCAATGACCAGGCTGGTGACGGTACAACTACCGCAACTGTTCTTGCTCAGGCTATCATTAACGTAGGTTTGAAAAACGTTACTGCAGGTGCAAATCCTATGGACCTTAAACGTGGTATTGACAAAGCTGTTGCTGCTGTTGTTGCAAATCTTAAGGAGCAGAGCACAGAGGTTGGAGAGGACTACTCAAAAGTTGAGCAGGTTGGTACTATCTCTGCAAACAACGACGCTTTCATTGGAAAACTTATTGCTGATGCAATGAGCAAAGTAAAGAAAGAGGGTGTAATTACCGTAGAGGAGGCAAAAGGTACTGCAACTGAGGTTAAAGTTGTTGAGGGTATGCAGTTTGACAGAGGTTATATCTCACCTTACTTTATGACCAACCCAGACAAGATGGAGGCAGTCCTTGAGCAGCCGTTCATTCTTGTTACCGACAAGAAAATCTCCTCAATGAAAGACCTTCTTCCTGTCCTTGAGCCAATTGCAAGAGAGGGCAAATCACTTCTTATCATTGCAGAGGATGTTGACGGAGAAGCTCTTACAACCCTTGTTGTAAACAGATTGAGAGGTACAATAAAAGTTGCAGCGGTTAAAGCTCCAGGCTTTGGTGACAGAAGAAAAGAGATGCTTCAGGATATTGCAACCCTAACAGGTGCAACTGTAGTTTCTGAGGAGAGAGGCTTCACTTTGGAGAACTGCAATATTGCAATGTTGGGTACTGCAGAGAAAGTTTCAATTGACAAAGAGAATACCACAATCGTTAACGGTGCTGGTGACAAAGACGCCATTGCAGACAGAGTGGCTCAAATCAAGAAACAGATTGAGACAACTACCAGCGATTATGACCGCGAGAAACTTAAAGAGCGTCTTGCTAAAATGGCAGGCGGTGTTGCTGTCCTTTATGTTGGTGCAGCATCTGAAGTTGAGCTTAAAGAGAAGAAAGATAGAGTTGAGGATGCACTTAACGCTACCAGAGCTGCCGTTGAAGAGGGTATCGTAGCAGGTGGTGGAGTTGCTTACATCAGAGCTACAGAGTGCCTCAAATCTCTTAAAGCAGACAATGAGGACGAGCAGACAGGTATCAACATCATTGCAAAAGCAATTGAGTCTCCACTTAGAACTATCTGCGAAAATGCAGGTGTAGAGGGTAGCGTAGTTATCCAGAAAATTAAAGAGAGTGAGGGCAACTTCGGCTACAATGCACGCACAGAGGTTTACGAAGATCTCCTTGCTGCCGGTGTAATTGACCCTACCAAAGTTAGCCGTGTAGCCCTTGAGAACGCAGCCTCAGTGGCAGGTATGTTCCTTACAACTGAATGTGTAATTGCAGACAAGAAAGAGGAGAACCCTATGCCAATGCCTCCAATGGGTGGCGGAATGGGTGGAATGATGTAATGTCCTCTTCCCGACAAAATCAGCGGCAGCTCCTTCAAAAGGGCTGCCGCTGCTGCTTTATAACCTGTCGGGAAGAATTTATCCTACCAACCACACAAGAACGTGGTTGTCGAACACCTCATATTCCAATTCAAAATCCTCCTCTGATCCATCCTTATTGATGAAAGTTGCCTCTATGTCTCCCTCCTCTTTAGGATTGAATTTGTCTACCTCCATCTGTTTTGCAAAATCCACTCCATGCTGGCTCATACGTTTGTAAATAGCCTCTTTTGCACACCAGTAGATGGCAAGCTGCAGGTTTCTGTTCTTGTCCTGCAAATCATCAATTTCATCCTCTGAAAGAGCCTTTTTCTCCACAACAGAGAAATCTCTCTCTATACTCTCAATATCAATGCCCACTTCCTCTGTAGGGTGGGTAATTATTGCCACAAACCTGTTTGTGTGGGTGATGCTGATTTTTGTAAGGTTGTTCTGGATAAAAGGTGCGCCGTTATCGTGGTGGCCAAGATATACCTTATCCTCAAAAATTGTATTCAACAAAGCTCTTACTGCAAGTTTCTCACGCCTTCTTGCACCGCTTTTTGTAATGTACAGCTCCTCCAACTCTTCATTGGGAATAGAAATGATTTTCAATAACTCTTCTTCTGTTTCCGTGACTTCCCAGACGGAAATCTCGGCACCATTCTTAAGCTCTTTTCTAAAATGCAGGCCCATATATATTTGTTCTTTATTATTTTCTGTTAAGTTCGTTCAACTCCTCAAAATCACTCTCATCAACTATCTCTCCCACTATCTCCTCAAGGATATCCTCAAGTGTAACTATCCCATCTGTTCCGCCATACTCATCCACAACCACTGCCAGATGCATCTTCTTGCTGCGGAACTCCTCAAGCAAATCGTTTATCTTCTTGCTCTCCGGGACAAAATATGCCTCCCTTATATAATCTTTCCAATTGAAATCAGTATTCCTGTTTACAATGTAAGGCAACAGATCCTTAATGTACAGGAACCCTTTAATGTCATCCAAATCCTCCTGATATACTGGCAAACGGGAGAAACCGCACTCATTTGCCATTCTTATGACATCCTCATTGGTAGAATCTATATCAATAGCCTCAACCTCTACCCTTGGTTTCATAATTTTCTCCACACTTGTTGTTGGAAGCTTTACAATTCCCTTAAGGATTTTTTTCTCGTCACTTGTGCTCGGGGTTGCTATATCTACCGCTTCAGACAACTCTTCTAAAGTAACATCATTCTTTGTTTCAAACTTATCGGAAATTCTGGCAGTAAGGCCGGTCATAAGCTTGTTGAACGGTTTTGATATAGGATAAAGAGCTGATATTGGCATAGCCATCATCTTTGCAAACGGCACCGGGAAATGGGTAGCAACTACCTTAGGGAGAATTTCACCAAACATTACCAGGAAAAAAGTAACAGAAATGGTACTTACAAAAAACTCCAGAACCGGAGAGCCTGTAAAATCAAACAACTGCCCTATCAACATAGTTGAAAGGAGCACAATAAGGATATTTACCACATTATTGGCCTGCAGAATGGTACCAAGAAGATAATCGGGATTGGACAAGAGCCACAAGACTCTCTCCCCCTTGGCACTCCCCTCCTGCTTAAGAGCATCCTTCTGACCGGGTGTAAGCGAAAAAAACGCAGCTTCACTGCCGGATATAAGAGCTGAGCAGATTATCAGACCTAATATTGAAAACGAGAGAACTAAGAGTTCTACTGTAACGCTACTGGGAGGTTCCAAATTTTAAAATGTATTGGTTTAGGGTGCAAATATAACTATTTTTCTTTTACCGAATACTTTTCCAATAAAAAGAGTGGATGATATTGCATTTTTGCTTCACGCAAACCCAAATCTCCCGCATCATCTTCTCTATTTATGTATTTTACAGCAAGTTGTCCGGCATCCCAATCTGCAACAATTGTGTTTCTGAGAAACTCATTTGCTATAGTAGGATATGCCCCTACAATATCTGCATACGCCTTTTCAATATGTACCAGAAGAGTATCGGAATTTGTCTTTTCAGCAATTGTAAATGCCACAACCTCCCCATTAAGACGCAGCAGCCCGCCACACAACCCCAACTGCTCAAAATTCTTCAGGGCATTCTTCACAGAACAGGACTCGCTGGCCATAGAAGGGTCCTTCCCACACCCATACTTGGCACACCACTTAATGCTCATCCGGGCACACTCCTCCAAATTGTTCTTCCCGACAGCTTCATAACTCCACCCCTCCTGTTTTTTGAATCTCGATATAAAATTCCTCTTGCTCTGGAATTTTTTCCCTTTAAGGAATGTAAGGTCCTCTGCCGAGTAAATGTAATCGTATGAATTTCTGCAAGGTTCAAAAGAGAATCTATGGGGAAACAGATTTTCCAGCACCTCTTTCTGCTCTGGTTGTACCAACGCCATTTGAAAAGGGTTGCCATTCTCTTTTGCATCTTTCATACACAGTTCCAAAAACTGTTTCAACTGCAGGTCCGTACCCTTTCCAGCTGGAAAAAGATACAAAGGAGAAGATGATACTTCTGGCTGGAATCTTATCACAAAATAATCATCCTTCCTGCACACCTTTGAGTGCATAATGTCACGCCAGATGTACAATACGGTAAAACTAAATTCAGTTGCCCGGTTATCTGAATAACCGAGCAACTGACGCATCCAATCTCTATCCTGTAATGTAATTTCTCTGAATTCCATATTTTATAATTCCAACCACTCTTTAAGAGTTGCTATCGCCTCCTCTTTCATCTCTTTTGGCAAAGTTGAAATTCTCGCTCTATGACTTCCATTAGGCTCTATGTAAAGTTTCATAGTCTCTCTTCCTTTACCTTTTTTCTTAAGTTCCTCATTCTTCACAGGAGCAACTGGCATTACTGCACTCCAAGGATCAAACTGGCCATAAATGAACATCATCTTTGAATCTGTCTTGGCAAGGAACTTCTTTATTTTCTTATACAAGTATGTATCAAATTTGAATGTCTGAGTCTGAGGTACAAACAGCTTGTTCAAGTAACCCTCTGCATCTTTAATGGTAAGAAGGCCCTTGAAAGGTTTTGTGTCATAACCATAGTAACCCAACTCTTTTGCTGCCTGAACAAAGAAAGGTGCATTGTTTCCACCCTCTGCAAAATAATCCGGGCCACTGGCTCTAACCAAGAAATCAAACATCTCCTTATCTGTTGCTGTCTTAGGATCTGGTACCATAGAGGTTTTCATACCCCACTGCCAGAAAGCAAACGGGAACTCAAGTACACAATAGTCGTAAACTGCATCCATATCTATTTTATAGGTATATTTGTTCTTGGCAGAAAGCTCCTCAAACATAGGTTTGATTGAGGCTCTTCTCTTCAAGAACTCTATCTGGAAAGCTTTAAGGATTTCACGGTCTTGTGGTGTACCTGCATACTCTGCAAGGAAAGGCTCGTGTCTGCCATCCTCCACTCCTTTACAAAGAGGGCCTACGTATGGAACAGACACATCAAGATCCTCAGGATAATAAGCAGTATAGAACATTGTTGTCTGGCCACCTTTACTGATACCTGTAGCAATCCATTTACCTTTCAACACTTGTCTTAGGGTTTGGTTCACATTATGAAGGTCTGCCGCCTCATTTTCCGCTGTCATATAGCTCCAGTCCAAAGTCTCTGGGGTAATGCTTTTATCATCCTGCATAAACGGAACAGACTCAAGGAAATATCTGTGCTCCACAACCACAAGGTTGGTATTGAACAGTTTTGAAACCTCCTCTCTATATCTTGGATTTAGGCCATATGCAGCACCGTATCCTTCAGTTACAATTACTGTAGGAGCATTATAATCTGCTACCGCAACAACCACCCTCTGCTTGTAAGTACCCTTGGCAGGATTGCTGTGATCAATTGGCTGCTCAAAGAACATCACATATTTCTCCTTAAAAGGATTCTCCATTTTATCGGAAACCTCAAGTTTCTTAATACCACTGATATTGCTGAATTTTGCCAATTTCTCAGGCAACTGGGCAAAAGCCGGTGCCACAACAAAAAGTAAAAGCACAACGGCCAAAAATCTGGTTAGTCTTGTTTTCATATTGTATTGATTTAATAAAATTTCACTATAAAATGCTGATCAGATAAAGAATTATCAAATGTAAAGGATAGAACAGATAAAAAAAATACTTGGCAAAGCCATTTTTTACGAAACCCCTTTTCCCGTTGTAAAAATATATGGGCAAATAAGCCACCCCCCCTATCAGTTTGCTTGGCAATATGCAACTGCCCACAATACCTAAAAGAATCTTGTTGTCTCTAAGGATATAAGTGATGATGACAAGGGCAAAGCCAAAACTTCCGTAGTCTGCCCTAAGAAAGATTGAAATTATGAAAAGCGCCAGCAGAAACCACAAAGGATATCTGCTCCCGTTTTTTTTGCAGTTCTCCAAAGCACATAATCCCAGATACCCCAACAACAATGTAAAGAATACATTCTGTTTTGGATAAAGCATTGTACCTGAACAAGCAAGGTTGAACGGCATTTCAGACACAACAGCAAAAATCAGAAGATTCAATGCATATTTCCGTCTGTTGCCTGTATGTACAAATCCCTCTGTAATCAGAAATGCAAATATGGGGAATGCCATTCTTCCTATCGCATTCATAATATAGCCAAGAGAAATCCCCTTCCCCCCCACTGAAAACAACACCGTTCCAATCCCGGGGACAAGCTCCGGGAAGAAGGTGGCTATATGGTCAAACACCATAGCAACACACGCAAGTATTTTTAAAAGAGAACCGCTCACGACAATACAAATGATTCAGGATATTTCTTTATATCGGCACTAAATTACAAATTTACAATCTTATTCCATAATTTTATCCGCACCTGTATTCCTTAACTAAAAAAAGAATATGAATGGTCCGAGCATTACGCTTCCATATATTATTTTCCTTATTTTATGCTATTTAAAAAGCAAATGTGTAAATAAATTGTACACATTTTGCCAAAATGTAAAATATTTTTACATTTGCACTAAAATCAAGTATCTCAGATAATTATAAAAGATAATTTTTCAGATGGAAACTCAGGGAACAATATTGGTTTCTGACCGCAACAAAGGGCTTCAAACAGCCATAGTCCTGTTTTTGCAAAAGGAATTCAGCAGTATAATTACAGAAACTGAGCCAGAAAAAATAATTGGACTTGCCCAAAAAGATTCTATAGATATAATAGTGCTTGACAGCGGCTCAAATACTGTTTCAGAACAGAAGAACTGTATAGATCTTATCAGACAGATTGCAAATCTCAACAAAAACATCCAGGTTATAGTTCTTACAAACTTTGGCCAGAACAGTTTTGCTATGGAGTGCATTGAGGCCGGGGCTTTTGATTTTATAACCAAACCTTGGAATAATGAGAAGTTGCTGGTTACGGCAAAAAATGCCCTCAAATTAAAAAGCTATTCAAACGCTCTCTCAGACGTGGGGATACTGAAAGATTCCGGATATTCCGATAACAATATTGAGGATGAGCATTTGGAGAAAGAGTACAGGAAAACTGTCGGGAAAAGAGTTATAACTCTTGAGCAGATGGAGATGAAAATGATTGAGGCGGCACTCAAGAGAAATAAAGGGAACATATCTGTAGCAGCTGCAGAATTGGGGATTACAAGACAGACCCTTTATAACAAGGGTAAGAAACACAACTTATTCAAGTAAAAGTATTAACTTTGCAGGTTGTTTCCCTAATGCGCCATAATGAGACAGATACCACATATTGGGAAAAATTGGAATCCTGCAAAGAAACAGTTTGATAATAATAACATAACAGACATATAAGAATGAAAAATTTTGTTGAAGAGCTTACCTGGAGGGGAATGATTCACACAATGATGCCAGGTACTGAGGAGCAGCTAATGAAAGAGTGCACTTCTGCGTATGTAGGAATTGACCCTACTGCAGATTCATTGCACATTGGACACTTGGTGAGCATTATGATGCTTAAACATTTCCAGAATTGCGGACACAAACCATACGCCTTGATTGGTGGAGCAACCGGAATGATTGGCGACCCTTCTATGAAAAGTGCAGAGAGAAATCTTTTGGACGAAGAGACACTTAACCACAATATTGCAGCCATTAAGAAACAATTGTCAATTTTCCTGGATTTTGACTCAGACAAAGAGAATGCGGCTGTGCTTGTAAACAATTACGACTGGATGAAAGATTTCTCATTCCTTTCGTTCATCAGAGATATTGGCAAGCATATTACTGTAAACTATATGATGAGCAAGGATTCTGTAAAGAAACGTCTTACAGGTGAGGCCAGAGAGGGTATGTCTTTTACAGAGTTCTCATACCAGCTTGTTCAGGGCTATGACTTCCTTTACTTGAATGAACACAAGAACTGCAAACTTCAGATGGGCGGCAGTGACCAGTGGGGCAATATCACAACAGGTACAGAGCTTATCCGCAGAAAAACAGGCAACGAAGCTTTTGCACTTACCTGCCCGCTTATAACTAAAGCAGATGGAGGAAAATTTGGAAAGACAGAAAAAGGAAATATCTGGTTGGATCCTAACTATACTTCTCCATACACTTTCTACCAGTTCTGGATGAATGTAGGTGATGAGGATGCAGAAAAATATATCAAGATCTTTACAATGCTTGATAAAGAAACTATTGAGAGTGCAATTGCAGAGCATAAAGAGGCTCCTCATATGAGAACACTGCAAAAACTTCTTGCAAAAGAGATTACCGTTATGGTTCACGGAGAGGAAGAGTTCAACAAAGCTGTTGAGGCTTCCAATATGCTGTTCGGCAACTCTACTCAGGACGCACTCAAGAAACTTGATGAGCAGACATTCCTTTCTGTATTTGACGGTGTTCCGCAATATGAAGTTTCAAGAGAGAAACTTGGCTCAAACGTTATTGATATGCTGGCTGTAGAGACAAACATTTTCCCTTCAAAAGGTGAGTGCCGCAAAATGATTCAGGCAAATGGTCTGAGCATCAATAAAGAAAAGTTTACAGCAACTGATGGTACATTAACAGAGGTTAATCTGATAAACGACAAGTATATCCTTGTCCAAAAAGGCAAGAAAAATTACTTTATCATAAAGTTCAACTAATTTACTGTCGGGAAGAGTCCCATTGGGAGCAAAAAACCTTTAAAACAATATGGCTATGGAAGGAGAGAGCACAAGACAACAGAAAATTGGAAAGCAGTTGCAAAGAGATCTTGCAGAGATTATCAGAAGCAAGGGAATGGCTGTTTTTGGAGGAGCAATGATTACAGTTAGTGAGGTAAGAGTGAGTCCTGATCTCTCATTCGCCAAAGTTTTTGTAAGCATTTTCCCTTCTGCCAAAGGTGACCAGGCGATGGAAATTCTGCAGAATTCTGTAAAACAGATAAGAGGAGAGCTGGGCAAACTGGTTGCAAAACAGTTTAGGATAGTACCTGAGATTGCTTTTTACAGAGATACTACATTAGACTATGTTGAGCATATAGATGAACTGCTAAAGAAATAACGGATGAGGACTCCGCTTCATATTGCCCTCAGATATCTGTTTGCAAAGAAATCACATAATGTGATAAATATTATCTCAGCTATAAGTGCAGCAGGTATAGCCATAGGGAGTATGGCCCTTGTCCTTATTCTTTCTGTATACAACGGCTTTGATAACTCCATAAAGAATATTTATGAGGGTTACAAAGCCGATTTTCTTATAACTCCAACAATAGGGAAAACATTTGAGGTCACACCTGATCAGATTTCCAGTATAAAAAGGCTTGAAGGGGTAGTACAAGCAAGTCCGGTAATTGAAGAAGATGTTTTCATAAAATACAATAACAGAGAAGAGATTGCTACCATAAGGGGTATAGACACCCTATATCTTAACCACAATCACATAAAAGGCAACATTATTGAAGGAACAGCCGGATTGGCACTTGGAGAGATTGAATATGCAATTGTCGGGAAGCAGCTTGCCCGTACACTGGGCTTGAGAGTAAGGTTCATTTCACCACTTGAACTCTATTTTCCAAAATCAGACAGCAATATTTCAATTATCAACCCTCTAAACTCTCTCAACACCCTTGTTTTATACCCTAAAGGGATTGTGAAAACTGATGGAGAAATTAATTCCAACATCATTTATGCAAGAGACAATACTGTGAAGCGTCTGATACAGGCAGGAGATAACGAGTTCTCTTATTTGGAGATTTATACTCTTGTTCACAAGAACAATAAAAAACTGAGAGAAGAACTGCAGCAAATATTCCCTCAATGCTCCATAAAAGACAAAGAGCAGCAGAATGCGACATTATATAGAATGATGAAAGCAGAGAAGTTTGCTGTTTATCTTATTCTGTTCTTTGTAATTGCAATAATTTCTATAAACATTTTCAGCTCTCTGAGTATGCTGGTTACAGACAAAAGGGAGGACATTGAGACATTTCTAAGCCTTGGAGCAACAAAAGAGCTTATAGAAAAGATTTTCCAACTGCACGGATTTCTTATATCCTTGCTTGGATGCATAATTGGAACAGCAATGGGAATAGCACTTGCTCTAATTCAGAAAACTACGGGAATAATTTCTATTCCAGGCAATTATCTTATAACTGCATACCCTGTAGATATTCAACTTACAGATATTGTCATTACGTTCTTAGGAGTATGTGGTGTGGGATATATAATATCACATCTCCCCCTGAAAAAAATTTTTAAAAATTGATGCAACGTTTTGCAACACATCTGCATCTTTAAGGTGTAGGTTTAGGTTTTAGTACAAAAAAGGGGTCGCCGGAGGTAGTAACGGCAGCCCCTTTTTAGTATCTATAACTTTCTGAAAATACCAAAAAACGCAGATCCGCTTCCACTCATAGAGGCATAGACAGCCCCCTCTTCGTATAATTTGTCTTTATAAGAAGCCAACTGGGGTATTTTTGCAAAAACAGTGGTCTCAAAATCATTCACCACACACTCTTTCCATTTTTCTACAGGTTCTGAAAGCATCTCCAACAGAGTGCGCGAATCAAATTTCTCTCCATTTGCAGCCCTTTTGTCTCTTGGAACAATTCCTCCATATGCAGCAGCTGTGGAGACAAAATAAGGTGGATAGACCAGTGTTATTTCATAATCGTCCAACGGAAATATCTCAGCTGGAGCAAGGAGTTCTCCCCTCCCTTTCCCAATCATAGGTTTATTGTATATGAAGAAAGGGCAATCACTCCCGATACCTGCTGCATACTCTGCCAACTTTTCATCTGAAAGCCCCAGCGAGAACATCTCATTCAACCCTTTAAGGGTAAACGCAGCATCAGATGACCCCCCTCCCAAACCAGCTCCCACAGGAACCTTCTTATATAAATGAATTGCAACAGGTGGGATCTCAAAATCTCGGCGCAACGCATTATAAGCCTTTATACAAAGATTATCCATAGGATCTCCCGGATATTCAATTCCATATTGGCACATCTGGAGTTCATCTGCCTGAACAATTTCAAGTACATCAGCCGCCTGAACAGGATAAAAGAGGGTTTCAAGGTTATGAAACCCATCCTCCCTCTTTTCCAGAACATTCAGCCCTATATTTATTTTTGCATTAGGGTATAGAATCATATATCAACCACATTTGGAATAACCGCAATTCATACAAACCAAGCATCCCTCCTGGTAAACAAGATTGTTTGAATTACATTTTGAACATTTCTTACCGGTATCATCTTTGGTTCCATCAGGAATATAACGTTTCAAGCTGCGCTCTACTCCATTTTTCCAAGTATTGATGGCCTCACTGTCCAACGACAATCCGTTAATAAGGTTAAGGACATCAACAATTGGCATTCCGTGACGCAAGACACCGGAGATAAGTTTTGCATAGTTCCAGTACTCTTTGTTGAACATATGCGAGATACCTCCTACAATATTGGTATAACCATATTTGTCCACAAAGTGGAAATCGTAACGGGTAAGGCCTGTCTTGACATCTTTCTCCTTAACAATGTAGCCTGTCTCAACAGATTTAGGGATGTTACGGCTATCCTCATCTACAAGACCGGTAAAAATCTCATACGGAGTTCCGTTCAATTTGCCTACAAGGGCAATCCATTTCTCCTTGCCGTTCATAAAACGGATAACATCAGCCTCCAACGATTTTGGTCTCTCCTTTGGTTTAAGGGACACTGTCTCTTTCTTGTCATCTTTAGCAGATACAAGCACACCAGCTCTTGAACCGTCTCTATAAACAGTAACACCTTTACATCCAACCTCCCAAGCAGTTTTATAAACATTTGCAACAAGCTCCTCTGTAACTGAATTAGGCAAGTTTACTGTTACACTGATTGAATGGTCTACCCATTTCTGTATGCTGCCCTGCATCTTAACTTTAGCAACCCAGTCAATATCCGCAGATGTAGCCCTATGGTAAGGGGATTTCTCCACCAAAGTTTCAACATCTTTTACAGACATCTTCTTAACCTCCTCTGCAGGAATTCCGTTAACCTCACACCAGGTAAGGAATTTATGGTGGAATACATAGTACTCCTCCCAGCAATCTCCAACATCATCCCTGAATGTAATAACCGCATTCTTGTCATTAGGATTAACTTTTCTTCTTCTGATATAGAATGGAAGGAATACAGGTTCAATACCAGAAGTGGTTTGTGTCATCAGAGATGTTGTACCAGTAGGGGCAATTGTAAGAAGAGAGATATTTCTTCTGCCCACCTGCGCCATCTGCGCGTACAATGCAGGATCTGCAGTACGGATTCTGTCAATCATTGGGTTGTTTTCCTCTCTCTTGGTATCATAGATTGGGAACGCACCTCTCTCTGATGCCATATTTACAGAAGACCTATAAGCCTCAACTGCAAGATTCTGCTGAACCTCAACTGCAAAATCAATTGCTTTTTCTGAACCGTATCTCATACCAAGAGCTGCCAACATATCACCCTCTGCTGTAATACCCAAACCGGTTCTTCTACCGCCAAGTGATTTTGCCTTTATCTTCTCCCACAAATCAAGCTCTGTTCTCTTCACATCCTCTGTTTCAGGGTCTGATTTGATTTTTCCAAGGATTGCCTCAATTTTCTCCATCTCAAGATCAATAAGGTCATCCATAAGTCTCATAGCCTTGCCCGAATGCTCCTTGAACAACTCCATATTGAATTTGGCCTCTGGGGTAAACGGATTTTCTACATAAGAGTAAAGGTTAAGGGCAATAAGACGGCAAGAATCGTAAGGGCAAAGAGGAATCTCACCACAAGGGTTTGTACTTACAGTCCTGTATCCCAAATCTGCATAACAGTCAGCTACAGACTCCCTTAGAACTGTATCCCAGAACAACACACCAGGCTCTGCAGATTTCCACGCATTGTGTACAATCTTCTTCCAGATATTCTGTGCATTTACCATTTTGGCAACCTTAGGCTCAGCAGCATCAACAGGGTATTTCTGCTCATATTGTTCTCCCGACAAAGCAGCTCTCATAAACTCGTCGTCAATTTTCACAGATACATTTGCACCGGTTACCTTCCCCTGCTCCATTTTTGCATCTATGAATTTCTCGCTGTCGGGATGCTTGATTGAAATTGAAAGCATAAGGGCACCCCTGCGGCCATCCTGTGCAACCTCTCTGGTTGAGTTTGAGTACCTCTCCATAAATGGAACCACACCAGTAGAGGTAAGAGCGCTGTTAAGAACTGCACTTCCCTGAGGGCGGATATGAGAAAGGTCGTGTCCTACACCGCCACGGCGTTTCATAAGCTGTACCTGCTCCTCATCAATCTTCATAATTCCGCCATATGAATCGGCTGGGGTATCGTGACCAACAACAAAACAATTTGAAAGCGAAGCTATCTGATAAGAATTGCCAATACCGGTCATAGGGCCACCCTGTGGAATGATGTATTTGAAATCCCTCAAAAGCTCAAAAATTTCATCCTCGCCCATTGGGTTAGGATACTTGTTCTCAATTCTGGCAAACTCTCTGGCTAACCTGCGGTGCATGTCATCCGGAGACTTTTCATACAGGTTGCCGTATGAATCTTTCATTGCATATTTGTTGATCCATACAGATGCAGCCAATTCATCCCCTTTAAAAAAGTTGATACTGGCCTGCAAGGCTTCCTCATAAGTGTAAGTCTTGATACTCATTTAGTTATATGTTTTAAAAATTATTATCGCACAGAAGGCTGCATAAAAAAACAGCCAATTACCCAAGATAATTGACTGCAAGGTAGTGCTTTTTCAAATATACTTATCAACAAGCCAAATACAAGTAATCAACAATAGCAGCTACAACACTCTAACAACAATGTTTGCTACAATTTGAACATTCAGAAAATTCTCCTCTCAATCTGCTCTCCACCATTGAGCCCAACCTCTCCCTCAAATGCTCATTACTTACTTTCTCAAGTACTGCGTATGCAAATGCCTGCTGCTGCAACAGTCTGGCCTCTCCCTTTTCTATACCACGAGAACGCATATAGAACAATTCATCCTCATTGAGACTGCCCACTGTTGCTCCGTGAGAACATTTCACATCATCTGCATAAATCTCAAGATGCGGCTGTGTATAGGCTTTTGCCGTTTTGGAAGCCAGAAGGTTGTTGTTTGCCTGATATGCCTCTGTTTTCTGGGCATCTTTTGCCACATAAATCCGCCCGCTGAACGAAGTCTTTGACTCGCCATCCAAAATACCCTTGAACAATTGGGAACTGTGACACTCAGGAACATTGTGGAAAATATTCACATTGGTTGAAACCTTCTGAGTACCGTCCGCCAAGTAAAGGCCGTTCACATAACACTCGCCACCCCTACCGTTAAGGTTAACCTCAACAGTATTTGAAATCTCCCCTCCGTGAAGTGTTATCACATTAATATTCAACACTGCACCCGCTGCCATTTCAACTTTAAATGCAGTGCTGTGCTTAGACTGGTTATGCTCATTCTGCATCACAACCATATCAAGGACAGCCCTCTCTCCAAGTTTTATGTTAACATCCTCGTGAGTTACAAAATCGTGCATAGAAAGTGTATGGGAACACAAAAGCACCTTTGCCTGTGCCCCCTCTGCCAGATTGTAGTCTGTAGAATACTTCAAATCCTCAGATGCATTGCTGCTCCTCACCTGAATAATCTGAAGCATCCTCCCAAGAATCTCCCCCTTTCCCAAATCCAGCCCTGTTCTCTCCCCTTTTCCATCCACAACAAACACCTGGTCGGTATCCTGCAAAGGGACTCTGCATTTGAACTCCTCACACTGGGATTTGTCGGGAATATAAATATAATTGTTCTCCATAATTTTCTTCCCGATAAATTATTCACCTTTAATCAACCAGTCATAACCTCTGGTCTCAACCTCCAATGCAAGTTCCTTACCTGAAGTTTTAATGATTTTCCCTTTGTAAAGTACGTGCACAATATCCGGAACAATGTAATCCAGCAATCTCTGGTAGTGGGTAATTACAATTGTAGCGTTATCCTCTCTCTTGAGTTTGTTCACTCCTGTTGCCACTATACGCAATGCATCCACATCCAAGCCACTGTCTGTCTCATCAAGGATAGCAAGTTTAGGATCAAGCATTGCCATCTGAAAAATCTCGTTCCTCTTCTTCTCGCCTCCTGAGAAACCCACATTCACACCTCTTGAAGAGAATGCAGGATCCATCTCTACAATTGCCATCTTCTCCCTCATAAGCTTAAGGTACTCTGCAGCAGTAAGCGGTGCCAACCCCTTCTGTTTGCGGTGCTCGTTTACCGCAGTTTTCATAAAGTTCACATTGGTAACACCAGGAATCTCAATAGGATACTGGAATCCAAGGAACAAACCGGCCCAGGAGCGCTCCTCAGGAGACATTTCCAACAGATTCTGTCCCATAAAAGTTACTGTCCCCTCTGTAACCTCGTAGCTCTCCTTACCTGCGAGCACTGCAGAAAGGGTACTTTTACCAGAACCGTTAGGACCCATAATTGCGTGTACCTCACCCGGCTTTACAACCAAATTTATACCCTTAAGGATTTCTTTGCCATTAATGCTGGCGTGCAAATTTTTTATTTCAATCAAATTTTCCATAATCTCTCCTGTTTAAATCTCCTGCGCCTTCATCTGTTTTCTCCACATTGCAAATCCAAAGAATGCAAGGATAAGGTATCCGGCACTTACAAGCGGCATAAATACCAATCCCGCTTTAATATATAATGTGATATTGGTAACGTTCACAACCAGCCAGGCTCCCCAGCAATCCAGTTTCTTCTGGGCAGAAAGGTACTGCGCCAGCAGAATGAATGCCGTTACAAATGCATCCAGGAACGGCGCTCTGGCCATAGGGAAGATATTTGGCCACCACACATTCAACTGGCTGAGCAAAAAGCCCCAGCATACGGTAAATGCTGCCACAATGGCAAGAAGTCCCAACCTCTCCTTGCTGGTTAATATGGTGATTTTAAGTTGTTCCTTGCGGTCCTTCTCATTCTGTGCAGGATGGGTCCATCTGTAATGTCCAAAGAAGTTGATTACAAATGAAATTGGCTGCACAAGCATACTTGAGTAGAGATGTTTCTGCAAAAACATAAAGAACAGGAGAATGTTGTACAGGTAACCCACCCAAAAGTTGAGCACCTTTCCCCTGGTTGCCAAAAACACACAACTCAAACCTGCGGTAACTGCAAGGAGTTCAAGGAGACTCACCCCCTGACCTCCCAAAGTAAAAAGTATGTTTTCTATACTGAACATAATCTTCTTCCCGATAATTTATTTCTCATTAACCTACACTTCCCTCCAACGACACCTGCAACAGTTTCTGCGCCTCAACCGCAAATTCCATAGGAAGCTGGTTAAGCACCTCTTTTGCATAGCCGTTTACAATCAATCCAACTGCATCCTCTGCCTTGATACCCCTCTGCTGGCAATAGAACAACTGGTCTTCACCAATCTTTGAGGTGGTAGCCTCGTGCTCCACAACCGCTGTAGGGTTCTCACTCTCCACATAAGGGAAAGTGTGCGCACCGCACTTGTCTCCAAGAAGCAAGCTGTCACACTGCGAGTGGTTACGAGCATTCTCCGCACCAGGAAGGATCTTTACCAAGCCTCGGTAGCTGTTCTGGCTCTTTCCGGCAGAGATACCCTTGCTCACAATGCGGCTGCTGGTATTCTTTCCAATATGGATCATCTTGGTTCCGGTATCTGCCTGCTGGTAATTGTTGGTTACCGCCACAGAATAGAACTCACTCATTGAATTGTCCCCCTTAAGGATTGTGCTTGGGTATTTCCAGGTAATTGCAGAACCGGTCTCAACCTGCGCCCAAAACAGCTTGCTGTTTGCCCCTTTACAAATACCCCTCTTGGTAACGAAGTTGTAGATACCACCTTTACCCTCCTTGTCACCCGGATACCAGTTCTGGACAGTAGAATATTTCACCTCCGCATCCTGCATTACCACAATTTCCACAACTGCCGCGTGAAGCTGGTTCTCATCACGCTGCGGAGCGGTACAACCCTCAAGATAGCTTACATACGAACCCTCATCCGCCACAATAAGAGTTCTCTCAAACTGGCCTGTACCCTTGGCGTTGATTCTGAAGTAACTGCTCAACTCCATAGGACAGCGGGTGTTTTTTGGAATGTAGCAGAACGAGCCATCACTGAACACCGCAGAGTTAAGCGCAGAGAAATAGTTGTCACCTATTGGAACAACCGATGCAAGATATTTTTTTACCAAATCCGGGTAATCCCTTACAGCCTCTGAGAAAGAGCAGAAAATCACACCTTTCTCCGCCAAAGTCTCCCTGAATGTAGTCTTCACCGATACCGAATCAAATACAGCATCAACCGCCACTCCTGCAAGGACATTTCTCTCGTGCAACGGAATACCCAACTTCTCAAAAGTCTCTGCCAACTCCGGATCAATCTCAGTTGTCTCCTTCTTTGGCTGCGGTGCAGCATAGTAGATGATATCCTGATAATCAATCTCAGGAATATCCAGATGCGCCCACTTTGGCATCTCCATTTTCTGCCACCTCTGGAAAGCCTTAAGTCGGAACTCCAACAACCACTGGGGCTCCTGTTTCTTTGCAGAAATAAGCCTTATGATATCCTCGTTCAACCCCTTGGGAATAAACTCCTGCTCTATATTTGATTCAAAGCCGTGCTGATACTCAGCATTGGCAATATTTTCTATTATTTCGTTATTTTTACTCATCGCATCGCAAAGTTAAACCATTTTAGGTATTTTTGTAAAAAAATAGCGCTTATGAACACAGAATCACTAGAAAAAGGTACTGCTCAGGAGAACAACTCTACCCCAAAAAGAACACAGATAAGTGAGATTGGAAAAGTTGCCCTTCTGAAGAGGCTTTTTGAAGGTACTCCATACAACAATTCTACAACACAGATGTTTGCCGGCCGTATTCCCGACAAAGCCGGCCGCACCAAGGATGTTAACAATTTCCTCACAGTGCAAAAGACTATGCTTGAGGGAATAGACTTTGACCTTACCTATACCCCACTTAAACATTTGGGATACAAGGCAGCATTGTTAGCCCTTGGCGGCATCTATGCAAAATGCTACAATCCTGTTGGCCTATCATTCTCATTGGGCCTTTCTGCAAGATTCTGCGTGGAGGATGTAGCAGAATTCTGGGGAGGGGTGCTTGGAGCCTGCAAAGAACACGGCATCCAGCAACTTTCACTTGACTTGGGCGCATCAATGACCGGCTTGAACATTGCCATTACCGCCTGCGGTGTACAGAGCGCAAAAGTTGCAGCTACCGTACCTGCAGTAGACAATACTTGTCTGCTTTGCCTTACCGGCAATGTGGGTGCTGCCTATATGGGATTGCATGTACTTGAAAGAGAGAAGATTGCTTTCAACCGCATCCCTGCAGAACGTGCAGCAGAATATGTGCAGCCCGATTTGAGCCGCTACAAATACATCTTGAGCCAATACTTGAGCCCGGAGATCAATCCTAAAACCACAGAACAGTTTAAGGAGGCCAAATTGTTCCCGGCCTGGGGAGGATTCATCACCAACGGCCTGGCTGCAACTGTAAAACAGCTTTGCGAGGAGCACAACGTTGGCGCAAAAATCTACTTGGGCAAGATTCCAATTGCCTCCCAGACCTTTGCCATGGCAGAAGAACTTAATATGGATGCCATAACTGCAGCCCTCAACGGAGGCGACGACTACAAATTCCTCTTTGCCGTACCGGTTCAGGAACACGAACGCTTCCACAAGGAATTCCCTAATGTAGACATCATAGGGCACCTCTGCAAACCAGAAGTTGGCGCTGTGTTGGTAACCCCAGAAGGTGCAGAGATCACTCTTAGGGCACAGGGGTACTAGAAATAAGGAGAGGATTGACAACCAGAGCTGTTCTGATCTGTCAATCCTTCTTCTTTTATCTGTTTTGCTTAATAGTTGAATCCGAATGTCCAGAGTGGAATGGTATTCATATATGCATTCTCAATATCATCTTTCACTACAAATGCATCATTTACATTCTTAATCTGCTTTTGTTTCTTGGACTTGCCTCCAACCTCAAAGGTATGACCCTTTACGAGGAAGTCTGCTACAGGAGATGATGTAACCTTGTGATTTACACACATTGCACAATAAAAGAAGGTCTCTCTAATGTTTCCTATCTCCGGATTTTCATCAGCAAGGGCATAGATGAAGCAAGTATTTCCTAAGTAGATCTTGTCAACTTTCTGTACCAGCTCCATTCCATCAGGAGCAAAATTCAACTGTCTGATAAGGGTTGACTTCTCCATATAGACCATGTGGTCAGCAACTGTTCCTCTGTCAGAAGAGATTGCTCTACCAATTTCTGTAAAGTTTGGCTTGAATGGAACACTTCTTGAAATTACATAAAGCAACTGCTTCAACTTGCGTGCTGTTGATACATTCATCTTTGCATATACAGGAATATCCACTTCCATTGTCTGGTTGATTACATTTTCCAAACGCTGGTAATAGTCATCCTGCTTAAAAAACGGGAAATATCCTTTAGTGAGGTATTCCTTGAAATGAACCAGTGGGTATTTTACTTCCACAGGAAGTTCAATTTTTCCGTTGAGGATCTCTTCAAGGCTATATGCAGGAATGTTCAGGCCAAGAGAAAAGTTGATATATTCCCGAAATGACAATCCTTCAAGTTTGTATCTGATTGCTCTTCTGCTGAGGTCTGCATCTGTCCCTCTTATGAGTTCCAGAATTGATGAGCCTGTTATTACAACCTTAAGATCAGGAAGAAAGTCGTACATCATTTTTACTTCCTTTGACCATTCTTGATATTTGTGAACTTCATCAATGTATAAAACTTTACCACCTTCCTGAGCAAATTTTGTAGCAATATCAAAGAGAGTGTTACCAGCAAAAAAGGTATTGTCTGCTGAGATATAAAGCGATTCCTTCTTTGCGTCTGTCATAAGAATACGCTGGAGAACCATTGTTGTTTTGCCCACGCCACGCGCTCCCATAATAACAATCAGTTGAGAGTCCCAATTGATTTGGTCATAAAGATAACGGACAAAGTCTGTTGACACCGTCTTTAGTTTCTTTGCATAAAGTTCATATAACTTTTCCACATCTCAAGATTTTACGCAAATATAAGAAATCGCGGAATTAAATCCACACTTTTATATAAAATATGCGGAATTAAATCCGCAACTCTTAGTAGTAGCCCTGCTTTTTATAGGTACTTTTTGTGGTCGAAATTTTAGACCGCAAATTTTTCTGTTCGTCAACAGTAAGCTACAAACTCACCTCCGCCTGCACTTTGCACTCCAGGTTATTGTGCTCAAGGAAATCTATCAGCCCGGGATTCACATCCACTTTGAATTTGCGGGAGAAGAACTCCACAGAGATCTTGTTCTCATAGTCAAGCACGTTAAGTGAGAGCATCTTCTTGCCTTTGTGCTCTTTAAGCTGCTTAAGAAGCTCTTTGCGGAATTCGGGAGTAATCCTCTTTACCGGAAGATTTATAGTAAGGGACTTTATGAACTCTTCCTTGGTGTTGGCAAGCAAAGTCATTTTGCGGAGTTTCAGTTCGCATTCCACCGGTGCAGGTTTGCTGTCGGGACCTTTAGACTCTTCCTCTGGTTTAGAAAAACCGAAACGCGGCATTATGGCACATTTGAACATTAGAGCCTGCCCCTCTTCCAAAAACGGCATAAAAGTCTCATAATCCTTTCCAAACAGAGCAAATTCAACACTTCCGCCAAAATCCTCCACTGTAAATTTCACCCACGGACGGCCGCTCTTCTTGGAAACCATTTTGCTTACAGAGGTAACAAGGCCTGCCAGATAAAGCTCCTTCTTCTGCAATGAGGCATCTGTAGAGGCAGCCTTAACCATATCCATTGCCTCAGAAAGTTTTATTGGAGCAAAGTGGTCCATCTCAAATTTGTACATATCCAAAGGATGGGCAGAAAGGTACATTCCCACCAACTCTTTTTCCTTTTTCAGGAACTCAAGTTTGTTGTAATCCTTTGGCATAGGAATCTCCGGAGGGGTAGGCTTGAATGCCGCATCATCATCTCCAAACAATGAATTTCCTCCCGACAAACTGTCACTTTGCAGTTTCTGCCCGTATCTGCACAAAGCCTCAATGAAAATATCTCCCTTGGAATTCTCTGCAAAGAACTGATCCCTACGTATTTCTGGGAATGAATCAAAGGCACCGGCATATGCCAAAGACTCTATGGTTTTTCTGTTTATGTTTCCACTTGCAGAGGCCCTCTCTATAAAATCAAATACACCCGTAAACGGTTTGTTTCCCCTACAGGCTACAATTGAGTCTACAACGGCTCCACCAACTCCTTTAACACCAGCCATACCAAAGCGGATATCTCCGTTCTTGTTTACAGAGAATGTACGCTCACTCTCATTTACATCCGGGCCAAGTACATTACTGCCTATCCTGCGGCACTCATCCATCAGTTTGGTAATCTCCTCTATATTGTTGAGGTTCTTGCTCAAGTTGGCCGCCATAAACTCAGCCGGATAGTGGGCTTTCATATAGCCTGTCTGGTATGCCACCCAGGCATAACAGGTTGCGTGGGATTTATTGAAGGCGTACTGTGCAAATGCTGTCCAGTCTTTCCATATCTTCTCCAAGGTGTCCTGCGGATGTCCGTTGGCAGCACCACCCTCCATAAACTTCACCTTAAGCTCCATCATCTTGTCAATGAGCTTTTTACCCATAGCCTTACGGAGCCCGTCCGCCTGACCTTTGGTAAAGTTGGCAAGTTTTTGGGAAAGAAGCATCACCTGCTCCTGATATACTGTTACTCCATATGTATCCTGCAGGATACTTTCCATTTCAGGAAGGTCATACTCAATTGCCTGTTCTCCCTTTTTACGGGCTACAAAGTCTGGAATGTAATCCATAGGACCCGGACGGTACAGCGCATTCATTGCTATAAGATCTTCAAAACGGCTGGGCTGAAGTTCTCTCAACCATTTCTGCATTCCCGGAGACTCAAACTGGAACACCGCTACAGTATCTCCCCTGCCAAAGAGTTCAAAGGTCTTTTTATCATCTATAGGAATAGCTTCAATATCAATCTCTATACCTTTGGATTTCTTAACATTAGATACAGCCTCTTTAAGTATGGATAAAGTCCGCAATCCCAAGAAATCCATCTTTAACATTCCTACATCCTCAATAAAGGAGCCCTCATATTGGGACACCCACATATCCTGTCCTGTCTCCTTATCTTTTGCTATGCATATTGGGATATGCTCTGTAAGGTTGTCTCTGCCAATAATGATTGCACAAGCGTGCACTCCTGTGTTTCTCACTGTACCCTCCAGCTTTTGGGCATACTCCAAAGTATCCTTCACCCCCGGAATATCTGAGTTCTCGTATGCCTCTTTCATCTCGGGAACCAGCTTCACACAGTTCTCTACCGTTACTTTTACTTTCTTGGTCTTCTCTTTTACCTCTCCGTTCTCATCTGTATATTTCTCAACTGCCTCAGGGAAACTGTCGGGAACAAGTTTGGCCAAACGGTCACTCTCCTGCAGGGGAACCTGCTGGATACGGGCCACATCCTTTATGGCACTTTTGGTTGCCATTGTACCAAAGGTTACCACGTGGGATACGTGGTCTTTACCGTATTTCTCCTCTACATACTGGAGAACCTTTCCACGACCGTCATCATCAAAGTCTACGTCTATATCGGGCATTGAGATACGATCCGGGTTAAGAAAACGCTCAAACAGCAAATCGTATTTGATCGGATCCAAGTTGGTGATTCCAAGGCAGTATGCCACTACTGAGCCGGCTGCCGAACCACGTCCGGGGCCTACCCATACACCTATGTTGCGGGCTGCCGCTATGAAATCCTGTACAATGAGGAAATAATCCGGGAAACCCATTTTCTTAATGGTGGCAAGCTCAAAATCTATGCGCTCACGACACTCATCTGTAATGGTCTTGTATTTCTTCTCCGCTCCCTTGTATACCAGATGGCGGAGATATTCGTTACTGTCGGGAAACTCCTCTGGGATTGGGAAAACAGGCAACACGTGGTCTCTGTCTATCTTGTATTTCTCCACTTTCCCAACAATCTCCAAGGTATTCTCTATCACCTCCGGGTGCTCCGGGAACAATGATCTCATCTCCTCCTCCGTTTTAAGGTATTCCTGCTGGGTGTACCTCATACGGTTAGGGTCATCATAGTTGGCATTTGTGGTAAGGCAGATAAGGCGGTCGTGGGCCGGCCCATCCTCTTTGCGGGCAAAGTGGGCATCATTTGTGGCAACCACCTTTATACCAAGGCGTTCGCCCATTTTAAAAATCTCCGCATTAGCCACCTCCTGCAGATCTGCAACCTCTGTTGTCATACCCGGGATCTCTGTTCGGTGAAGCTGCACCTCAAGATAGTAATCCTCTCCAAACAGATTCTTATACCAAAGGGCAGTCTCTTCAGCCTCCTTAAGTTTGCCTGTGTTTATGAATTTAGGGATCTCTCCTCCCAAGCAGGCAGAGCAGCAGATAAGATTCTCGTGGTACTTCTCCAGTATCTCCCGATCTATCTTGGGTTTATAGTAGAATCCCTCTGTCCAGCCTGTGGAGACTATTTTTACAAGATTGTAGTATCCCTGCAGATTTTTGGCAAGCAGTATAAGGTGATATGCACCCTGGTCTTCCTTTCCCCTTTTGTTGAACCTTCCCTCCGGATTCACATATACTTCACATCCAATAATGGGCTTCACATCCGGAAAATCCTTTGCCACCTTAAGGAACTCCTTCACACCAAACATATTGCCGTGGTCTGTAATGGCCAATGCCGGCTGATTGTCTTCAGCGGCCTTTTTAAAATGCGCCTTTATACTTGCCTGACCATCCAGAATGGAATAATATGTATGTACATGTAAATGAGCAAATGCCATAATCTTAAGATGTTATTTGGAGTTTGTGTGAACCACAAATATACAAAATTAAGCGGTTTACTCCCTTACTTTTTAAACCCTATCTTTGCCCTATTTTTTCCTGTATCTGTATCTTTCTGTTTTGCCGCCAATTGCGACAAAGCAAGATATATTTCATCCAATTCTTTCTGTATATCTTCAGACAAATCACATACTGCATCTGCATTATCTTTACAAGATTGTTCTATGAGTTTCAGTCTCTCTTTAAACTCCGCAAGTTCTGCAGATGCTACTGATACTGTAGATACATAATTGCGCATTGTTACAAAGTCCCGCATAATGGAGATATTAACTTGGATAGCTGTACTTGATCTAAGTACGCTACTAAGCATTGCAACTCCTTGCTCTGTAAATACGAGCGGAGCATATTTATAATTGCTTCCCCTACCTTTGTTCAAGGTCACAAATTGTGACCTTAAACTGATTTCCAATAAGTTAGCCTCGTATTTTGTGAGTTCAAACATAAAATCCTCAGGAAACCTCTCCAAATTCCTTCTCACAGCCTGGTTCAACACTTTTGTCTCTACCCCGTACAACTGCGCCAAATCCCTATCCAGCATTACCCGCTGGCCTCTAATCTCATAAATCTTGTTCTTAATAACCTCCAACTCCATAGCAAATGTTTTTGCCATAAAGGTATGGGTATTGCTAAAGAAATTATTTCTGATAAAGAAAAAGTTGCAGAAACAGGTGAAGATTTTTCTTTTTTAGGAAATACCCCCTATGAAAGTGGCAGGCATATAAAGAAAGAGGCTGAAAAGAGAATATTTACCCTTTTGAGCCTCTCTATATTTGCTGGGAAGAAGATTATACCAACGGTGTACCAGTCATACAAGCTGGCTGCTCAATGCCCATAAGTTTAAGTACTGTAGGGGCAATGTCTGCAAGGATACCGTTTTTAACCTCTTTTACATCGTTATCTACAACAATGAAAGGAACTGGGTTAAGTGAGTGTGCAGTATTAGGGGTTCCGTCTGCATTTACTGCATTATCTGCATTACCGTGGTCTGCTGTGATAAGAACTGTATAACCGTTTGCAACTGCAGAATCTACAACCTCCTTAACCAAACCGTCAATTGTAGTAACAGCTTTGGTAATTGCCTCATAAATTCCGGTATGTCCCACCATATCACCGTTTGCAAAGTTAAGTATTACAAGATCCTCTTTCTGGGTATCAAGAACTTTGATAAGTTCAGATGCCACCTCAGGGGCACTCATCTCTGGTTTAAGGTCGTATGTGGCAACTTTAGGAGAGTTTACCAATACGCGGTCTTCATTTTCAAATGCAGCCTCACGTCCGCCAGAGAAGAAGAATGTTACGTGTGCATATTTCTCTGTCTCTGCAATTCTCAACTGGTTTTTGCCAGCTTTTGCAACCACCTCACCAAGGGTCTCCTGTACATTCTCTTTGTCGAACAATATGTGCAGACCTGTAAACTTGTCATCATATGGAGTAAGGCAGCAGTAGTACAAAGGCATAGTTTTCATACCCATATCTGCCATATCCTCCTGAGTAAGCACACTGGTAATCTCTCTTGCGCGGTCGTTACGGAAGTTAAAGAATACAACGGCATCATCTGATGCAATATTTGCAGTACCCTCAACTTTAATAGGTTTGATGAACTCATCTGTAACTCCAGCCTCGTATGAAGCCTCAACTGCTGCTGCAGGAGAAGAAACAACTTCACCCTCACCGTTTACAAGAAGGTCATAAGCCACTTTTACACGGTCCCACCTCTTGTCGCGGTCCATAGCGTAGAAACGGCCAATTACAGAAGCAACTTTACCTGTAGATTTTGCCATATGAGCCTCCAACTGCTCTACAAAGCCTTTACCGCTCTTAGGGTCTGTATCACGGCCATCCATAAAGCAATGAACATATACTTTCTCCAAACCGTACTCTTTTGCCACATCCAAGAATGCAAAAAGCTGCTCAATAGAGCTGTGAACGCCACCATTTGAAAGCAAACCCATAAAGTGCAATGCCTTGCCGCTCTCTTTTGCATAATCATAAACAGCCTTAACCTCTTTGTTCTCCAAAAGGGTCTTGTTCTGGCAAGCCTTGTTGATTTTAACAAGGTCCTGATAAACAACTCTACCGGCACCAATATTAAGGTGACCAACCTCTGAGTTACCCATCTGACCCTCTGGAAGACCCACATCCTCACCACTTGCAGAAAGCTGCGAAGTTGGATATTTTGCCATTAGGGCATCAATATTAGGCTGGCCTGCTGTGTAGATTGCATTGGTAGAATCGTTTTTTCCAATTCCCCAACCATCAAGAATCATTAAAAGTACTTTTTTGTCCATTTTATTTCGTAGTTTTGTTATTCAATATATACACGTCTGTACTGCAAATTTGCAGCCAAGCGGCGGCAAAGTTAATCATTATGAGAGAAAAAAGAAAGAAAACCACAGCTACCAAAAAGAGATGCGCCCAAAGACATCAGAGGAGTACCAAAAAGAAGATTATAGAGATGTTGGAGGGTACAGTGCAAATGACCAGAGAGGGGTTTGGATTTGTTATTGTTCCCGACAGAGAAGATGATGTGTACATCCCACAAAACCGTATGCTGCACGCCCTTAACGGCGATACCGTAAGAGTTGCCGTAACAAGGAAAAAAGATGCCAAACACAGTATGGAGGGGGAGATTGTGGCAATTATTGAAAGAAGCAAGAAACCATTCATTGGAATTCTGCAGATTATGGGAGAACACGGATGGGTGATTGTAGAGAGCAGGGTTATGCCATACGACATAAGGGTCCCTCTGGATGGCATTGATGAGGATGCCCATTGGAAGAAGGTTGCAGTTCAGATAGTGGAATGGCCAATGCATACAGACTCCCCTATCGGGAAAATAATTGATGTACTTGGAGAGCCGGGAGAGAATGATACTGAGATGCATGCCATTCTGGCTGAGTTTGGCTTGCCGTACAAATTTGAGCCGGAAGTGGAAGAGGCTGCCGCAAAGATTCCTGTTAAAATAGAGGAAAAGGAGATAAAGCGCCGCAGGGATATGCGCTCCGTACTCACATTTACAATAGACCCCGCAGATGCCAAGGACTTTGATGATGCAATCTCATTTGAAGAGCTTCCAAACGGGAACTACGAGGTGGGAATCCATATTGCCGATGTCACCCATTATGTGAAACCGCACGATATCATGGACAAGGAGGCTTTTGAAAGAGGAACTTCCGTTTACCTTGTAGACAGAACTGTCCCAATGTTGCCTGAGGCACTTTCAAACAACTTGTGTTCGTTAAGGCCAAACGAAGAAAAACTCACATATTCAGCAATATTTGAAGTTTCACCTCAAGCAAAGGTTCTCAAAAGATGGTTTGGTCGCACGGTAATCATATCAGACAGGAGATACTCATACCAGCAAGCTCAGGAAATTATTGAAACACAAGGTGACTACACACTCAAATACCTTGGAGAAATGGGTAGTGGAGTGGAAACAAAGAGCATCAAAGTTTCTTCCCGACGAAGAAAAGGGGAAACCTACTCAGACAAAGAAGTGGCACAAGCGGTGCTTGCACTGCACTCTATTGCCGGGAAATTGCGTGAGGCCCGCTTCCAGAGCGGTTCAATAAGTTTCGAGCGACCGGAGATGAAAGTTATAGTGGATTCTGCCGGGAAACCTGTAGATGTGGTACAAAGGATTACACAAGAGGCAAACTGGCTAATAGAGGAGTTTATGCTCCTTGCAAACAAGGAGGTTGCAACTTGTGTTACAAAAGGATTGCGCCTTAAAGAACCGACATTTGTATACCGCATACACGACGAACCCGATTTTGACAAAGTGAAAAACCTGAAAGATTTTGTAAAACACTTTGGGTACCAGATGGGCTCTATAGAAAATTCAAAGGACATTGCCAAAGAGCTGAACCTGCTGTTGGACAAGGTCAAAGGGAAGCCTGAGTGTGGTGCAATTGAGATTATTGCACTCCGTTCTATGGCACGTGCAAAATACTCTACAGACAATGTAGGACATTACGGATTGGGATTTGATTATTATACTCACTTTACCTCCCCTATCAGACGTTACCCCGATATGATGGTGCACCGTCTGCTGGACCACTACCTGAACAAAGGTAAAAATGAAGAGAAATTGCGCTACGAAGAGCTTTGCAAACACTCTTCAATGCGAGAACATCTTGCCACAGAGGCAGAACGCAGCAGTATAAAATACAAACTTGCAGAGTTTATGCAGGATAAGGTTGGGCAGGAATTTGAAGGTTCTGTTTCCGGCATTACCGAATGGGGAATGTACGTGGAGATTGAGCCAACAAAAGTTGAGGGTATGGTTATGCTGCGTGAGATTAAGGAAGACTTCTTTATCTACGACGAAAAGAACTACTGCCTGATTGGAAAAGCTACACGCAAGAAATTTACCCTTGGAGACAAGGTCCGCATTAAAGTTTCCAAAACCAATCTGGAGCAGAAGCTGATTGATTACACTCTTATCTGGGATCCTGAGTGGAACAAAAGATCCTCAAGAAAAGGAGTGGCCAGAAAGAAATAAATGAAGAATGGTGACCCAAAAGCCTTAAATTTCCACCTTTTGTGTCACCATCTTTTCTGTCGGGAAGAAAATTACAGCCTCTGCAATTTTACGGTAAAGTGTCTCATAAGTTCTGTTTCCCAAATTATCTTAACTCCGCGTTTGATTTCATTGCGGCGGTCGTATACATTTTTTAAGGCCACTGCAATCACATCCATATGGTTGTTGGTATAAACCCTGCGGGCGATGCAGAGACGGAGAAGATCCAGTCCGCCAAAGCGGTTCTCACGGGTTACAGGGTCTCTGTCGGCAAGGATATATCCTATTTCACATCCCCTGATTCCTGCCTCAAGGTAAAGTTCTATTGCCAAGGTCTGGGCAGGGAACTCTTCTTTAGGGATATTTGCGAGTATTCTGTCTGCATCTATAAATAAGGCGTGACCTCCTGCCGGTCTCTGGTATGGAATGCCAAACTCATCAAGACGGGCTGCCAGATACTGAACCTGTTTTATGCGGGTCTCTATATTGTCCAACTCTGTATTTTCATCCAAACCCACCGCAAGTGCCGCCATATCTCTACCATTCATTCCTCCATATGTGAGATATCCCTCAAACGGTATACAGAAGCGTTTCGCCCCCTCATACCAATCCTCGTGACGGGTTGCAATAAAACCTCCCATATTTACAAGGCCATCTTTCTTTGACGACATTGTCATACCATCTGCATAAGAGAACATCTCCTTTACAATCTCCTTAATGGTTTTATCTGCATACCCCTTTTCTCGCACCTTAATAAAGTAGGCGTTCTCCACAAAACGGGCCGAATCATAAACTACACGTTTGCCGTATTTGCCGGCAATTTCCCTTACCTGTCGCAAGTTTTCCATTGAAACAGGCTGACCTCCCGCTGTATTGTTGGTAATGGTTACTATAATGAAAGGTACCTTATCTGCATTCTCTGCAAGGACTTTCTCCAATTTTGCCGGATCGACATTTCCTTTAAAAGGAATCTCCAGTTGGGTATTCTTCGCCTCATCTATGGTACAATCCAATGCTACCGCCTTGCGGCTCTCTATATGCCCTTTTGTAGTATCAAAATGAGAGTTGCCTGGCACAATATCACCCTGTGTTACCAGGTGGCTGAAAAGCACATTTTCGGCTGCTCTACCTTGATGAGTTGGAATTACAAATTCAAAACCTGTAAGACGTGTTATTGTATCTTTAAGCTGGAAAAAGGATGCTGAACCGGCATAACTCTCATCTCCCATCATCATTGCTGCCCATTGCCTGTCACTCATTGCTCCAGTACCTGAGTCTGTGAGACAATCTATGTAAACCTGATCAGATTTGAGCTGAAAAAGGTTATAGTTTGCCTCTTTAATCCACTGCTCCCTCTCTTCTCTTGTGCTTTTCCTTATAGGCTCAACCATCTTTATCTTCCAAGATTCTGCAAAAGGTAGTTCCATAACATATAATTTTAAGTGATTTCTGTTTTCTAATTAAAATTCGTTACAAAATACAAAAATCTACTTAAAAAAACAAAAAGGGTGCATCCGCTAAACAGATGCACCCTTTATCCCAATATGTTTTTTATTATTTTTCTGCTTTCTTAGCAGCTTTCTGGCTGAATCTGTACATCAATGGAGTTGCAACAAACATTGATGAATAAGTACCTACAAGGATACCTACGATAATAGCCACTGCAAAACCTCTGATAACCTCACCACCGAACAATGCAATTGCCAACATTACCACCAAAGTAGTTACTGAAGT
>JAZRIV010000038.1:0-1237 GCA_045645465.1 Candidatus Egerieisoma sp.
AATATAAATGAGAAATATGAAAAAGATGTCCAAAGAAGTTCTGAGGGAAGTTCTCTCCCAGAAGAAAGTTCTAATGATGAGGGAGGTGAATAAATGAGTCTTAAAACACTTTCAAGATCAAAAGCGATCCATGTCATGTTGGTTTATACCGGTGGATGCAATGGTTGCGATATTGAAATTGTAAATGCAGTTTTATCTCCTAAATTTGATATGGAACAGTATGGTGTCTTTTTAACATGGAACCCTCGTGAAGCGGACATTCTCGTTGTTACAGGACCTGTTACCCATGACAACAGAAAGCCATTGGAAGACATTTACAATGCCATTCCAAATCCAAAGCTTGTTGTTGCAGCAGGCGCTTGTGCAGTGATGGGTGGAGTTTACAAGAACTGTTATGGAGACATCCCTTCAGAAGAGATTGAAGGGCCTGTAGAAAATGTCATTCCAGTTGATGCAAAGGTTCCAGGTTGTGCAGTAAGACCTCAAGATGTTTTAGCAGGAGTAGTTGCAGCCTTGCCACATTTATTGAATGCTGATTAATCATTAATGTATTAAAGAGAGGATTGATATGGAAGAGAAAAAAGCTAAAAAGCAGGAAATCATAGAAACTGAGATTCAAATGGGTACAGTTCACCCTGCTGCTTTAGAACCTTATAGGGTTAGATTTTTCGTAGAGGATGAGATTATTAAGGATGCGGAAATCACAATGGGTGTAAACCACAGAGGTATTGAGCGTATTATGGAAGGTCTTCCAGTGGAAAAGGCCAATATGCTTACAGAAAAGATTTGCGGTATCTGTTCAAATGCACATGTATGGAACTCTGTAAGAACTGCTGAGAAAGGTCTTGGAGTTGAAGTTCCAGACAGAGCAGTATATATTCGTGTAATCGTTGGTGAACTTGAAAGATTGCACAGTCATTTATTGTACTTAGGTCACGGTTGTGAAACCTTGGCTCATGAAACATTCTCCATGAGAGCATTTTTCATAAGGGAAACCATTATGGATCTTTTAGGAATGATTGGAGGTAACCGTGTTCAATATGGTTGTTCCATCATTGGTGGTGTAAGACCAAGATGTGAATTGGATGAAAATAGAATCCAGAGAATATTAGACGGTATGGATTTAGTTGAAAAGAACGTTGCAGACTTTGCAGACAGGTTTGTTCATGATTCAATAGTCTTGTCAAGGATTACAGGCACCGGTTACATTCCGCAGGAACAGGCTCTTAAGTTAGCT
>JAZRIV010000039.1:0-2989 GCA_045645465.1 Candidatus Egerieisoma sp.
CAATCGTTATTGTCATAGACAAATTGTTTGGGGTCTATAGTGTTTTTTACAAGAAACCTTGATGCTTCGTAAGGAGTAATGCTTGAGCCTTCCAGAAGAGCATTAGAATGAGCAATAGCCAAGTTCTGGCACAAGGTCAGATCCAGGTGCCCACCAAAAATGTCTATGAATCTTTGCAAAGCCATTTCTTGATGCAGGATGAGGAATGTGGTGACTATATTGCATCAGAGCGGTTCAGAAGTGATTTTGCGACACTGCTTGAGCACGACAGGGCAATATTTGACAAGCCGGAGGGGTGGAATTCCAGAGAGATTGGGGAATCTCCGCTGCTTAAAGATTTTGCAGGTGTGTGGGCCAGTTTGAAAGAGACATATCAGAGGGAACTTCCAGCCTTGACTTGTTCAGAAATACCTCAGGAAAATGATGTGGCGGAGAGTTTTAAGAAGTTGATTAGCCAAATTTAGCCTGGTACAAAAAAAGATGCCCCGTGTGAGGCATCTTTTCTTTTGTATGGTTGAAGTTAAAATTAGTCGTTTAGAGAGAATCTCTTGAATGCAACAACTTTAACATCTTTGTCTACTGAAGCCAAGAAATCTTTTACAGACTGCTTGCCATCACCCATCTGGTATGCTTGCTCAAGAAGAGTGTTCTCTTTGAAGAACTTGCCAAGTCTACCTTTAGCGATGTTCTGGATTTTAGCCTCCTCAGCGCCAAGACCAGCAGTTTTCTCTGCAGAAACTGTAGCTTTAATCTCACGTGCTTTAGCAGCCTCCTCCTCAGTGATCCAACCTTTAGCCATATTAGACTCAATGTGGTCCTCACTGTCAACGTGTGCAGGGTTTATGCCAGCTTTCTTAAGAGCAGCCTCAACTGCTTTAAGAACAATCTCCTCTTTGGTTTTCTCAACAGCTACTGTAAGCTCGTTGTTGATTACCTCTTGAGGTACAGACTCAGCGTCAAGAGCAACTGGGTTCATAGAAGCAACCTGCATAGCAAGACCTTTACCTACCTCGGCTGGAACTGCTTTGTTGAAACCAACGATAGCAGCAAGCTTGCCGTTGATAACGTGCATGTATGAAGCAATGTAAGGAGCCTCAATGCTAGCGTAGAAAGGAATAGCGTGTTTCTCACCGCTCTTACCTGTCTGCTGAGTGATAGCATCCTCTACAGTCTGGCCGTTGAATGAGCAAGCCATCAAGCCTGCAAGGTCAGCTGGGAAGTTCTCAAGAGCAGTGTTTGCAATGTTGTTTGCAAGCTCCTGGAACTCTGCGTTCTTAGCAACGAAGTCAGTCTCGCAACCAAGTGCAGTAAGGATAGCTTTAGTATTGTCTGCGTTTACAAGAGCTACAACTTTACCCTCTGTAGTCTCTCTGTCTGAACGTTTTGCTGCAACTAGCTTACCTTTCTCGCGGATGATCTCCTGAGCTCTGTTAAAGTCACCTTCAGCCTCTACAAGAGCTTTTTTACAGTCCATCATACCTGCGCCGGTCATCTGGCGTAGTTTTGCAACATCTGAAGCTTTAATTTCCATAATATTTACTTCTTTTTTAAAATAATTACTCAGCGCTCTCTGCTTTCTCCTCTGCAGCTGCAGTTGATTTGCGTGAACGAAGTTTTTTAGCTACCGGAGCATCGCCCTCTTTCTCTGCAGATGCCTCTTTCTCTTTCTCCTTCTCCAATTTTCTCTCAGCAAGACCCTCAGCTACAGCACCGCAAAGTGCATCCATAACTAGGCCAATAGATTTAGCTGCATCATCGTTTGCAGGAATTACATAATCAATAGGGGTAGGATCGCAACAAGTATCAACCATAGCGATAACCGGTATGTTAAGGCGGTTAGCCTCTTTAACTGCGTTCATCTCTTTCTGAACGTCAACTACAAATAGAGCAGAAGGCAAACGGTTCAAATCTGCAATTGAACCAAGGTTTTTCTCCAATTTAGCTCTCTGACGGGTAATCTGAAGTTTCTCTCTTTTAGCAAGAGTGTCAAATGTACCATCTGTAATCATTTTATCAATGGTGTTCATCTTCTTAACAGCCTTACGGATAGTAGGGAAGTTAGTAAGCATTCCACCTGGCCATCTCTCTGTAACATATGGCATGTTAACAGCTGCAGCCTTCTCGGCAACAATCTCTTTTGCCTGTTTTTTTGTAGCAACAAAAAGAATCTTTCTACCTGCGCGAGCAAGCTGTTTCATCATATTTGCTGCCTCGTCTATTTTGACAACGGTCTTGTGCAAGTCAATGATATGAATACCATTTTTCTCCATAAAAATGTATGGAGCCATTTTTGGATTCCATTTTCTTTTCAAGTGACCAAAATGCGAACCTGCATCAAGTAAGTCTTGGAAATTTGTTCTAGGCATTTCTTTTGTTTTTTCTTTTTTTATAAATCTCTTTATGTCAATTTGGGGTAGCGGCTTGGCCGATCCTCAAATTTTCCGCAGCCGAACAATTTCTTGGGTAGCTCCCAAACGGGATAATCTCCCAAAAAGGGAAGTCCCAAAAATTTGAATTCGAACTGTGCAATAAAATAACAACAATACTAACGTTTGCTGAACTGGAAACGACGGCGTGCACCTGGCTGTCCTGGTTTCTTTCTCTCAACCTCTCTAGAGTCGCGAGTTAGGAAGCCTGCTGCTTTAAGAGCTGGTCTGTACTCAGCATTGATAGCGCAAAGTGCGCGAGCAATACCAAGACGTAGAGCCTCTGCCTGACCTTTGATTCCACCACCATCAAGGTTAACTTTAATGTCAAAGTCAGCCAAAGTGTTGGTAACCTCAAGAGGCTGTTTAACGATAAACTGAAGAGTCTCCTCTACAAAGTATGCGTTAAGCTCTTTACCGTTAATGGTAATATTACCTTTTCCTGTGTTCACATAAACGCGAGCAACTGCTGTTTTACGTCTTCCAAGGGCGTTGATTTGTTCCATGCTCTGTGTTTAAATTTCGTTAAAAGTAACTGTTTTTGGTTGTTGTGCCTGGTGAGG
>JAZRIV010000040.1:0-55860 GCA_045645465.1 Candidatus Egerieisoma sp.
TGCAGAGCTTTCAGACTCTAAAATAAACGCAACAGAGCTTGTTGCAATACTTATTGCCCAAGGGAACACTCTTAAGGAGGGAATTGAACTTGTGCAGCAAAAAGTTAAAGGTTCCTGCTCTATGCTTATCCTTACAGACCATGCCATTTATGCGGCAAGAGACAAGTTTGGCCGTACCCCTATTGTTATAGGAAAGAATGACAAAGGTTATGTTTGTGCAAGCGAGAGTTCAAGCTTTGACAATCTTGGCTATAGCCATGTAAGGGATCTTGGCCCGGGTGAGGTTGTACAGATTACTGCAGACGGCGTGAGGGAGGTTATCCCGCCACAAGAGCGTATGCAGATGTGCTCGTTCCTTTGGGTTTACTATGGCTATCCAAGTGCAAATTATGAGGGTATCAATGTTGAGGACTCACGCTACCGCAGCGGTGCGGCAATGGCCCGCAGGGATAAAGATATAGAGGTGGATTTTGCAGCAGGTATTCCTGATTCCGGCGTGGGACATGCTGTTGGTTATGTGAATGAGAAAGGCATTCCTTACAAGAGACCGTTTTTAAAATATACCCCAACATGGCCACGCAGTTTTATGCCGCAGAACCAGAAGATGAGGGATCTTGTTGCAAAAATGAAGCTTCTCCCTAACGAACAGTTTACAAGAGACCAGAAGATTGTCTTTATGGACGACAGCATTGTAAGGGGAACCCAGCTTAAGGATAACGTTGTAAAACTGTACGATTCGGGAGTAAAGGAGGTTCATATGAGAATTGCCTGTCCGCCACTTATCTTCCCGTGCCCGTTCCTGAACTTCTCAACCTCACGCAGTTCATTTGACCTCTACGCAAGGAGAATCATCAGAGACCTTGAGGGAACAGAGAATCTTTCAGAAGAATTGTTGCAGGAGTACGCAAATCCAGATAGTACCAAACATCAGGAGATGGTTGACACAATGCGCAAGCACCTTCAGCTTACCACATTGAAATTCCAGAGACTTGATGATCTTGTAGAGGCAATTGGCCTTCCAAAATGCAAACTCTGCACCCACTGCTGGGACAACAGCAGCTATATGGAATAAGAGGGCGACCTGAAATTTCTAACTTTATAATTTGGAATATAACAATTATTAATTATACAAATAAATGAGAGCATTATTTTCAGTATCAGACAAGACAGGAGTAGTTGAGTTTGCTAAAGAACTTGTATCATTGGGTTGGGAGATTATTGCAACCGGAGGTACAATGAAACTTTTGCAGGATTCGGGGCTTGAGGTGATCAATATCAGCGAGGTTACCGGTTTCCCTGAAATCTGTGACGGACGCGTTAAAACACTTCATCCAAAAGTACACGGCGGTCTGTTGGGACGCAGAGACCTTGAAAGCCACATTGCACAGCTAAAAGAGAATGGCATTGAGTTCATTGATATGGTTTGCGTAAACCTTTATCCGTTTAAGCAGACAATTGCAAAACCTGATGTTACAATGGAGGATGCAATTGAGAACATTGATATTGGAGGCCCTTCAATGCTACGTTCAGCTGCAAAGAACTGGAATGCTGTAACTGTTGTCTGCAATCCTGAGAACTATGCAAAGATTATTGCTGAGATTAAGGAGAACGGTAACACTACCAAAGAGACAAGATTGCAGCTCTCTGCAGAGGCATATACACATACTGCACAGTATGATATGATGATTGCCACCTATATGCGTAAAGCTGCCGGCTTGAACGAGAAACTGTTCCTTGAGTATGACCTTGTTCAGGGATTGCGTTATGGCGAGAATCCTCATCAGGAGGCAAAATTCTACAGTAAGGCCGAGTGTGGTTCCTACTCTTTGGCAAATGCAAAACAGCTTAACGGTAAAGAGCTTTCTTACAATAATATTCAGGATGCAAATGCTGCATTGTGCATTGCACGTGAGTTTGACGAGCCTTTCTGTGTGGGTCTGAAACATATGAATCCTTGCGGTGCTGCAATTGGAACAGATGTGGTTGATGCCTGGACAAAAGCATACGAGGCAGACAAGGTAAGTATCTTTGGAGGTATTGTAGCTGTAAACCGCGAGATAAACAAAGAGGCAGCAGAGCTTATGAAACCTGTTTTCCTTGAGATTATTATGGCCCCTTCATTCTCTCCAGAGGCATTGGAGATTCTGTCGTCTAAAAAGAACTTGCGTCTTCTAAAGGTAGATATGACCAAAGATGACTCTACAGTTGACCAGTATGTGAGTGTAAATGGAGGTATGCTGGTGCAGAACTTGGACAAGAAAACTGTAGAGGTTACTGTAGATATGTGCGTTACTGAGGTAAAACCTACCCCAGAGCAGATTACAGACCTTAACTTTGGATGGAGAATAGTAAAACATGTAAAATCAAACGCTATTGTAGCAGTTAAGGATGGCAAGACCGTTGGCGTTGGTGCTGGCCAGATGAACCGTGTAGGTTCTGCTGAGATAGCTCTAAAACAGGCTGAAGCAGCAGGGTTTACAGAGGGTTTGATTTTGGCATCAGACGGATTCTTCCCATTTGATGACACAGTAACCCTTGCATCACAGTATGGCGTAACTGCAATTGTACAGCCAGGTGGCAGTGTAAGGGATGAGGACTCGGTAAAGAAAGCAAATGAGTGCGGAATAACTATGGTATGTACAGGCATGCGCCACTTCAAACACTAGAATTATGATTCTATTTTTCAGAACCCTCAATAATAATGTCATTGCAACTGCTGTAAACCATGAACTTGCAGCAGAGGATATTCAAAAACTGTGTTGGCTGTATGGTCAGGCAACTGTTGAGAACCAGGAGAACCTGCAGGGTTGTTTCATTGGCCCACGCCGTGAGATGATTACCCCTTGGAGTACGAATGCTGTTGAGATAACCCAGAATATGGGACTTGAGGGCATTATGCGTATTGAGGAGTATTTCCCTGTTAAGGATGAGAATGCTGAGTATGACCCTATGTTGCAGCGTATGTATAAAGGGCTGGACCAGGAAATTTTTAATATTGACATTAAACCCCAGCCAATCGTTTATATTGAGAACCTTGAGGAGTACAATGAGCAGAAGGGCCTTGCTTTGTCGCAGGAGGAGATGGATTATCTTAAAAAGGTTGAGAATGATTTGGGTAGGAAACTTACAGATTCTGAGGTGTTCGGTTTTGCGCAGATCAACTCTGAGCATTGCCGTCACAAAATCTTTGGAGGTACATTTGTAATTGATGGAGTGGAGATGGAGTCTTCATTGTTTCAGATGATTAAGAAAACCACAAAGGAGAATCCGAACAAGATTATTTCTGCTTACAAGGATAACGTGGCTTTTGCTCAGGGTCCTGAGATTGAGCAGTTTGCTCCAAGGGACCACTCTACAGCAGATTATTTTGTAATTAAGAATGTAAAATCTGTTATCTCCCTTAAGGCTGAGACACATAACTTCCCAACTACAGTGGAGCCTTTTAACGGTGCTTCTACCGGTACAGGAGGTGAGATCCGCGACCGTATGGGTGGTGGTAAAGGTTCATGGCCTATTGCCGGTACAGCAGTGTATATGACCTCTTATCCACGTAATGCTAAGGGACGCAATTGGGAAAATGTAATGCCGGCACGTGACTGGTTGTACCAGACTCCTGAGCAGATTCTTATTAAAGCTTCAAACGGTGCTTCTGATTTTGGAAACAAGTTTGGCCAGCCGCTTATCTGCGGTTCTGTACTTACTTTTGAGCATCAGGAGAATAATGAGAAATATGCGTATGATAAAGTTATCATGCTTGCCGGAGGTGTAGGTTATGGTACTCAGAGAGACTGCCTGAAAGGGAAACCTGAGCCGGGCAACAAGGTTGTTGTGGTTGGTGGTGACAACTACCGTATAGGTTTGGGTGGCGGTTCTGTCTCGTCTGTAGAGACAGGTCGTTATTCGTCGGGAATAGAGTTGAATGCGGTGCAGCGAGCAAATGCAGAGATGCAGAAACGTGCTTACAATGTGGTGCGTGCCCTTTGTGAGGAGGATGAAAATCCTATTGTTTCAATCCACGACCACGGTTCTGCTGGTCATGTGAACTGCTTGTCTGAGTTGGTTGAGGAGTGCGGTGGTGTCATTCATATGGACAAGCTTCCAATTGGTGATGAGACTTTGTCGGCGAAGGAGATTATTGCAAATGAGAGCCAGGAACGTATGGGCTTGCTTATTGATGAGAAGGCAATTGAGCGCGTGCGTAAGATTGCCGAGCGTGAGCGTGCCCCTATGTACACTGTAGGTGAAACTACAGGAGACGGCCGTTTTGCATTTGAACAGGGGGATGGTGTACGTCCGTTTGATTTGGCTGTAGACCAGATGTTTGGTTCTTCTCCTAAAACTTATATGATTGACAAGAGCGTTGAACGCAAATATGATACAGTTACATATGATGCGGACAAGATGAACGAATATCTTGAGGGTGTTCTTAAACTTGAGGCCGTAGCTTGTAAGGATTGGTTGACAAATAAAGTTGACCGTTGTGTGACCGGACGTATCGGACGCCAGCAGTGTCAGGGTGAGTTGCAGTTGCCGTTGAGCGACTGTGGTGCCGTTACATTGGATTACAGAGGTAAGAAAGGTATTGCAACAGCTATAGGTCATGCTCCTCAGGCTGCATTGGCAAATCCAGAGGCTGGCTCTGTGCTTTCTGTAAGTGAGGCTCTTACAAACTTGGTATGGGCTCCATTGGCTGATGGTTTGGAGAGTGTATCCTTATCTGCAAACTGGATGTGGCCATGCCGTGCTCAGGAGGGTGAGGATGCCCGTTTGTACAAGGCTGTAAAGGCTTTGTCTGATTTCTGCTGTGCATTGAAGATTAATGTTCCTACGGGAAAGGACTCTTTGTCAATGACCCAGAAGTATCCAAATGGCGAGAAGATTATAAGCCCCGGTACTGTAATTGTTTCTGCAGGTGGTGAGGTATCTGACATTAAGAAGATTGTTTCTCCTGTAATGAAGAATGTGGCAGAGAGCAGTTTATACCATATTGATTTCTCGTTTGACAAGTTGCAGTTGGGCGGTTCTGCTTTTGCGCAGTCTTTGAACAAAGTGGGCAGTGATGTTCCAACAGTCAAAAACCCTGAATATTTCCGCAATGCATTCCTTGCTGTTCAGCAATTGGTGAATGATGGGCTTGTTATGGCAGGACACGATATTTCTGCCGGTGGTATGATTACCACTTTGCTTGAGATGTGTTTTGCAAATACTGCAGGCGGTATGCAGGTTTGTCTTGACAAATTCCACGATTCAGATATGGTTAAGGCATTGTTTGCAGAAAATCCTGGTATTATTGTTCAGGTTTCGGACAGCAATGCAGCTGCTGTAAACAAAGTATTGGATAATGCAGGTGTTGGTTATATGAAGATTGGTACCCCTTGCAGCGAGCGCAAGATAAGTGTTGCCAAAGATGGCCAGACATGTCAGTTTGATATAGACCACTTGCGCGATGTGTGGTACTCAACTTCACATTTGATGGACCGCAAGCAGAGCTTTAACGGTTGTGCGGAGAAACGTTTTGAGAACTACAAGAAACAGCCGCTTGATTTGGCATTTGGTGCAGAGTTCAGCGGAAAATTGGCACAATACGGCCTTAACCCGGACCGACGTGAGGCAAGTGGTATCAAAGCTGCTGTTATACGCGAAAAGGGAACAAACTCTGAGCGTGAGATGGCGTATGCATTCTGGCTGGCGGGCTTTGATGTTAAGGATGTTACAATGACTGACCTTATCAGCGGCCGTGAGACACTGGAGGATGTTAATGTTATAGCATTCTGTGGAGGATTCTCCAATTCGGATGTTCTTGGTTCTGCAAAAGGTTGGGCAGGTGCATTTCTGTTCAATCCTAAGGCTAAAGCGGCATTGGACAACTTCTACGCAAGAGAGGATACATTGTCGCTTGGCGTTTGTAACGGTTGTCAGCTGATGATAGAGCTTGGACTTATTAATCCGGAGCACCCTGCAGACCAGAAATCAAAAATGTTGCACAACGATTCCCACAAATTTGAGAGCAGTTTTGTATCATTGGATATTCCTGCAAATAATAGTGTGATGTTTGGTTCATTGGCTGGATTCAAGATAGGTACCTGGGTTGCACACGGAGAGGGTAAATTTCATTTGCCGTTACCGCATGAGAACTACAATATAGTAGCCAAGTTTACTTATAATGAGTATCCTGGAAATCCTAACGGTTCTTCATATAATGCGGCAGCTGTTGCAAGCAAGGATGGCCGTCATTTGGCAATTATGCCACACCCTGAGCGTACAATTTTCCCTTGGCAGTGCGGATATTATCCAACTGAAAGATGGAGTGATGAGATTACACCATGGATTGAGGCATTTGTTAATGCAAGAAAGTGGGTAAAAGCCAAACTTGGAAAATAATCCCGACAGATATAAACAAAAGCCCCGGCTCACAAAAATGATGTGACATGTCAAAAACGGCCAGGGCTTTTGTTTATAGTATAATCATAAACTTATATATACAGCTTTTCAAACAGTTCCCTGATAGGTTGCGATTCCCTTATAATGTTGAGTGTAAGGTTTGCGTGCCCTTTGGCAAATCCGTTGCCTACAATAAGGTTTATGTCTTTACCTACACCTTCTGCTCCAAGGGCAGCCTTTGTAAAGCTGGTTGCCATGGAGAAGAAATAAACGCTTCCCCTCCCTTTTGTAACCAGAATGGAGGTCATCTCTGTAGATGGCACATTTACATTGTTTACAGTTACATCACATCCTCTTCCTCCGGTAATTGCCATTACCTTACGGTATACATCCATTACATTGGTGGCATCGGCCACAATCACATCTGTTGCCAATCCCATATCCTTAATTCTTTGGGCATTGGTTTCTGAGTACTCAACTACAATCACTTTACCGTACTGTCCTACATTTTTCATTGCCTGATAGCAGCACAAAATACCTGATTTGCCGCCACCGCCAATGATGCAGACAATCTCACCCTCTGTTACAAGGCGGTCTACCTGTGCAGGGGCTCCTGCAACATCCAAGGCTGCAAGGGCAAGTTTTTCAGGAATATCGTCGGGAAGAACAGCAAACAGACCGCTTTCAAACAAAATGGCCTGGGCATCCACATCAACTTGCTCGGAGTCTGGGGATATGTTAAGTATCTTGTTTATTTTAAGGGGGGTTAAAGACAATGAAACCAAAGTTGCAATTTTGTCACCCACCTTCAAATTTTGGGTATTCTGGAATTTTGGTCCAATCTCTTTAACGGTACCTATAAGCATTCCTCCCGAGCCTGTTACAGGGTTCTGCATCTTGCCCCTCTCTTCAACTATGGAGAGAATCAATTCTTCCATCTTCTCGGGGTCTGCCCCGCAGAATTGTTTTATTTGGGTATAGCTTGCAGAATCAATATTAAGGGTCTTTACATCTATGAGAATCTCATTCTCATAAATTTCCATATTGTTGTCCAGCTTTAAAGCCGGTTGGGGCAGAGTTCCTTTAGGAGTTAGAACCCTGTGTGTCCCATATCTGCATCCACCTGTTAACATAATGTGCAATTATTCTGTTGTTAATATATGTAACCGAATTTTTTCAGTTCCTTTTTGTTTTCCCTCCAATCGGGGTTTACCTTTACAAACATTTTAAGGAATACTTTTTTCTCAAAGAATTTTTCCATATCGCGGCGGGCCTGGGTGCCTACACGTTTTAGGGCAAGTCCTTTAGGACCTATGATAATTCCTTTTTGTGATTCTCTTATAACGTTTATAATTGCGCTGATGTTGTAAATCTCCTCGCTCTCCTTGAACTCCTCTATTACAACTTCTGTGCAGTAAGGAATCTCCTTGTTGTAGTTGAGAAGAATCTTTTCTCTAATGATCTCGGAGGCAAAGAAACGCATGCTTTTGTCGGTGAAGACATCTCTGTCATACCAGGCGTGCTGCTTGGGCAACAGTTCTACAAGTCTGCCAAGGAGAACATCTATATTGAACTTGTTCAGTGCAGAGATTGGAAGAATTTCTGCTTTTGGTACTGTTGCGTGCCATTTCTCTACAAGCTCAATTACCTTATCCTGTTTGGTTTCGTCTATTTTGTTGATTGCTATTATTACGGGGCACTCCACCTGGTTAAGCTTGTTTATGTACTCAATGTTCTTGTCCATTTTCTCAATAACATCGGTTACATAAAGGATGATGTCTGCATCTCCAATGGCAGTTTCCACAAAGTCCATCATACTCTCCTGGAGCATATAGTTTGGCTTCAGGATGCCTGGAGTGTCTGAGAATACAATCTGGTAGTCGCTGCCGTTTACAATACCCATAATACGGTGTCTTGTAGTTTGGGCCTTAGCGGTTACAATGGAAAGTTTCTCCCCTACAAGTGCATTCATAAGGGTAGACTTTCCAACGTTTGGATTACCTATTATATTAACAAAACCTGCTTTGTTTATCTGGTCCAACTCTTCCATTACTCAAACGAACCCATTTTAAGCATTGAAACCTCAAGTTCTGTAAGGAATCTCCACTGGCCTCTTCTAAGATTTTTCTTGGTAAGACCTGCAAAGTAAACTCTGTCAAGCTTTTTGACTTTGTAGCCGAAGTGCTCAAACATTCTTCTTACAATTCTGTTTCTGCCAGAGTGGATTTCTACACCTACCTGAGCCTTGTCTTCATCTATATATGAAAGGGCGTCTGCCTGAATAAAGCCGTCTTCCAATTTTATTCCCTCAAGAAGAGCATCCATATCTGTACGTTTGAAATTTTTGTCCAAATGTACGTGGTAGATTTTCTTTTTCTCAAATGAAGGGTGGGTAAGTTTGTCTGCAAGGTCACCGTCGTTGGTAAGAAGAAGCACACCGGTGGTTGCTTTGTCCAATCTGCCAACAGGGTAAACTCTCTCTGCACATTTGCCCTCTACAAGCTGCATTACTGTTTTCTCTGCGTGAGGATCGCTCATTGTAGTTACAAAGTCTTTTGGCTTGTTCATTACAATGTAAACTTTAGCCTCTCCTTTGATGCGTTCATCGTTGAATCTTACAACATCATTAGGGTATACTCTCGTTCCAAGCTCTGTAATTGTAACGCCGTTGACACTTACAAGTCCTGCTGTAATGTAGTCATCAGCCTCTCTTCTTGAACAGATACCAGAGTTTGCAATGTATTTGTTAAGTCTTACTCCCTCATCTGCTTTTGTTTTTGGTGCCCGTTGTGCAGGAGTGTAGTTCTGTACACCTCTGTAGTTCTTTCTCTCTTCAAGAGATTTGCCAACCATTCCGTAAGCCCTTTTGCCTGTGAACTCTCTCTCTCCAAAGCTTTTCTTGCCCTCAAACTCTCTTGGTTTCTCGCCACCAAATGATTTGCCTCCACGTGGTGATTTGCCAAAAGGTTTCTCATCTCTGAATGATCTGCCTGCAGCTGGTTTTGCACCTCTTGCTGATTTTGAATAGTTACGCTTTGCTGAGCTCTCTGCAGCTGAGCCTTCAACTGAGCCTTCTGCGGCTGAGTAGCGTCTTGCAGGTCTTCCCTGCGCTGTGCCTTTGGTAGAACCAGAAGGTTTTCTGCCATTTGTGGCACCTGTACGGCCAGTACCTCTTGTACTGGTACGTTTGTTGCTAGTGTTATTTCTCATCTATATAAGTAAAAATAGGGCGCAAAGTTATGATAATCTGATAGATTTTCCTACTTTTACTGAATAATTTGTGGAGGATTTGCAGTGAGAATTATTTTTGGTATTTCTCCTCTTGTGAGGGAAAATTTGAATGTGGCTTTAAAATCAATCAGGAGCAACAGATTGAGATCACTCCTTACAATCTTTATTATAGCGGTTGGAATCACCTCGTTAGTTGGAATTCTCACAGCTACAGATGCTTTAAAGAGAGAGGTTTTTGCCAGTTTTGAGAAGATGGGAACAACTACTTTTACAATTGTTCCAAAGTCTTATTCGGTTGATGGCGGTACCCATTCCAGAATAAGGAATACAATGGCAATCACATATTCCCAGGCAAGAATGTTTAAGGAGAATTTTAAGGAGGATTGTCTTGTTTCTTTACATTCAAGGGCTGTTTCTGGTGCAACTGTAAAGTATGAGGGGGAGAGCACCAATCCTACAGTGTCTGTAACTGCGGCAGATGAGAATTATCTCAATTTTATAAATACAGGAATTGCACAAGGGCGTGGCATAAATGCCAACGATCTTAAGATGTCATCTTTTGTGTGTGTTGTTGGAAATGGGATTGTAAGATCTCTGTTTAAGAATAACGAGAATCCCATAGGTAAGATAATATCTGTGCAGGGTGTAAGGTTTGAGATTATTGGTGTTACAGAACAGGTGGGATCCACTTTCTCTGGAAGTGCTGACAGTGAGGTGATAATTCCGGTTTCAGCAGCAAGGGCGTATTTTATTGGAGAGAACACCTCTTTCAGAATTGGAGTAATGCCGCAAAATATAGAGGGAAGTTCTGATATTCAGGGAAAAGCGGAACAGCTGATGCGTTCTGTAAGGAGACTTTCCCCAATAGATGAGACAGATTTTAGGGTAAGCAGCAGTGTGGCTATGATGGAGGAGCTTGGTGAGGTTATGGGGGTGATAACTTTGGTCTCTGCTGGAATAGGACTGATAACCCTTTTGGGTGCAGCTGTGGGGCTAATGAATATAATGTTGGTTTCTGTAAAGGAACGTACCAGGGAGATTGGAACCCGTAAAGCTTTGGGGGCATCCTCCAAAACAATAAAGGAACAGTTTTTAATGGAGTCTGTTACAATAAGCCAGATTGGGTGTGTGGTTGGAATTGTGATTGGAGTGATTGTGGGCAATATTGTGGCAATGGCAATGAGTGCATCATTCATTATCCCTTGGATATGGATTGGGGCGGCAATTGCTGTATGTCTGGTTGTTGGTGTGGCCAGCGGTTATATTCCTGCAGTGAGGGCATCCAAACTCGACCCTATAGAAGCTTTGAGGTATGAGTAATTATGGGATTATTTATTATCTTTGCGCGTTAAAAATTTTAAGATATGCTATTTATGTTATTACAGGCAGATATTGCAGCTGAGGCTGTTGCACAACCACAGTTGAATTTTTCATTGATTGATATGGCCTTTAAAGGAGGCTGGCTGATGATTCCTTTGTTCATACTTTCAATCATTACAATCTATCTTTTTGGAATGAAGTGGTGGGCTATAAGAAAAGCTACAAAAGTTGATTCAAACTTTATGAAAGATATACGTGATTTTATCCACGATGGTAAAATGAAATCTGCAATTGCTCTGTGTCAGCAGACAGATACCCCTGTTGCAAGACTTGTAGAGAAAGGTATTGAAAGGATGGGCCGTCCGCTTCAGGATATTCAGACAGCGGTGGAGAATATGGGTAATGTAGAGGTTGCCCGTCTGGAGAAAGGTCTTCCAATGCTTGCTACAATTGCCGGTGGTGCCCCAATGATCGGTTTCCTTGGAACAGTTATGGGTATGGTGCAGGCATTCTTCAATATGGCTCAGGCAGGAAGCAATATTGACATCACTTTGCTGTCGGGAGGAATATATACTGCAATGGTTACAACTGTTGCCGGCCTTATTGTGGGTATTATGGCATATTTCGGATACAATTTCCTTACTTCACAGGTATCTGATGTTGTGTTCAAGATGCAGAATACCACCGTTGAATTTATGGATATGCTGCACGAGCCTGCAGGCAAATAAAAACTTTAACCGTATACCATTATGGCTATAAAACAAAGGGCAAAGGTTGAGGCCGGATTCAGTATGTCTTCAATGACAGATATTGTGTTTTTGTTGCTCATATTCTTCCTTGTAACCTCTACACTTATAAATCCTAATGCACTTAAGCTGCTGTTGCCAAAGAGTACAAACCAGATTTCGGCAAAGCAGCAGGTGAGTGTTTCCATTAAGCATTATACAGATAAAAACACATTTTCGTACCATATTAACGGAAACAAGAAACCTGTAAGAATGGATGAGGTTGAGCCTAAACTGCAGGAGTTGTTGCAGGAGAGTGATGATCCCACATTCTCCATCTATGCCGACAAAACCGTTCCAATTGAGCAGGTTGTAAATATGATGAACATTGGCAAGCGCAACAAATACAAAGTTATCCTTGCCACCTCACCGGAGTAATGTGGCACAACTGTTGCCATAGGAACAACAGAATGTACCCCCTAACGGAATAATTATGAACAGGACTGAACAGAGCAACAAGAAAAATGAGAGGACCGGATGCAAAATAGGTCTTTTCTGTACTGTTGCAGCGCACGCAGCCCTATTCTTTATTTTCTTCAATATTGCATTGGAGCCAGAATATACTCTTCCCGACAATTCCATTGTTCTGCTGGAGTTCATACCGGAGCCGGAGCCTCCCAAACCCATTGAGGTAAAGGCCGGAAATGAGCCTAAGGCAATTAAGGCGAATCCTGATGAAGAGGTGCGGCTGGTGCAGCAGTCGCAGGGACAGGAGGTGGGTGTGAAACCCAATGTTGCCCAGGAGAGTACAATGGGGGATGAAGGGAATGTCCCAAAGCCGGAACCTGTACGAGAAAAACCCATAAATAAAAGGGCACTTTTTTCTGCTGCCAACAACAATAAAAAAGATACACTTGCTCCGCAAACAGCAGAGAGGGTTTCAGATGCATTGGCTGTCGGTCATCCTGAGGGAAATACCCGTGTTGGGGATACAGACGGTACTCCAACAGCCCGTCTGCAGGGACGCAATACAGTGGGGGCACTTCCTTTCCCTGAATATACTGTAAACAAAGCAGGGAAGGTTGTGGTTAAAATTCTGGTTGACCAGTATGGAAAAGTGATTGGGGCCACACCTGGAGTATCGGGCACTACGGTGCAGGACAAGACCCTTTGGGAGGCTGCAAAAGAGGCCGCTCTAAAGGCCCAATTTAACGTGAGTGCCTCTGCCGGTGTGGTGCAGGAGGGGACAATCACTTATATCTTCAAACTCAAGTAGAAATTCTTATTCCCGATACCAACATTTCTGCATACTGAGCACGCAGAGGGGCGTTTCCTGCTCAGGCTACAATGTTTTTCACTTCCCAAGCATAATTCCGCCCCAATTTATGCACAGAAAGTATCTTCTTCATAATCCGGGCATCTGGAGGTGTCAAATTATGCTCGGGAAGTCGTTTTTTTATATTCCGAGCATAATAAAGTGTCTTTTTGTGGATGCTTGCTTCTGTTATTTTGGTGGTTGGGCTTCTGCGGGATACTCTACATCCACAAGGAAAAGTGCGTTGCCGGGGACTGAGTGGCCGGCGGCGCAACGGTTTTTCTGCGCCAGCATCTCTTTTATCCACTCTGGTTCTCTCTTTCCTGAGCCAACTTCCAATAATGAGCCTACCATTGCCCTTACCATATTGCGTAAGAAGCGGTTTGCTGTAACGGTAAATACGTAATGTGTTGCATTGCCGTTCTCAGTACCGGCAGATGGCAGTGTGGTGGCTGTTTCATTTGCGGTACCGGCGGATGTTAGTGTGGTGGTAGCACCGGCGGTGTTGGGACAGATGGGTTCCCAGCTTGCGTGGGTTACGTTGCAGATGGAGGTTTTGTTTCCGCCGTTTACTTTTTCCAGACTGCTGAAGTCCTGCTCTCCAAGAAAATATTGGCAGGCCTGGTTCATTTTTTCAATATTTACCTTTCGGGAGGGAACAAAATATGAAAATTCAGAACAAAATGGGTCTTTCTCTGTATGAATATAGTATTTGTAGGTTCTGCTTAATGCGCTGAAACGGGCGTGCATATCTTCAGGTACCGGATATACTGAGTGTATGCTTATTTCTTTTGGTAGAATGGCATTCAATTTGTAAATAGTATGTTCCTGAGGTGGCACTGTGCCGTTGAAGTCAAAGTGTGCTATGTAGTTGCGGGCATTTACACCGGTGTCTGTGCGTCCTGCCCCAACAACTTGTATGGGCTCTTTGAGGAGGGTGGAGAGTGCTTTCTGGAGTTCTTCCTGGACGCTGTTTGCATTTTCTTGTATCTGCCAGCCACTGAAAGCTGAACCGTTGTATGATAAACAGATGAAATATCTCATAAAAGTTTTAAATTTGCAGGTTGCAAATGTGGATTAAGCGGTTGTTGGGCAGTGGTTCCAATTTTAGGCAACAACCGCAATGGCAAATTTAGCGATTGGATAAAAATTATAAAAATTTAATATATAGAACAACAGTATGGAGAGTATTAACATAAAGGAATTGAATGAGAGAATCCAGAAGGAAAGTGCTTTTGTGGATATCATTTCAATGGAGATGAACAAGGTGATTGTAGGTCAGAAACATCTTGTTGAGAATCTTCTTATAGGTTTGCTTGCAGATGGACATATTTTGCTTGAGGGTATGCCCGGCTTGGCTAAAACTTTGGCAATTAATACCTTGGCAAATATTGTTGACGCAAAGTTCAACAGGATTCAGTTTACTCCGGATTTGTTGCCTGCCGATGTGATTGGTACAATGATCTACAGCCAGAAGAGCGAGCAGTTTCAGGTTAAACAAGGCCCTATCTTTGCAAATTTTGTACTCGCAGATGAGATTAACCGTTCTCCTGCAAAAGTTCAGTCGGCCCTTTTGGAGGCGATGCAGGAGAGACAGGTTACAATTGGTGACAATACATACAAGCTTCCTAAACCTTTCCTGGTAATGGCTACCCAGAATCCGGTTGAGCAGGAGGGTACATATCCGCTTCCAGAGGCTCAGGTAGACCGATTCATGCTTAAGGTTATTGTGGATTATCCTAAAAAGGAGGAGGAGAAACTGATCATTAAGATGCACAATGCAAGGGAGTTCCCAAAAGCTTCTGCTGTCCTTAAACCAGAGGATATTGTAAGGGCCAGAGAGGTTGTAAGGGATGTGTATATGGATGAGAAGATTGAGAAGTATATTGTTGATATAGTGTATGCAACCAGAACTCCTGAGGATTATGGATTGGGCAAGCTTAAGGACCTTATCTCATACGGAGCATCTCCTCGTGCAAGCATCTCATTGGCAATGGCATCCAAGGCGTATGCGTTCATTAAGAGAAGAGGTTATGTGATTCCAGAGGATGTGAGAGCGGTATGCTATGAGGTGTTGAGACACAGGATTGGCCTTACATACGAGGCTGAGGCTGAGAATATAACAACAGAGAACATTATTACAGATATAATCAATACAGTTGAGGTTCCATAGTAGTTAGTGGAGGATTTGGCAATGGATAACGAATTGCTCAAGAAAGTAAGGAAGATAGAGATAAAGACAAAATCCCTCTCCCATCAGATTTTTGCGGGAGAGTACCATTCTGCCTTCAAGGGGCGTGGTATGGCTTTCAGCGAGGTTAGGGAGTACCAGTTTGGGGATGATGTGAGGAATATGGACTGGAATGTGACAGCCCGTCTCCGTGCCCCATATGTCAAAGTATTTGAGGAAGAGAGGGAGATGACTGTTGTACTGCTTGTTGATGCAAGTTCGTCGGGAATATTTGGTACAACAACAAAAACAAAGAGGGAGCTGCTGGCAGAGATTGCTGCGGTACTCTCTTTCTCTGCGTCCATTAACAATGATAAGGTAGGTGCCCTTTTCTTTAGTGAGAAGGTGGAGAAGTTTATCCCCCCAAAGAAGGGAAGGAGTCATCTGTTGAGAATAATCAGGGAACTTCTGGAATTCAAGCCTGAGACTAAGGGGACAAACATTTCTGAAGCGTTGAGATTCCTTACCAATGCCATAAAGAGGAAATGTACGGCATTTCTCCTGTCGGACCTTATGGATGTGGATGGAGCAGGGAAACCAAATTATGAAGAGGCCCTGAAAGTTGCTGTAAACAGACACGACATTTCTGTTGTGAACATTTATGATCCGCGCGAGAGGGAGATTCCCGATGTGGGACTTGTAAGGGTAAAGGATGCAGAGACTGGGGAAGAACTTTGGGTTGATACTTCAAGCAAAGCGGTAAGGGAGCATTACCGTAAGTGGAGTGCAGAAGTTTATGGTTATGCCAGAACATTGTTCAACAAGTTCAATGTAGACAGTGTGAGCATCAGTACTGATCAGGATTATGTTAAGGGGCTGATATCTCTGTTTAAGGGAAGATAAACAATTAGAAGCAGATGAAAAGATTTTCAATGATATTTTTGGTAGTGTGGGCAATGCTCTTTTCTGTGAAAGCTGGTGCTCAGGAGCAGATGATTCCTATCTCTGTCCCAAATTGGCTTGAGGTAAAGAGTTCTGCATTGTCTAAAGATTCCATTCTGGTGGGTGAGCAGGTTGTATGGAGTACCGTTTTATCACTGCCGGAGAAACAGGAACTGGTTCTTGTTCCGTATGCTGGTGTTGTGGAGGCAGAGAAGGCACCGATTGATGTAGTGCACGATTTTAAGCTTGATACACTGGCAATAAAGAACGGAATAAAGGAGCTGGAGGCAAGATTGCTCATTACGTCATTTGACAGTGGTTACTACAAGTTGCCGCTAATGGTGGCGCTTACCCCACAGGGGGATACAATATACCTCGATTCTCCGTTTTTGGATGTTACAAATATTCAGATAGACACTGCAAATTTTGTAATGCATCCAATGAAGGGTCAAATGGTATATCCTATTACTTTTAAGGAGGTTCTCCCTTGGATTTTGTTGGCTTTGGCTATAATTGTTGTGGCATATCTGGTATACAGATATATAAGATACAGGAGAGAGAACAGGGATTTCTTTGGGAAGCCTATTGTTAAGGATCCGCCGCATATTGTTGCACTTAGGGCTTTGGACAAGTTGCATAGTGAGAAATTGTGGCAGAATGGAAAAGAGAAGCTTTTTTATACTGGAATTACAGATACCCTAAGGGAGTATATAGAGAACCGTTATGGCGTGAGTGCAATGGAAAAGACCTCTTCTGAAATTATGCAGAGCCTTGCAGGTATGGAGATTGAGAAGAGGGTATATGGAGAACTGGATGAACTGTTCAAGACAGCAGACCTTGTAAAGTTTGCCAAGTATGTGCCGCAGATTCAGGAGAATGAAGAGGCTATTCCTGTTGCGGTAAGATTTGTCAACTCCACATTCATGCAGGAACTGGAGGATGAAAAACAAAAAGGAGGGGAGAAGTAATTATGTTTTTTGAATATCCAAATCTGTTGTGGCTGCTTTTGCTGTTGGTGCCGGTGGCGGCCATATATATTTATCGGGAAGCAAAAGGTTTGAGACCGTATCTTCTTGTCTCTTCTGCATCCCCTTGGAAATATAAGGGGGGAGCATTAAAGAGATGGGCAAGGCATCTCCCTTTTGTGTTCAGGACAATTGCTCTGGCGGCAATTATTGTGGCAATTGCGCGTCCCCGTTCATCATCAAATTTTGAGAGGATAGATACCGAGGGTATAGATATTGTTCTTGCATTGGATGTCTCTACCAGTATGTTGGCAAGGGATTTTAATCCCGACAGAATTGGTGCTGCCAAAGATATTGCCATACAGTTTATTGCAGAGAGACCTTCGGACAGAATTGGAGTTGTGGTTTTTGCGGGGGAGAGTTATACACAGTCTCCGCTTACAACAGACAGGGTAACACTTATAAACCTGATTAAGGAGATTGAGTGTGGTATAATTGAGGATGGTACTGCAATTGGAAACGGTTTGGCTACAGCTGTGGCGCGTCTAAAGGATTCACAGGCAAAGAGCCGCGTGGTAATTCTTCTGACAGACGGTGTGAACAACTCAGGTGAGATTTCTCCTCAGATGGCTGCGGAGATTGCAAAAACTTATGGTGTGAGAGTTTATACGATTGGTGTTGGAGCAGAGGGGACTGCACCGTACCCGGTTATGACACCTTTTGGAGTGGATATCCAGCAGGTGGAGGTTCAGATAGATGAGCCGTTGCTTGAAGATATTGCACAGCAGACAGATGGCAAGTATTTCAGGGCAACAGACAACACCAAACTGTTGGAGATATATGGTGAGATAAACAAGATGGAGAAGAACAAGACGCTGGTTGACAGCTTCCCTATCTACAAGGAGCTCTTTATGAAGTTTGCTTTGGCTGCTTTGGCTGCTTTGGTTTTGGAACTCCTTTTGAGAATGTTTGTTACAAGGCAGATACCGGATTAAAAAAAGAGAAGTACAATGATACATTTAGCACAGGGACAATATTTGCTTCTGATACTCCTTATACCGTTTTTCTTTGTGGGGTATGCCCTGTTCCGCAGGGGGAGAAACAGAAAAATTGCCAGGATAGGCTCTCCTGAGCTTATGGCAGCTCTTATGCCAACCAGGTCTAAGGCAAAAGGTTGGGTTAGGGTTTCGTTTTTTGCTGTGGCGTGGTTCTTCTTTGCATTGGGACTTGCAAGACCGCAGATGGGGGCAAAGATTAAGGAGAGCAACCGTAAAGGGGCAGAGATAATGATTGCACTTGATGTCTCCAATTCAATGCTGGCGCAGGATTACTCACCAAACAGGCTTGAGAGGGCAAAACTTGCAATCTCCCGTCTTGTAGACAAACTTCACGGAGACAGGATTGGCCTGATAGTTTTTGCCGGACAATCTTTTGTACAGCTTCCTATTACAACAGATTATGTTTCTGCAAAAATATTTCTCAATACCATAGGAACGGAGTCTGTACCTGTTCAGGGAACAGCTTTGGGAGAGGCTATAAGTACTGCAATAAAGAGCTTTAGCAGTGAGGCTCAGATGCAAGAGAACAATAAGGCAATAATCCTTATTACAGATGGTGAAAATCACGAGGATGATCCTGTTGAGGCGGCAAGGATGGCGGCAGAGGTTGGTATTAAAGTATTTTGTATAGGAGTTGGTTCACCGGAGGGAAAACCTATTCCGTATGGTCCTGACGGTGACCTTATGAAAGACAAGGAGGGGAATATAGTTGTAACCAGATTGGATGAAAAAGTTTTGGAAGAGGTTGCAGCTGCAGGTGATGGTGCGTATATTCGCGCCTCAAATGCAGAGTTTGGACTTAATCCAATAATTGATGAACTTAGACAGTTGGAGGAGCAGCAGTTCAGATCTGTTGTTTTTGAAGATTTTGAGGAACAGTATATGTATTTTTTTGCAATAGCGCTGGCGTTTTTATTGTTGGAGTTCCTTGTAGGAAACAAGAGGGTTGGCAAGAGGATGTTTGCAATTGTATTGCTTATGGGATTCTCTGCAGTTTCTGCATTTGCGCAGGTTGACAAAAAGGAGGTCAGACAAGGAAACAAATTCTTTAAGGAGGGCAATTACAAAGAGGCAGAAGTGGAGTACCGTAAGGCTCTTATTAAGGATTCTCTTTCTGTTGCCGGAAACTATAATCTGGCCAATACCCTTATGCAGCAAGAGGATGCTGCAAATGCAGAGCTGATTTATGCGAAATTGGGAGATACAATTTCCCGTATACCGCAGAATGTGGATTGGAAAAAGGGTAGTGTGGAGGTTGGAAAGAATACTCTGGCTCCCGATTATTACCATAATCTTGGTAATTCATTGTTGGAGCAGAAGAGGTATCAGGAGGCTGTTGATGCATATAAAAATGCCTTGAGAAGAAATCCTGCAGATAATCTTACAAGGGAGAATTACATTTATGCAAAGAAGAAACTTGATGACCAGCAGAACCAGGACCAGGACCAGCAGCAGCAACAGCAGCAGGACCAGAACCAGCAGGACCAGAACCAGGATCAGCAGAATCAGGATCAGAACAAAGACCAGAATCAGGATAAAAACCAGGATCAGGATAAAAACCAGGATCAGAACCAGAACAATGAACAGAATAAAGACCAACAGAACGGCAATCCTCCTAAGATAAGTCCGCAGGCTGCGGAGCAGATGTTGCAGGCAATGCAGGAGAAGGAGAATCAGACACAGGAGAAGGTGAAGGAGGAGAAGGCAAGGCTGCTTAAATCCAAACAGAAGGAGAAGAACTGGTAGGTTTTGAAAGTAAATTTTAAAGGAGATGAGATATTTGAAAAAGGTGTTTTTGGTATTGTTGCTATTGGCTGGATATACAGCTGTGGCGCAGAACACTTTTACAGTGGATGCCCCAAGAGTGGTTGGGCAGGATGAGATTTTTAGGGTAGTTTATACCGCAGACGGTGAGATTACAGAGTTTACCAATCCTATAGTGACAGGTGCGGAGATTTTGGCAGGCCCTTCACCATCAAGGATGCAGAGTACCCAGATTATAAATGGAAAACGTACAGAGAGTCTGACAATAAGCTATACATTTATCCTCAGACCCACAGCTGCAGGTATTGCAAAGATATCACCGGCATCTGCTTCTATTGGAGGAAAAGTTTATACTACCAGGGAAATATCAATAGAGGTTGTTAAAGGTGATGCTGGGCAGAACGGTTCTCAGCAGCAGAATGGAGCGGTAACAGGAAATGCACAGAGCGGCAACCGTTCATCTGCAGGTGAAGTTTCTGCAAAAGATGTCTTTTTGAAACTCTCTTTCAGCAAAACCAAAGTGGTGAAAGGTGAGCCAATCATTGCCACCCTTAAATTATATACAAGGGTGCCGATAGCTGGTTTTGAGGATATAAAATTCCCTGTTTTCAACGGATTCTGGAGCCAGGAGATTGAGACACCGCAGAATATCAATTTTGTAAGGGAGAATGTAGATGGACAGATATACAATTCTGCAGTGTTGCGCAAATATATGCTGTTACCGCAGCAGACAGGTGATGTTGCAATAAAACCTGCAGAGATGATCTGTCAGGTACAGGTAAGGACATCCCATAGTGGTGGAAGATCTATATTTGACGATTTTTTTGATTCCGGTTACCAGGTTGTAAAGAAAAGGGTAAGTTCGGCTGAATCAACCATTAAAGTTTCACCTCTTCCGGCTGGTGCTCCAGTATCGTTCGGCGGTGGTGTAGGAAACTTTACCCTAAGTGTTGAGTTGAGCAGAGACAGTGTCAAGGCTCATGAGGCAGGTTCTGTTATTGTAAAGATTGAGGGTAGCGGAAACTTGAATCTTATTGAGGCTCCAAAAGTTGAGTTGCCTGTAGATTTTGAACTTTATGATATGAAGACCAGCAACAATTACTCTTACGGCAGCAATGGAATATCGGGAAGCAAGACATTTGAGTTCCCATTTATTCCACGCAGTGAGGGGATTTTTGAGATACCTCCGGTTGAGTATTCGTATTATGATGTGAAATCTGACAGATATGTAACTTTAAAGAGTCTTCCTGTATCCATTAAAGTGCTTAAAGGGGATAGCCAGGTTGGATCAGGCTCTTTGATTCAGGGTGTTTCAAAGCAGGCTGTCGCCAATTTGGGTGAGGATATCAGATATATCCTGCAGGGTAGTCCGGCGCTTTCTCCAAAAGGCAAGTTCTTTGTTGGTAGTGTGCTGTTCTTTGTGGTACTTGCATTAATAGTTTTAATGTATGTGATATTGTATTATTTCTTGCAGAAGAGAGCAAAACTTAAAGGGGATGTTGTACGGACAAGGAACAGAAAGGCCAATAAGGTTGCAAGAATGAGGCTGAAACTTGCCAACAGCTATATGGAGCAAAGTTTGAGGGCTCCTTTCTATGAAGAACTTCACAAAGCTCTGTTGGGCTATATAAGTGACAAACTTGCAATTCAGTTTGCAGATATGCAGAGAGATACAATTAAAGAGACCTTGGAGGCAAAAAGGGTTTCAGAGAACAACATTACAGAGTTTATGCAGTTGTTGGAAGATTGTGAGATGGCCCGCTATTCAATGGAGAGCGCTGCCGGGGAGATGTCTTTGCAGTATCAGAAGGCAATTAGTGTTATTTCTAATTTGGAGGGAGAGTTGTAATATGTATAATAAGTTCAGAAATTTGGCGGTTGTTGTACTGGTTATGTTGGCAACCGGTGTATTTGCCCAAAACAATGCCCAGTTGTGGAACAAGGCAAATGATGCCTATTCTATGGGACAATATGAGAGTGCACTCCAAGACTATCTTGCAATAGAAGAGGGGGGAGACCATTCATACAAATTATATTATAACATTGGCAATGCATATTACAAACTTGGAATAAAAGGGAAGGCTATTCTATATTATGAGAAGGCCCTTAAGCTTAATCCGGCTGGTGAAGATGCAAAGATTAACCTGCAGATAGCAAAGTTGCAGACCTTGGACAAGATAGAAGTTGTACCTGAGTTTATCCTCTCCACCTGGATAAAGGATATTAGGAATATGCTCTCCTCAAACGGTTGGGCATATATCTCAATTGCTTTGTTTGTGGTTGTGGCTCTGCTTATGCTTATGTTCAAGTTTGCCCCAACAACCGGGCAACGCAAAACCTCTTTTGTGTTGGCTTGTGTAGTAATGCTGTTTGCAATATTTGCTGTTCTGTTTGCAGCAAGCTTGAGGGCAAATGCCAACAGTGAGGATGAGGCAGTTGTAATGGTACCTGTGAGCAATGTCAAGAGTGCCCCAAATGCTACCGGAAACAATCTCTTCATTTTGCACGAAGGTTCAAAAGTGGAGATTCTTGAGCAGGCAGGCAAATGGTGCCGCATAGAGATTTCAGATGGAAGGCAGGGATGGATGCCAATGGCAGATATTGAAGTGATATAAAACGGGACAGGTTGGCCGCCGGCCAACCTGTCTTACTTCTACAAGCTCCAGTATCCGAACTTGGTAATCTTACCTTTGTATTTTCCTTTTATGTCTACAAGTATGCCGTCGGGAGTAAGATATTCAGCAAAGTCCTCTTCTGTAAGGTGGGCATATTCATTGTGCGAAACAGCTGCTATTACTGCCTGATATTTTCCCTGTGGGGCTGATGCCATTTTTATACCGTATTCCCACTCAACTTTTACAGGATCTGCGTGAGGGTCTACCACATCCACATCTATGCTGAAACTTTTGAGTTCCTTTACTATGTCTGCAACCTTTGAGTTACGGGTATCAGCCACATTCTCTTTGAAGGTAATTCCAAGAACCAGAACCCTTGCTCCAATAGGAGATACACCGTTGGCAATCATCTTTTTTACAGTATGTTTGCCAATGTATCCGCCCATAGAGTCATTTACAAAACGGCCGCTCTGTATTACGTGCGGGTGATAGTTCATCTCATTTGCCTTGTATACCATATAGTAAGGGTCTACTCCAATACAATGGCCGCCCACAAGCCCCGGGTAAAATTTGAGGAAGTTCCATTTTGTGCCGGCCGCCTCCAGTACATCGTATGTATTGATACCCATTCTGTTAAAGATAATGGAGAATTCATTCATTAGGGCAATGTTTACATCCCTTTGGGTATTCTCCATAATTTTGGCACTCTCTGCAACCTCAAGAGTTGGAGCTTTATGCACACCTGCCTTTACAACCTTTTCATACACTTTGGCAATAACCTCAAGCGCCTCATTGTTGCAGGCAGATACAATCTTTGTGGTATTCTGCAAACTGTGCTGTGCATCGCCAGGGTTAATCCTCTCAGGTGAGTATCCTACAAAAAAATCTTCATTGAATTTTAATCCCGACAACTCCTCCAGAACTGGAATACATCTCTCCCTTGTGCAACCTGGGAAGACTGTAGACTCATATACAACATAATCACCTTTTTTAAGGTGGGCAGCAACAGTTCTTGTAGCTCCAAGAAGTGGGGCAAGATCTGGAGTGCGATGATTATCTATAGGGGTTGGGACTGCTACAATATGGAACAGTGCCTCATCAAGTAATGCAGCATCTGATGTGAATTTAATGTCTGTTCCTTCAAATGCCTTAGAGTCAAGTTCCTGGCTTGGGTCAACTTTTGCCTGCAACAACTCAATATTCTTGCTGTTAATGTCAAATCCTATAACCTTAAAGTTTCTTGAAAGTTCAAGAGCCAATGGCAAGCCCACATAGCCCAAACCAATAACTGAAATGCTCCCCTTCTTTTCTGATAATCTGGTGTACATATTTTTGTGTAAGTTTTAAAGCTGCAAAGTTAGGAAATTTAGCTAAATTTGTTGCTCATGAACAAGTGACAAACCAAAAAGCAAACTATATGTTTAGGAGTATCAGTAAAAAATGTACAATGCTTGTAGCTGCGATGCTAATTGCATTAGCTGCAGGAGCACAAGATTTTTCTTTTGCCTACCTTTCAGATATTCATATATCAGTAGGTTCCGGCTCGGTTGATGATGCAAAAAAATGTGTTGCAGACATCAACAAGCAGAAAGGGCTCTCTTTTGCAATCTTTGCAGGTGACATTACAGAGTTTGGCTCTGATGAGGAAATTAAGCTTGCAAAAACCATCTTTGATGAACTTGCAATCCCATATTACATTGTGGCGGGCAACCACGATGCCAAATGGTCTGAGAGCGGCTGCAATACTTTCCTTGAGGTATTCGGTTATGAAATGTTTGATTTTGAGAAAGACGGTATCCGCTTTGTAGGTTGCAACAGCGGCCCTAATATGCGAATGGCTCCAGCTCTTGTGCCAAGAGAGACTATTGTATGGTTGGATTCGCTTTCTACAGCTATAGATCCTGCCCAGCCGTTGATTTTCATCAATCACTATCCGATGGACACATCTGTACTTAATTATACCCAGGTATTGGATTGCCTCAAGAAGATGAATACCCAGCTGATAATGAACGGCCACTGGCACGTAGACAGGGCAATGGAGTATGAAGGTATCCCGGGTATGATAGGACGCTCATCACAAAAGGCGGGCAAACGTGGCCCAGGATATACCATTGTAAAAGTTAAGGGGGCTACAATAACATTCTCTGAGAGGGTGGCAGAGCCTGAAATTACGGGGACACCGTGGTTTACTTTAAGGATGAGTGAGGGCAAACCTTACAACAGCAAAATAGAGTATCCAAGGCCTGACTACTCTATGAATGAGAACTGGCCGAATGTGAAACAGGTTTGGAGAAGGGCAGACAACACAGATATTGGAGCTGCGGCAGTTCAGTGTGGAAATTATGTTGTTTACGCAAATACATCGGGAATAGTATACGCCCTTGATGCTGCAACAGGCCAGGAGATTTGGAAATACAAGACAGGTGGCAAGGTTTTCTCTACCCCTGCAGTTTATGGAAATGGAGACGGTGCTTCCGTAATAATTGGTTCTTGTGACACTTACATTTATTCTCTACGAATTAAGGATGGTAAAGTAAACTGGAAATATAAATGTGGCAAATCTGTTCTTGGTTCACCTGCCGTTTACAATGGTAAAGTGTATATTGGCGCATCTGACCATACATTCCGTGCATTGAATGCCAAAAACGGGAAACTTGTTTGGGAGAACAAGGATGTTAAGGGATTCATAGAGGCCAAACCTTTTGTAGATAAAGAGCAGGTTGTTATTGGAGATTGGGCCAACCGCCTTTACTCATTCAATCCTTCAAATGGAAAACTTCAGTGGGAGTGGCAGGTTAAAGGTAGCAGAATGCTTTCACCGGCAGCTGTATGGCCAATCAAAGCCAACGGTAACATCATATTTGCCACTCCGGAGAGGGTAAGCTACGGTTTGGATGCAAAAACCGGAAAACAACTTTGGAGAGTTAGAGGAGGCCGGGAATCGGTGGGTCTTTCTCCCGATGGGCAGCACTATTATGTTAAGGTTATGAAAGATTCTGTATTTGCATTTACCACGCAGATGGTTGCTGTTGCACCTCAGATGCAGAAAATGACATCTGGCCCGCTAAAGAAATGGGGTGCAAATGCAGAATTTGGATATGAAATTGCCCCAACCCCAATCACATCTGTTCCATACGGCGGAAAAGAGAATAAAGGACTTGTATTTGTACCTACAGACAAAGGAAACATCATAGCACTTAACCATACAGATGGTTCAATTGCCTGGAAGCACAAAGTTTCATTTGCCCTTATCAACTACATACAGCCACTTGAAGGGAACAAGTTGCTGGTAAGTACAATGGATGGAATAGTTACGGTACTGGAATATTAAACACAGCAGGTTGGCCAGCGGCCAACCTGTTTTCTTTACATCAGTTTCTCAAGCAACTGCTTCATTCCTTTGGTGGCAGGGGCTTGAATCTGCTCAAAGTCAGGGATGTTGAGATTCATTGGCGCAGGGTCTATCAAAAAGATTCTGCACCCTTTTTTTGCGTAGTGTACAAGGCCTGCTGCCGGGTAGACGTTGAGGGAAGTGCCTATGATAATGAGGATGTCTGCCTTTTCCACTGCTTTTGCACCCCGGCTGAGCTCCGGTACAGCTTCTCCAAACCACACAATGTGGGGGCGGAGCTGGCCGCCGTCGGGAGCAAGATCTCCAATATTTAACTCTTTGTAGCCTATTTCATAGGTTGGGGCATAGTCTGAGAATTCGCTGCGGGCTTTGGTGGCCTCTCCGTGCAGGTGGATGATATTGGTGCTTCCTCCACGCTCGTGCAAGTCATCTATGTTCTGGGTAACAACGGTTACATTGTATTTCTCTTCCAGTTGTGCAACTGCCTTGTGGGCAAAATTGGGTTCTGCTTTTGCAAGTTCTGCCCTTCTTTTGTTGTAGAATTCAAGTACGAGAGCCCTGTTGCGGTGCCATCCGTCTATTGAGGCAACATCCTCCACATTGTAGTTGTCCCACAATCCGTTTCCTCCGCGGAATGTCTGTATCCCGCTCTCTGCACTGATCCCAGCGCCACTTAAAACAACAATATTCTTCTTTTCCATAATTACAATTTTTTTAGTGATGGTGTTTGAAGGAGGAAATTTAAGCCCTGTCCTTATTCTGCAAAGAAATAATTTATAAACCACAACTTGAACAAAGGATCAAGGAATGTGGCCGGTTTTTTTTCATTGAAGGTCATTATCTCTTTTTTTGAGAGGGCCTCTTTAAGTCTGCTTACGTTGGCAGATGAGTTGAGCCTGTACTTGTCAAGCACATCTGCTGAGGTAAATCTTGTAACACCCTCAAGTGCAGCCTTTATCATACGTACCTGATATTTGCTTAGACCGTATACTATAGAGTGGAACTCGTAGTCGTGCAGGTTTATAAGCTGCTGGGTTGCCTGTTTTATTATACCTTCATTTACAAATCCTTTTGTAAGGGAGAAGCAGATGGAAGCAAGGTGCTGGGTATACCACGGGTCACCTTCTACAAGATTATATATGGTAGCAGCCTGTTCAGGGTGTATTACTTTGCCTCCTTTCTGGAACCCTTTTACTATGTATTCTGCAAAGATATTTTCATCAATAGGTGGCAAGTCTATCTTGTGAGCGAACTGGTAGAAGTATTTTTTTTCCTGAAATATCTCCTCCATTGCATTGAATCTGTCTCCTGTTATGATAAAACTGGTTGAAGTGTGTTTCTTCCACACTTTCTCAAGCAACAGAAAGGTTCTGTGAGGGTCGTCAAACAGCAGTATATCCTGGAATTGACGGAAATACAGTATGACATGAGTACCGTATTCACGTGCAAGCTTGTCGGGAAGCATAAGAATTTCCTCAATTTGGGAATCTGTGAGCAACTCTTTTGTTATATAGGTAAACTGTTTTTGCAGCGAGGTGGTGTCAACCATATAAGGAGCTGAAGGGATATATCTGTGCAGTATAGAATTCCATTCAGTATCCGTTGCTGCAAAATGCGACATTATCTCATTGGTGAATCTGAGCATCATTGCCTCTATACACCTGATGTTGAAAAGATTTATGTCGCAGAATGTAATGTCTTTAAGGTCGTGCCTGAGGAGTTCCATAGAGTTGTATACAAGCGACTGCTTGCCAATTTTGGCCGGACCGTATATAAGCACATTGTTGTGCTCCCTTAAAAGGCTGCACAAATGGCCAACCTCCTTGTTCCTTCCAATGAACTGGGCACCGGAGACATATTTGTTATATTCAAATGGAGATTCCATTATCCTTTTTGCAGTATTTATTTGTGCGAAATTAAAAAGATTTTTTGTGTAATGGATAAAAAGTATTACTTTTGTGGTCCATAATTAGTAAAAAGATAGCTAAGCTACTGAATAAGAGTTAATTAATGGTTAACCGCTTACTATCATAACCCGTAAAAACAAATTAAAATGTACGCAATCGTAGACATTGCAGGACAACAGTTTAAAGTTGAGGCTGGTAAAAAAATTTATGTACACCGCCTACAGGATGAGGTAGGTGCCTCAATCTCTTTCGAAAAAGTATTGTTAACCGACAACGAGGGTGTTGTTAAAGTTGGCGCTCCTTACGTAGATGGCGCAGTAGTTAAAGCTACCGTACTTGACCACGTAAAAGGCAACAAGGTGCTTGTGTTCAAAAAGAAACGTCGTAAAGGCTATCAGAAATTGAACGGTCACCGCCAGTGTTTGACACAAATCCAAATTGAATCAATTGCTTAATTTTTAAAATTTAGAAGTTTATGGCTCACAAGAAAGGTGTCGGTAGTTCAAAGAACGGCCGTGAATCACATAGCAAACGACTAGGTCTTAAAATTTTCGGAGGAGAGAATTGCAAGGCAGGCAACATTATTGTTCGCCAGAGAGGTACAGTTCACAACCCAGGTTTGAACGTTGGAATGGGTAAAGACCACACTCTATACGCACTTATTGACGGCGTAGTAGTTTTCAAAAAGAAAGCAGAGGGTAAGTCTTATGTTTCGGTAATGCCTTATCAGAACTAAGGATTGCCCTAACGGACAAAATAGATAGGCATCCTTGTATAAGGATGCCTTTTCTAATTGTTAATGAAAGTAACTGTAACATAATATGTTAACATTAAAGCTTTTAAGAGAACAGCCGGATTTTGTGATTGAAAGACTGGCTGTAAAGAATTTTGATGCATCTGAGATTGTTGCCAAAATCCTGGAGGCAGATGCGCTGAGGCGTGCAAGTCAGACCGAGCTTGACAGTGTTCTTGCACAGCAGAATGCAAAGGCTAAGGAGATAGGAATGCTTATGAAGCTGGGCAAGAAGGATGAGGCTGACCAGGCCAAGAAACTTGTTGCATCACTTAAGGAGAAATCAAAAGAACTTGAGGTACAGATGGAGGAGCACAACAAGATTATGAACGAGTATCTTGTAATGCTTCCCAATATTCCTTGTGCAGAGGTTCCGGCAGGAAAAACAGCAGAAGACAATGTTGTAGTGAAGGAGGGCGGCAAGAAGACAGAGCTGCCTGAAAATGCAAAACCTCACTGGGAACTTGCAAAATCTTTGGATATAATAGATTTTGATTTGGGTGTAAAACTTACTGGTGCAGGTTTCCCTGTATACAAGGGAAAAGGTGCAAGAATCCAGAGAGCCCTTATAGCATTCTTCCTTGATATGAATACCAGGGCAGGTTATACAGAGGTTCAGCCACCATTGGTGGTAAATGAGGCTTCTGCATATGCTACAGGTCAGCTTCCCGACAAAGAAGGACAGATGTACCACGTAGGTTTGGACAACTTCTATATGATTCCAACAGCAGAGGTGCCTGTAACCAACATATACAGGGACTGTATTGTAAACAAGGCTGATTTCCCAATTAAAATGACTGCCTACACACAGTGTTTCCGCAGGGAAGCAGGTTCTTACGGTAAAGACGTAAGAGGTTTGAACCGTCTTCACCAGTTTGACAAAGTGGAGATAGTGCAGCTTTCATTGCCGGAGAAATCATACGAGGCTTTGGATGGAATGGTAAGCCACGTAGAGAGTATCATCAAAGCTCTTGAGCTACCTTACAGAATTGTAAGATTGTGTGGTGGTGATATGAGTTTCACATCTGCCCTTACATACGATTTTGAGGTTTACTCAGAGGCACAGCAGCGTTGGTTGGAGGTAAGCTCAGTTTCAAACTTTGAGTCTTTCCAGGCAAACCGTCTTAAATTGAGATATAAGGATGATGAGGGCAAAACTCAGTTGGCCCATACCCTTAACGGAAGTTCATTGGCTTTGCCAAGAATTTTGGCAGCATTGCTTGAGAACAATCAGGACGAGCAGGGTAGAATCCATATCCCGGCAGCCTTGAGGGAGTATACCGGATTTGAGTGGATAGGATAATATTAGGAATAGACCCCGGAACCCGTATCTTGGGTTTTGGGGTCATACGCATATTTGGCAGTAAGGCCGGGTACGTGGATATGGGTGTAATAAACCTTAAAAACGTTAAGGATCATTTTCTAACCCTTAAGACAATCCTTAAGGAGGTAACAGCACTTATAGACAAATATCATCCCGACGAATTGGCAATAGAGGCCCCTTTCTACGGAAAGAACCCTCAGGTTATGCTGAAGTTGGGAAGGGCCCAAGGGGCTGCGATAGCGGCAGCATTGGGAAGGGAGGTCCCTATTTTTGAGTATGCCCCAAGGAGTATAAAACTGGCTGTTACCGGTAAAGGAGCAGCATCAAAGGAGCAGGTGGCAATGATGGCTCAGAGACTCCTTTCAATAGATATTCCTCAAGAGTATCTTGATGCCACTGATGCGCTTGCCATAGCATTATGCCATCATTACCATATTCAGAATCCCATTTTGCAGGCAGGTGCGGGGGGGAGGAGAGGTGGAAAAAAATCGTCGGGAAGCTGGGAACAGTTTGTGGAATCCCATCCTGGCCGTGTAAAATGAAAAAAAATGTGCAATTGGATTTAACTTTTCTCCTTTTGAAGAGTCAAATGTGCAGTGAAAAATTAATAGAGAGATGTTAAAGAGATTTTTATTTTTAGTTGTAGCGTTGGTAAGCTTCTCTTTTTGTGTAGAGGCTTTTGCAGATGAGACTGATCCTCAGGTAGGTACAAAGGCAAAAGGTACTTACTTCAGGGCAATTCTGTTGGACTCACTTACAAACCAGCCTTTGGAGTTTGCAACTCTTCATGCAAAGTATGTGGGAGACCAGCAGCCACGAAAGTATGCTCTTTCTGATTCTGCGGGTGTGGTGATTCTACAAGGATTGCCTGTTGGCAGGGCTACCATAACTTTTGAGTATATGGGTTACAAGAGCAAGAAGTTTACATACGACATTAAAAAAGGTGCCAATGAGTATGGTAAATTGCTTGTTTCAGAGGATAATAATATTCTTGATGCGGTAGTGGTTTCAGCTGCTGCAAACCAGATGGTAATTAAGAAAGATACCATTGAGTACAATGCTTCTTCATTTAAAATAAATGATACAGATATGCTTGAGGAGCTTATCAAAAAGCTTCCGGGTGTTGAGATTGATGAGCAGGGTAATATTACTGCCAATGGCAAGACCATCAATAAGGTGATGATTGACGGTAAGGAGTTTTTCCTTGATGACCCCAACCTTGCAACCAAGAATATCCCTGCAAAGATTGTGGAGAAGGTAAGGGTTGTGGAGAGAAAGTCTGAGCAGGCCCAGTTTACCGGTATTGATGATGGTGATGAGGAGACAGTACTTGATTTGGGTATCAAGGCCGGTATGATGCAGGGCTGGTTCGGTAACATTGGTGGAGGTTTGGGAAGTGTCCTTACAGGTAGTTCAGATCTTAAATATGAAGGTGCTGCAATGATTGGACGTTTTACAGACAAAACACAGATTAGTATCATTGCAAATGCAAACAATACCAACAACCGTGGTTTCTCTGATGTGGCAGGCAATATGATGGGAGAGATGCGTGGTGGCGGTGGCGGCTGGATGGGACGTGGTGTAACTACCTCCTGGATGGGTGGTGTGAATGCCAATACCAACCTTAAACAGCAGGGTTCTGATTTGCAGGGTAATCTTATGTACAGTGGAAGCGACCGCCTTATTGAGGAGACTAAAGATAGGGCAACAATGCTTTCTTCAGACAAGACCCTTTATAACTGGGAGAAAGGTTACGACAAGACCTATTCAGACGGCTACCGTTTTGGCGGTGAGGCAGACCTTAAACTTTCAAATCTTACCTCTATTCTGATAAGGCCTAACTTTAACATAAGTAAAGGTGATTATGACTCTTACAGTGAGTTCAACACCCGAACCAATTCTGATTCTACCAACAGGGGTTACAGCAGAAACTATGGAGACAACAATAGCGAAAGTGTAGGAACCAGAGTGTTGTTGAGACAAAAATTCAACAGACCGGGAAGAACAATGTCTTTGAATATCAATTTCAACTATTCAAACAACAGGACAACAGGTTACAACTATTCTGAGACCAATTACTTTAATGATAATGCAGTTGATTCTACAGCAATAGTGGACCAGAAGTTCTTTAAGCAGAACAAGAGTACTGTTATAGCTGGAAGACTTTCATATATTGAGCCTCTAGGCAAGAACTTCTTTTTGGAGGGTGCGTACAGATACAGTTACAGATTCAACAATTCCGATAAGGATACCTACAATAAGGCTAATGGCAATTATACAGAATTGGATGAATTATATTCTTCAAATTACAGCAACAACATTATCCAGCAACAGGCAGAGTTGAATATCAACAAGCAGGAGGAAAAGTATACCATTAATCTTGGTGTTTCTATGCAACCTACAAAAACAATAAGTGAGGGTGCAGGAAGAGATACATCTTATAGTGTTGTAAACTTTTCTCCTATTGCAAGACTTGATTACCGTTTTACAGATGACAAGTTCTTGAGAATACGATACAGAGGTAGAACATCCAATCCAAGCATTAACCAGATGATGCCGGTAAATGATAATTCAGATCCTTTGAAGATTACCGTTGGTAACAAGAATTTGAAACCTGAATTTACACACAGCCTTACAACTGAGTACAGGACCAACAACAGAAGCACGTTCAGCTTCTTTAGTATGGGAGCAGATTTTTCATATACCAAAGATGATATTGTAGCAACCAAAAAGTATACAGAAGATGGTGTGATGGTTTCATCATACGAGAATACTGATAAGGGTGTTTATTCTGCAAGCGGTAGAATTATGATGAATACTCCAATTGCCAGGTCAAACTTCTCAATCAACTCGTTTACTATGGTAAGATATAATAATGGTGTCAGTTATGTTATGGATGCAGGTGCTTGGACAGAGAATGTGACCACAAACTTGAACATTTCTGAAATGTTGAGACTTACCTATAGAAATGATTGGGCAGAGGTTATTGTTGGAGGAAGAGTGAATTACCGCAATGCGTGGTATACAGTAAGCTCTATGGAGGATGTTTCTACCTGGACAAACTCAATAAACGGTTCTGTAAACTTTACCATTCCTGGTGGAATTAATTTGAGATCCGATGTTAACCATACATTCTATATTGGTTATGATGAGGGGTATAACGAGCCTACAACAGTATGGAATGCTGAGATTTCAAAGACCTTGTTCAAGAATGCTGCAACTTTGAAGTTTAAAGTGTATGATATTCTTAAACAAGCAAGAAACACATCAGTTACCACAACTGAGAACTATATTCAGAACGTTACCAACAATACATTGGGTCAGTACTTTATGGTTACACTTACCTGGAGATTCGGTAACTTTGGTGATATGAAGAAAGGTGGTATGAGAATGGGTGGCGGCCCTGGTAGAGGCCCAGGTATGGGTAGAGGCCCAGGCGGTGGAATGGGTGGCCCTGGCAGAAGATAGAAGATATGTATAGAATAAAAAGGGGAGTCCTGTTTGGAGCAGGTCTCCCTTTTTTTGTACATTTGCAGTTTTGTAGAAATTGGGAAAGTTTTAACAACAAATATTTTATAATATGAAGGGAAAGAAACCTGCCTCAAAAAGTGGTGGAAAATGGTATTGGAACTGGTTTACAAAACACGTATATATGGCTGTAGGAACGGTTGCAGTTGTAGTGTTTGCTATTTTCTCTATGCTTAATGTAATTACCAGGCATAATCAGGAATTGGAGGTTCCCTCGTTTATGGGAATGTCGGTAAGTGAGGCACAGAAAATTGCAGATGCAAACAGTTTCAGACTGGAGGTTACAGATTCTGTGCATATTCCAAGAATGGAGGCCGGGGTAATTTACAAACAGAACCCTATGGCGGGAAGTATGGTAAAGAAGAACAGGAGAATTATCATTACAATAAATGCCATAGCCCCAAAAATGGTTAAGATGCCATCATTGGAGGGATATTCGTTGAGACAGGCGCTTTCAGAACTTTCATCTTCACAGCTGAAGATAGGCAAACTTATATATAAGCGTGATTTGGCTACAAACAATGTGCTGGAGCAATTGTATGATGGCAGACCTGTTGAGGCAGGAAGGGAGATACCTACCGAGAGTATGATAGATCTTGTAGTTGGACAGAACGAGGCAGACAGTGTTACTTTTGTGCCTGATCTTCTTGGAAAGCCATACGGTATTATAAAAGATTACCTGTTAGACAATTCATTAAATTTGGGTAAGGTGTTTTTTGATGAGACCGTAGTTGATTTTCAGGATTCACTCTCAGCGTTTGCATACAGACAGGAGCCTTCTGTCTTTAACAGGGATACAATGGTGTGGCTTGGAACACCTGTGGATGTATATTTCAGTTTGGACAAAACATTGATACCAGTAAAAGAAGATGAGTCAGAGGAAGAAGAGAGATAATATATTTGACAACTTTTCCAATATAGACGAGTATATTGCAGGAAAGGAATCAGCCGTTGAAGATTTTGAATGTGAGGAGCAGTTTGACGGCGAGGGTGAGATAGATTCTATGTTTGAACACTACAGGTTTCCTGTAGACAAGGGGCAGACAATGCTGAGGATAGACAAATATCTTACCCAGCATATGGAGAAGACCTCACGTCACAGGATACAGCTTGCCATTGATGCCGGTTATGTAAGGGTAGACGGAAGAATTGTAAAGGCCAACTATAAGGTTAAGCCTAATGAGTTGATAACCATTGTAATGCCTTATCAGAGGCGTGGAATGGAGATACGGCCGGAGAATATTCCCCTTGATATTGCATACGAGGATGATGATTTGCTTGTAGTGAACAAACCTGCAGGACTTGTGGTGCATCCCGGTCACGGACATTTCAGCGGAACCCTCATTAATGCTCTTGCATTTCATTTGGGAGTAAGCCAGGGACCTGATGGTACAGACGAAAGGATGGGGATCCTTGTGCACAGAATAGACAAGAATACATCGGGATTATTGGTTGTTGCCAAGAATGATGAGGCTCAGATGGGACTTGCAAAGCAGTTCTTTGATCATTCCATTGAGCGTAAGTATATTGCAATTGTGTGGGGAAACGTAAAAGAGGACGAGGGTACCATAAATGCAAATATTGGAAGAGATCCTAACGATCGTATGAAGTTTAAGGCGTTTGATCCAGAGAGTGAAATTGGAAAACATGCTGTAACCCATTACAAGGTAATTGAGAGATTTGGATATGTCACCCTTATTGAGTGCAAACTGGAGACGGGCCGGACTCACCAGATTAGGGTGCATATGAATTCTATAGGGCATCCTCTGTTCAATGATGACCGTTATGGCGGGGATAGAATTCTTAACGGAACAATTTACAGCAAATACAAACAGTTTATAGACAATTGCTTCAAATTGCTCCCAAGGCACGCCCTCCACGCCAAAACATTGGGATTCACACATCCGGTAACAGGAGAACATATTTTCTTGGAGAATAACATTCCCGATGATATGTTGGCACTTATTGCAAAATGGCGAAACTATTCAATGAGTAAAGTACTTGAGGAGGAAGAATAAGATGGTTCAAGAGTTTTTTAAGAATATAACCCCACTGCAGCAGCAGCAGTTTGATATGCTTACCCCTTTGTATCAGGAGTGGAACAGCAAGATAAATGTGGTAAGCCGCAAGGATATAGACAAGTTGCAGTTGCATCACGTGCTCCATTCACTGGCTATAGCAAGGTTTGCTGATATGGCAGAGTTGTTCTGTCCGGGTGTGAAAGTTATGGATGTGGGTACAGGTGGCGGATTTCCAGGTATTCCGCTTGCCATTATGTTCCCTCAGGTAGAGTTTCTTCTGGTAGACTCTATCGGGAAGAAGATAAAGGTAGTGCAGGAGGTGGCTGATGCACTTGGATTGAAAAATGTGAGAGCTGTGAAATCACGTGTAGAGGAGATTGATGAGAAGTTTGATTTTATTGTGTCGAGGGCCGTTACTGATTTGGGTAATTTTCTCCCTTGGGTAAAGGGTAAGTATACTAAAGGTATCATATATCTGAAAGGTGGGGAGCTTGCTCCTGGTGGTGCATTGTATACAGAAATTGAGAACGCAGCAAATAAAAGCCATATAGACAAGAAGACAATTACATTTTGTTCAATTGAGGAGTGGTTCAAGGATGAGTTCTTTAATGAGAAGTATGTTATTTACATTCCACGATAAAAAAAGTTTGGTATTTCAAAATTTAAAACTTACTTTTGCACTCCCATTTGAAAAATTATAAAATTGTCATAATATGAAACGCACATTCCAACCATCACAGCGCAAACGCCGTAACAAACACGGATTCCGTGAGCGTATGTCAACTCCTAACGGCCGCAGGGTTTTGGCTGCAAGACGCCGTAGAGGTAGAAAAAAATTGACAGTATCTTCTGAGGACAGATTCTAATAATCCCCTTAAAAGATAATGATAAGCGGACTATTCCAGATTGGAGTAGTCCGCTTGTTGTTTGTGGATATTTCTTGTTTTTTTTGCCTGTAGTGCCGTTATATTTGAATTTTACCGAAAGATTTACTACTTTTACTTTGTTGAATTATACTAAAACAATATCTAATGAAAAAACTAATTCTATTGGTGCTAATGGCATTTTGTTCTACAATGTTATTAGCACAGTCAATTACCGTAAAAGGTACGGTAGTTGGTTCGGAAGATGGATTGCCTATCATTGGTGCCTATGTTCTCCAACAAGGAACCAATAATGGTACATCCACAGACATTGACGGTAATTTCGTTTTGGAGGTGCCCACAGATGCTACATTGGTAGTTTCTTCTGTTGGTTTCAAAACACAGGCAGTGGCAGTAAACGGAAGAGCAGTCATTTCAATTACACTTGTAGCTGATACCCAGGCTTTGGACGAGGTTATGGTTGTTGCTTACGGTACAGTTAAAAAAGGTTCTTATTCAGGATCTGCAACAGTGGTTAAAGATGATGCATTGAAAGATGCTCCTGTAATGAGCTTTGAGTCAGTTTTGGCAGGTAAAGCTCCTGGTGTACAGGTGTCTGCAACAACTGGTCAGCCAGGTGCTCAGGCTGATATCTCTATCCGTGGTTTCGGTTCGTTCAATGCCGGCAACCAGCCTTTGTACGTAATAGACGGTGTTCCTGCTACAAGTGGTGACTGGTCTTCAGGTAACATTTCAACTTCTGCAATGTCATTCCTTAACCCTTCAGACATTGAGTCAATCACTATCCTTAAAGATGCTGCAGCCGCTTCATTGTACGGTTCACGTGCATCTAACGGTGTTATCCTTATTACAACCAAGAAAGGTAAACAGGGTAAAGTAGTTTCTACATTCAAAGCTAGTGTGGGTGTTTCATATTTCGCATATGACAACTACGAATTGGCCAATGACCAGGAGACTGAGGACCTTATCAGAATGGCTTGGTACAACTATGGTGAGAACACTCCAAGTGCTTGGAACAAATCATACGCAACTTTGGATGCTTATGCAGAGGCAAAAGTAAACTCAATCTATCCAAAACGAGATGAGAGCAAATATATCTACAAGGATTGGGAGGATGTATTGTTCCGTAAAGGTGTAGCCCAGAACTATGAGTACAGTGTTTCTGGTGGTGGTGAGAAAGGTAGAGTTTATGCTTCTGTTGCTTACTCAGACCAGCAGGGTCTAACTTCAATTGAGTATTTGACCCGTTTCTCTGCAACTGTAAACGGTGAGGCTAATGTCAACAAATATGTAAAGCTTGGCGGTAACTTGCAGTATTCACGTACTTCGCAGTCAGGTCACCAGGAGAATCACGGTAAGGATGACCCTTACACAATCTGGAAAAAATCTTTGAACCCAAGATGGCCTTACGCTTACGCTGACGGTACTTTGTACACTGAGCAGTGGATTTCAGGTTCTACTACAGTTAACCCTGTTGACTATTTGGACAAACAGATCAATGATGCAAAACAGAACCGTTTGTTGTTGAAAGGTTGGATGCAGGTTACATTCACAGAGTGGTTGACTGCCAAAACCACTATCTCAAATGACTGGTTGAACGTTCACGACCGCTTTGGTTGGTTGTACGGCCACCCTAACTTCTATGCATACAGTGAGACAGGTGGATATATGTCAGACAGACACAGGAATGTAAACAGACTTGTAAGCTCAACAACTTTGAACTTTGACAAAACTTGGGGAAGCCACCATGTATCTGCAATGGCTGGTTGGGAGGCTGAGTCTGAGAAGTATCACCTTACAAGAGCAGGTAAAACAGGTTTCTCATACCAGGGTGCTACCGAGTCTTACTTTGGTGCAGAGTATGAGTCAGCATATTCATACAGCCGTGACGCAGGTTTGCTTTCAGTATTGGCAAGCTTGAACTATGACTACGATGCAAGATACTATGTTACAGGTACTTTCAGACGTGATGGTTCTTCTAAACTTGCTCCTGAGACCCGTTGGGGTAACTTCTGGTCTGTATCAGGTTCTTGGAGATTCTCAAATGAGGGCTTCCTTAAAGATGTAGAGTGGTTGAACGACGGTAAGCTAAGAGGATCTTACGGTACCAGCGGTACTCTTCCTTCAAGCTACTTCGGTTACATGTCAACATTCGACTATGACATTTATGGAGAAGAGGGTGCAAGCTACCCTTCAAGCCTTGCAAATGCAGACCTTACTTGGGAGAAAAACAAGAACTGGAACGTTGCCCTTGATGCAACTATTTTTGATAAATGGACTCTATCAGCTGAGTACTTTGAGAAAGAGACTTATGATTTGTTGTTGAACGCAAAAATCCCTTCAATTACAGGTTTCACCAGCACTCTTACAAATATCGGTTCAATGAAGAACAGAGGTATTGAACTTGCTGTCAACTATGATATCCTAAAATCTAAAGATTGGGATTTGTCAGTAGGTGCAAACTGGTCTTCGATTGACAATGAGATTTTGTCATTGGCTACAGCGGATGAGGTACAGAACTCAAGACCTTACCAGAGAAGAGCAGGTTACAGCTTCTATCAGTACAGACTACGTGACTGTTTGGGTATTGCACAGGAGGACTTTAAAGATGCTTATGGTAATACAGTCAAAGCCGGTAACAACTTCTTTGCTGAGGGGTCATACTACGAGAAAGGTGACATTGCAGACCAATACATAAAATTTAAAGACGGTACAGAGGTTCAGAAAGGTGAGGTTGTACCACAGACCGGTTACAACTATGCTCCTACAACAAGAAACTATTCAAGCCAGTTCATTATTGAGGGTAAAACAGCACTTCCTAAAGGTTACGGTGGATTCAACTTTGACTTGAGATGGAAAGACCTTTCATTCTCTATGGCTTGGTCATACAAATACGGTCACTATATCTTTGACAACTGTACAGATGACTTCTTCCATGATGGTTATGTGACAAGATATATGAACATTGCTAAAGGTCAGGTTGACTGCTGGACTCCGGAGAACAAGGATGCAAAATATCCAAAACGTATCGCTTCCAACAGCCAGTCGGGTAACTACTATGATTCAGACAACTTCTTGTTCAAAGGAGACTTCCTAAGACTTAAGAATGCTACTGTTTCATACAACCTTCCTAAAACTTTCACCAAAAAGGCTAACATTACAAATGCAAGAGTATACGTAGCAGGTGCCAACTTGCTTACTTTCTCAGGTTTGCACGTAGATCCTGAGATCCAGCAGAGCGGTTACTACAGCATGGGTATGCCATCTATGAGAACTGTTACATTTGGTGTTGAGGTAAGTTTCTAACAAATGGAAAAAATACAAATTATGAGAAAATTAATAGTGAATATTGCAGTTGCAGCAGGTGTGCTTGTTGGAATGTCTTCTTGCGAGGGCTTCTTGGATAAAGTACCTACAGATTCAGTTGTAGCAGAGAACGCCATGGTTACTATGGCCGATGCTAAAGTTGCTGTAAACGGTCTTTACATAGACTTGAAAACCACCAGTATGTATGCTTCAAATATGGTATACTTTGGTGATATGAGGGGTGATAATATTTACCCGTTGAAATTAAGTGGAACAGGACATGTCATTTATACACACAACTTTGCTCCTGGTCAGAACCATTACTTTGGTATGTGGCAGAATTATTACAATTTGATAATGAAAGCCAGCACCTATATCAATAACGTAAATACAATTGAGGCAGCCAATCCTTCTGAGGAGGCGATGAAGAATGACTTTTTAGGTCAGGCTTATGCTGTAAGAGCACTTTGCTACTTTGACTTGGCAAGACTTTATGGTTATCCATACCTTAAAGACCAGGGTGCTTCTCTTGGTGCCATTGTTCTTGACCACGACAATGACAAAGCTGGTATTGTTTCTCCAGAGGAGGCTAAAATCCTTAAAAGAGGTACTGTTGCTGAGACATACGCTCAGGCTATGTCAGATGTAGAGGATGCTTTGAATGTATTGTCTAAAGACAAGAATACCGGCCATTTCAATTATTGGGCAGCTAAAATGTTGCAGGGTAAGATGGCTCTTTATAAAGGTGATTACCAGTTGGCATACTCAGCAAATGCAGAGGTTATTGAGAACTCTCCATACAGCATGGTTTCCAATGACGAGTATTTGGAGTATTGGGGTATGCAAGGTCATGAAGAGACAGTTCTTGAGTTTGTTGTAAGCCCGGACGGTGACCTTGATAGTGACGGTGGTTCAGGCTCTATATACAACTCTTTCTGGTTTGGTGACAGAACTGCTGCCAGATCAGTAGTGCTTACTAAAAAATGGGTTGAGTTGTTTGGAGACGATTATACAGTATCTACAGATGTAAGAGCTCAGATGATTCAGGAGAATGATCCTTCAGTTTCTGGTATCAATGAGGATCAGCCTTTCAAATGGCTTAAGAAATTCATTGGTAACAAGACTTATGAGAAACTTACATTCCGTCAGAATAGCCCTAGAGTATTCCGTATTACTGATGCTTACCTGATGGCTGCAGAGGCTGCTTTGCAGACAGGCAACCAGGCTAAAGCAGACGAGTATCTTAACGCTGTAAGACAGAGAGCTGATTTGTCGGCTGAGCCTGTTGCTGCTACTATGGATCTTGTTATGCTAGAGCGCCATAAAGAGTTCATTGGCGAGGGTCACAGATTCTTTGACGTAATGAGAACAGGTGGCCAGATTGTTAGAGATATGGAACTTGATGTACGTGACTATGACGGTTCTCCTAGAAAAGTAATTGACTGGAACACTTACACTATTGTTCTTCCAATTGCAGAGAATGAGTTCTCAGTTCACCCTGAAATTCAGCAGAACCCTGGATATTAATAGTTATATCAATATTCAATAAGATGATATTCCCTTGGGTTTTCCCAAGGGAATATTTTTTTATATTTGCATATAACTATTTTAAACTTACTGTTATGAAAAGATTTTTGATTCCAATTATGGTTCTTATGGTTGCCATTGCAAGCTGTGGCAATCCAGGTAAAGGCGAGAAAGCGGCTGAGGTTGTGGAGCAGGCTACCAAAGCTCCAGAGGTTGAGGCTGACAGCGTAGGCTATATTGTAAAACTTGGAGATATGGCTCCAGATTTTACCTGTACACTTACAGATGGTAAAGAGGTGAAACTTTCAGATCTTAAAGGTAAAGTTGTAATGTTGCAGTTTACTGCAAGCTGGTGCGGTGTGTGCCGCAAGGAGATGCCTTTCATTGAGAAAGATATCTGGTTGAAACATAAGGACAATCCTAACTTTGCCCTAATTGGCATTGACAGGGATGAACCTCTTGAGACTGTTCTTAAATTTGCTGAGACTACAGGTGTAACTTATCCTTTGGCTTTGGATCCAGGTGCAGACATTTTTGCAAAATATGCTGTAAGGGATGCAGGTATCACACGTAACGTACTTGTTGACAAAGAGGGTAAGATTGTTATGATGACACGTCTTTACAAACCTGAGGAGTTTGCAACATTGGTACAGACTATTGACGAGATGTTGAAATAATCATATCTGACTCATCTTTTTGAGCATCTCCTTTGCTCTCTTAAGACGGGTTTTAACTGTATTTAGCTCAAGATTAAGTTCTTGAGCTATTTCATTATATTCATACTCCCTAATGAAACGGAGAATGGCTGGTTTGCGGTATTTCTCTTCAAGGGATTCAATCATTTCTATAAGGGTACGGTATTCCTGTGAACTGATCAGCTTGTCTTCAGGGGAGTTCTTTATGCCGCTTCCAATATTGGCAATGTCCTTCAGATTGTCGGGAGTAAGATTGGCTCCAATGGATATTTTTCTTTTACGGGAATAGTCAATTGCTATGTTGCGTGCAATGTTGTATAGCCAGGTGGAGAATTTGTACTGTGGATTATACGTTGGAAGGGCCTGGAAGGCTTTGTGGAAGGCCTCCTGTACAATGTCCTGGGGTTCCTCTGCAAGTTCAATGATACCGTCAGTGTTCTTGAGGGTTCCTATGAATTCGTTCACATAAAGGGTAACCCCCTCCTTATACTTGAGCATAAGAAGGGTGTATGCACTCTGGTCTCCCGACAAAGCTGAGTTTATCAGATCGTTGTCGGGAGTCTCAGATTTTATTACCTCTTTATGTGTTTGTGAAACCATAGCTTGTTAATGTGCTTGCAGCCAGTTTGCCCCTTTGTCGCACTCTGCAACAAGAGGGATGCTGAGTTTTATTACATTCTCCATCTCCTGGGTAACTATTGTACAAATCTGCTCCACTTCAGATGCAATCACATCAAACACCAGCTCATCGTGTACCTGAAGCACCATCTTGCTTTGTAGCCCTTCTTCCTGAAGACGGCGGTAGACATTTGTCATTGCTACCTTAATGATGTCAGCTGCACTTCCCTGAAGGGGTGCATTTATGGCATTCCTCTCGCTGAAACTGCGTACAACTGCATTGCGGGAGTTGATATCCGGCAGAAAGCGTTTGCGGCCGTAGATGGTCTCTACGTAGCCCTTCTCTTTAGCCATTGCAATCATATTGTTCATATACTCCTTAACCTTGGGATAGCTACGGAAGTACTCTTCTATAAGGTTTTTGGAATCTGTGCGGCTCATTCCAAGGCGTTGGGAAAGTCCAAAAGCAGAAATGCCGTAAATTATACCAAAATTGGCAGTTTTGGCCCGGCTGCGCTGCTCCTTGGTTACCTCATCTTCAGTAACTTTAAAAACTTTGGCTGCAGTGGCTGTGTGGATATCCATTCCTCTGTTGAATGCTTCAATAAGGTGAGGGTCTCCACTCATATGGGCCATAAGGCGGAGCTCAATCTGTGAGTAGTCTGCAGAAACAATGAATCCGTCGGGAGCAGATGGGATAAAAGCTTTCCTTATCTCTCTTCCTCTTTGGGTGCGGATAGGGATATTCTGCAGATTGGGGTTTGTGGAACTCAAGCGCCCTGTGGCAGTAAGTGACTGGTTGAATGTGGTGTGTATTTTTCTTGTTGCAGGATTGATAAGTCCTGGAAGAGCATCTGTATAAGTTGAGATAAGTTTTTTAATTCCTCTGTATTCCAGAATCTTCCCTACAATAGGGTGGAGATTGAGCATCTCGTTCAAAGTCTCCTCATCTGTTGGATAGCTCCCTTTTGCACTTTTCTTTACTTTAGGGTTCAGCTGCAGTTTCTCATACAGGAGAATTCCCACCTGTTTTGGTGAAGAGAGATTTATGCTCTCGCCTGCAAGTTCAATGGCTTGAGCCTCTATTTGGGCAAGTTCTCCACCAAGCAGATTGCTGTACTCTTTAAGTTGGGCCGTGTCTAATTTAACACCGGTATATTCCATATTGGCAAGCACCTCTATAAGGGGAGCTTCTATTTCTCTGTAGAGTTTTATCTGCCCAGCACTGGTAAGTTCATCTTCCAGTTTGGCTCGCAATTTGACAAGTAATGCACACTTTGTGCCGGCAATTCTGGCCTCATCTGCACTGATGGTTGCAGCAGTTGCGGCCGGGTCATCAAACATAGAAAACAGATCAGGTTCTGCTGGTGCTGTAAAAAGGTCATTTTCTACAGCAGGAGTATCCTCCTGAGGTGCCAGTTGTGTAATGTCTATTCCCAAATAGCTCTTGAAAAGAATATCTTCTTTATGGCTCCTTTCAGGATTGATGATATAGTGCATCAGCTCCAGATCATTTATTTCCCCCTTAAGGGATATCCCTTTGTTCCACAGATCTTTATAAAATTGTTTGAAGTTGTAGCCTGTTTTGGAAATTGCTGGATTCTCAAAAATATCTTCCAGCTCTTCAAACTGGTTTGTAGCTACAACTGCAAATGTCTCATTACACCCTACAACAATTCCTTTTTCATTAAAATTGTATAGTGCAATTTCAGACGTAGTGGAGGCGGTTTTGACAAATTCCTGTGCCGTAATCTCCCTAACTGCAGGAATAGTTGCAGCTGACTCCTCACAGGCAACAGAAGGTGCAGCAACCGATGCTCCTGAAGCAATCATCCTCTCAGGCATAAGTTTTCTCAGAGAGTTGAATTCATATCTGTCAAATACCTTGGCAATCTCTTGGGCATCAGCCCCTTTAAAGGTAACGTCATCCAAACCCAAAGGGAGCTGTATATCGGTTTTTATAGTAACCAAGAAACGGCTCATCTTAATCTGTTCCAACGAGCTGTTAATGGAATCCTGCTGTTTCTGCGGAAGCTCTGCAACGTGTTCAATAACACCGTCCAAAGAACCATATCTGGCAATAAGCTTCTTGGCTCCAACCTCTCCAATACCACGTATGCCAGGTACATTGTCAGATGAATCTCCCCAAATTGTAAGGATGTCAATCACTTGCTCAGGTTCGCATATCCCGTAATTCTCACATACCTCTTTTTTCCCGATAATTTCCACCTCATTTCCCCCTTTCCCCGGTTTGTACTGGAAAATGTTTGGGGAGATGAGCTGACCGTAGTCTTTGTCGGGAGTAACCATATATATTTGTGTGTCTTCCCCTTCCCATTGGGTGGCCATAGACCCTATTACATCATCTGCCTCATAACCCGGCATCATTACTACCGGAATATTGAGGGCTGCAAGTATCTCCTGCAGTGGCTCCAGGGCTGCCTTCACCAATTCAGGTGCAGCACTACGGTTGGCCTTGTATTCTGGGAATGCCTCGTGCCTGAAAGTTTTTGCCGGAGGGTCAAATGCTACAGCTATATGGGTTGGATGCTCTTTGGAAATGAGTTCCAGGAGCATTTTGGTAAATCCGTACAGGATAGAGGTGTCTTCCCCCTTTGAATTTACCATAGGACGCCTCATAAAGGCATAGTACATCCTGAATATCTGGGAGTGCCCGTCTATAAGAAAAACCTTTTGCATATACCTGTAGTATTAAATGTTGTCTGAAGCAAACCACTCTGCGTATGATGTGGCAGTCTCATAAAGTCTCAAACTGAAAAGCTCTATCTCTGCGGGGAGTTTCTCTTTAAGAATCTCTGCAAACCAGGTAATCATATTCTCGCTTGTAGGCTGGAAATCTACAAGAATTATGTTCGGGTACTCTTGTGCCAGTTCATTGGCAAGAGGAGTTCCCCGGCGCAGAAGCAGAGCGTGGTCAAGCACATCAATTATATTCTCCTCTATAATTCCCTTAAGTACTTTAAAGTCTACAATCATCCCCTCTTTTGCGGGATCTCCTTCACCATTGGTGCGGGTTTCCCCTTTAACAGTTACATAAAGAACATAGGAATGGCCGTGAATGTTACGGCATTTCCCATCATATCCTGGCAGGGCGTGTGCCCCTTCATATCTGAACTCCTTTGTAATTCTAAGTACTGCCATATAAATTGTGTTAAAAGACAAATTTAACGATTTTTAATGTTTTGTTGTTATATAGAAAAAGAATTAAATGTTGGAGATGAAAAAAGCAATATTGGTGCTTGCAAACGGGAGCCGTTATGCAGGAAAATCTTTTGGATATGATAAGGAAGTGGAGGGGGAGGTTGTGTTCACTACCGCAATGACAGGATATGTGGAGAGCCTTACAGACCCCTCTTATGCAGGACAGATTCTGGCCTTTACATCACCTGTAATAGGAAATTATGGTGTTCCTCCCCACAATAAGGACAAATATGGGTTGCCACAGAATTTTGAAGGGGAGCAAATTTATCTAAGGGGAGTGATTGTGAACGATTACAGCAATAAATATTCCCATTGGAATGCAGTAGAAAGTTTGGGAGAGTGGCTCAAAAGAGAAGGTGTGGCAGGTATTACGGAGATTGATACAAGAGCATTGGCTTTGGAGCTGCGAAGTGCCGGGAGTATGATGGGGAAAATTATCATTCAAGGAGAAGAGGGAATTGCCTCCAACGATTTATGTCCAAATGATATCAGGTTTGATGAGGAATATGATAGGGTGAATTATGTGAGCAAGGTGAGCTGCAATAAGGTGATCAGATATAATGTTGGGGGAGGAAAGAGGGTTGTATTGGTTGATTGCGGTGTAAAGATAAATATCATCCGCTTGCTTACAAGTATGGGGCTTGAGGTTATAAGGGTTCCGTGGAACTACGACTTTAGCACATTGGAATATGATGGTGTATTTATATCCAATGGCCCGGGAGACCCTGAAACCTGTAAAGAAACGGTAGAAAATATACGTAAATCTATGGTGGGGAAGGTAAAGCCGATTTTTGGAATCTGTATGGGAAACCAGCTGTTGGCACAGGCTGCCGGTGCAAAGATATACAAACTTCCATATGGTCACAGAAGCCATACCCAACCAGTAAGGATGGTGGGTACAAACCGCTGTTTTATAACAAGTCAGAACCACGGGTACGCAGTTGATGCATCAACTTTGCCCCAAGATTGGGAGCCTTATTTTGAGAATATGAATGATGGGACAAATGAGGGTATAAGACATAAGGGCAAACCTTGGTTTTCTGTTCAGTTTCATCCCGAGGCCGCTGCGGGACCTGTTGATACACAGTTCCTTTTTGCTGAGTTTTTAAAGATGTTATAAAACAAGGCGGTATTATTATAAAATTGTAGAGAGTGTAGATATTTTTTTAAAAACTGTTATATGTTTTGAGTTTTTGTTATATTTGTAATAGAAAATACTAATGTTTTAAAACTACGGAATATGCAAGTTGATTTTAATGAATTCCTGTCAAGTAGTGCAAAATGCATGAAGCCATCTGCAATAAGGGCTTTGTTGAATGTTGTAAACCAGCCGGGTATAATCTCTTTTGCGGGAGGTTTCCCTAATCCCGATACCTTTCCTATAGAAGACCTTAAGACCATTATGATGGAGGTTCTGGAAGAAGAGGGGGCAAAGGCATTGCAATATGGTGGCACAGACGGTAATCACGCTTTGAGAGAAGAACTGGCAAAAAGATATGTTAGGGATGGTTTGGATATAGATAAAGAGAATATCATCATTACAACTGCGTCGCAGCAGGCTATTGACCTCACTGCAAAAGTTCTTTTGGATCCGGGTGATATTGTTATCTGTGGATTGCCTTCATATTTGGGCGCTTTGCAGGCTTTTGGTACATATCAGGCAAAACTGGTAGGTGCAGAAAAAGATGAGGAGCTTGAGGCTGTTGTAAGAGCAATGTGCCTGGCTGGCAAGAAACCGAAGTTCATTTATGCAATTCCAGATTTCCAGAATCCTACAGGTCTTACAATGACCTTGGAGCAGAGACAGTATATGGTAAGGATTGCCCGCAAATATGATATTCTTATCATAGAGGACAGCCCATACAAAGAGATCAGATACGAGGGGGAACATATGCCGTACATTTACTCAATGGCACCTGAAAGAACCATTATGTTGGGTACATTCTCAAAGACATTTGCTCCAGGATTCCGTCTTGGATGGATTGTGGCTCCAAAAGAGTTCATTTATAGAATCAACCTTGCCAAACAGTCGGCAGACTTGTGCTCTCCAACATTTGACCAGGCAGTAGCTGCACGATATCTTAAGAAAGGGTTGTTTGAGAAGAACCTCGTTGGAACAGTTGACCTTTACAGACATAAGAGAGACCTCACCCTTAAGGCCCTTGAGGATTATATGCCACAAGGTGTTTCCTGGACAAAACCGGATGGAGGACTTTTCCTTCTGATTACACTTCCTGAGTGGTATGATGCCAAAGATTTGTTTGAGGTGGCAATAAAGAAGAATGTAGCCTTTGTAATAGGAGAGGCATTTTTCTGCGACGGCAGTGGAAAGAACACCTTCAGAATGAATTTCTCATTTATGGATGATGACAGTATTGTTGAGGGTGTGAGAAGATTGGCATCTGCAATAGAAGAGTTTATGCACAAATAGTTTTAATTTTAATATTTGGTATCCCGACAAATAATGTACTTTGTCGGGATACTTCTTTTTATTACTTTTGCACCGCAAAAAAGAACAAAAAACAAAATAAAAAAGAGATAATTATGAGAAAGAAAATTGTTGCAGGTAACTGGAAAATGAATACCACTGTTGCAGAGGGTGTTCAGTTGGCAAAAGATGTTTTGGCAAAGGTATCTGAGGTGCCTGCTGATGTTAAATTGGTTGTTGCTCCACCATTTGTTCATATTGCTTCTGTTGGTGATGTCCTTGCAGGTTCTGCAATTGGTCTTTCTGCACAGAACTGTGCCGATGAGGTAAAAGGTGCTTACACTGGTGAGGTTTCTGCCAAAATGCTTGCTTCTGCAAATGTCCAGTATGTTATACTTGGCCACTCAGAGAGAAGAGAGTACTATGGCGAGACAAACGAGAAACTTGTAAAGAAAATCAATTTGGCTCTATCTGAGGGTCTTGCTCCAATTTACTGTGTAGGAGAGAAACTTGAGGAGAGGGAGGCAGAGAAACATTTTGAGGTTGTAGGAGCTCAGGTTAAAGAGGTATTGTTTGGCCTTTCTGCAGAGCAGATGAAGAATGTTGTTATTGCTTACGAGCCAGTATGGGCAATTGGTACAGGTAAAACTGCTACAAGCGAGCAGGCTCAGGAGATTCACGCATTTATCCGTGCTACATTGGCTGAGCAGTTTGGTGCATTGGCTGAGGAGATTACTATCCTTTACGGTGGTAGCTGCAAACCTTCAAATGCTAAAGAGCTTTTTGCTCAGAAAGACATTGACGGTGGCCTTATTGGTGGTGCAGCGTTGGTTGCAGATGATTTTGTGGCAATTGCTAAAAGTTTCTAAAAAATGAATTACATAGAGGTTGCAATAGAGATTACTCCGTATACAGAGGAGTATGCAGAGATTGTAATGGCTATGTTGGATGATATCCCTTTTGAGAGCTTCTCTACGGAGGAGCCTCTCCTTAAGGGTTATATTGGGCAGGATAATTTCAATCAGCAGCATCTTAAAACAGTTTTGAGCTTCTTTGATGCAGGCTCGGACTTTACTGTTTCTTATACCACTTCATTTATCCAGGAGGAGAACTGGAACCGCACCTGGGAATCAGATTTTGAGCCTATTTTCATTGACGGGCTTGTAACTGTCAAGGCTCCTTTTCATCATAATTTGCCGTTAACAAAATACAACATACGGATAGAGCCTAAAATGGCATTTGGTACCGGGCACCATCAGACTACAACTATGATGGTTAAAGGTTTGTTGGATCTGAACTCAGAAGGGGAGAGGAGTGGAGAACTTTGCGGCCCTAATGGCTTGCTTGCAGGTTGTTGTGGCGGTAAAGGGTGGAGAAGTTTGCGTGGCAAACAGGTACTTGATATGGGTACCGGTACAGGTGTGCTTGCAATTCTTGCTGCCAAAATGGGGGCAAGGAGGGCTGTTCACGCAATAGATGTAGACATTGTTGCCGTTAACTCTGCAAGGGAGAATGCTGCCAAAAACAGATTGGGGGCAGCAGTACATACGCTATACGGAGACGGTTCCCTTATTCAGGCAAACAAATACGACCTTATCCTTGCCAATATAAACAGAAATATCCTGATGCAGGATATGGATACATATTACAGGGGAATGCGTAAAGGGGGAGTGCTTGTGTTGAGCGGTTTCTATACAGAAGATATACCAGTTCTTGAGGAGTGTGCCGTTAAAAACGGTTTCAGGATGTGTATAACCAGAGACATTGACAACTGGGCAAGCATAATTATGTGCAAAGATTAATTTTTTTCAATTTTTTAGATTTAAAATTTGCTAATGTAAAAATTGTTGCTACCTTTGCAATCCCAATACGGACCTGCGGGCGTGGCGTAATTGGTAGCCGCGCTAGACTTAGGATCTAGTGCCGAGAGGCGTGGGGGTTCGAGTCCCTTCGCCCGCACAGAAAGGAAGATAATTTGTTTAAGGCTTTGAGCCAGCAAGTTACCTTCCTTTTCTGTTTTATCAGGTACAAGAGAGGTACAAACTTCGTTGTAGATAAACAATCAGTATCCAAAGACAAAACTAAGAATAATATGACTTTCTAACAAGGAAAGTTATGGAGAGTTATGGTTGGTTTTGGAATAATACTCGTGCAATATCACTTAATTTTAACCCGTTTTCAGCCGTCAATACTCTTGGTATAGGCCGAGTATCTTTTGGTTTTATGTCATTCTCTTTTTTTACGATATCAGCAATTATTGTCAGTATCTTGTATGTTAACTTATTGGTACAATCTGATACTTCTGTAAGTTCTGCATCGCCAATATTTAAGTATTCTCCGTCTTTCTTCTTGCCATTTCTGTGAATTAGTATATGCCTATTTCTGAAGTGAAAGGATATTGGAATTAAATCATTATGCTCAATGGAGAATCCTGCATATTTCATGGCATCTTTTATGTTTTTTATGCTTGCAAAAGAAGTTTCCAATATTTTTTCAATAATCTTTTGTTCTCTTTTACCATCTTCATTATTAGCTTTTAGAATGTCTAATTCCTTCCTAAAATTAACAGAAAACACTTTGTCAGCATACAAATTAAATGCATTTTCATTATTAACTAGCCTAACTAAAAGTATTGAACAGAAAAAGGAATCAAAAACTGAGATAACATTTAGGTATGCCATTTTGTTGAGTGTACTTTGTTCTTCATTGTCTAAACCTTTTATTTTGTCCAGAAGGCTACTTAATCTATTAATTGTTTCTTCATATTCTTTATAGCAGTCCCAATAAGATTGCCGTATATAGCTGGATTCTATAAATCCAGACGTATAGAATGTTTTGGCATAGTATTCGTTAAAAATAGATTGTGGATGTTCGTCATCAATCAACAAGCAGTGTTCTCCGTCAATGATGTGATTGGTATTAAGAATTTCAGTGTCCTCTGGCTGATCCTTAAATCCACATCCTCCATCAATACACTTGAAATATGGAGTATTGATTAAAATCCCCCCATCAACGTAAAATTTTTTACCCATAATTCAATAATTTTAGCAATAGCAAGTTAATACTTTTTACTTTAATATTGAATTTCTACCTTTACCCATGGGAATTGGCACATAAACCACAACTATGTCCAGATCCGAAACTATCACAGCACTCAAGCAATATTTTAAAGTAAAAGAACTCGTTTGTCCACACACATACCAAAGGTATGGAGAAAATGCTTGGCAATTCCTATCTACCTGCTACCTGGAAACACTACTCGTTATCAGAAAACAAATCTTAGCAGCTCCAATGTATTGCAATACCTCTAACCTCGCCCAGCGTGGACTCCGCTGCAATCTTTGTCCCATTGTGGCCAACAAACAAAGCCTTTACCTCTCGGCTCACATCTTAGGTAAATCCGGCGATTTCACAGTCCGTGGACTCACTGCTGAGGAAGCCAGAAATAAAATCATCCAAAATGCACATCTGCTGCCATACCCAATAAGAATGGAAAAGAATGTAACCTGGCTGCATATAGATACGCTACCACAGCACAGCATAACCGAAAAGATTCATCTATTTTAGAATATAAAATGTTCCTCACGACAAAATTTGTGTAACATTTCGCTTATCATTACGTCTCGATAATACAGAGACTAAAAATTTAGTCTATCTTTGTTGCATAGAAAGGAAACTTTCAAATGAAATAGAAAAATAGCGTTTTACTATTGTAATTGCTCTAAGAAACTGCCAATTTCATTCGCAACAATACAATAGGCACAAAACGCCTGCGCTTAGCGTGGGTTGTGCTTATATGTTGCGTGGGTATGGCAGTACCTTTAGAGCGTATAACCACCCACGCTATTTTTGTGTTAAACTCAACAATATAAAGGCTAAATAGCGTTACAATAACTTGAGTTTAACGTAATTTATGTAAAGACATTTTACATCTGTAAAGGAATCTTACAAGTATGTATTGGTTGTATTTATATAACCAATTGAAATACAATCAGATTGCACATTTGGTATATAGGTTGTACCAGATGGTGATAAACAAGGATTTTACACAAAAAAAGCGCAGAATGAGAAAACTATTTTCAGTGGCAATAATCATTGTAGCCACAATGTTTGCAAACATAGCAATTGCACAGAATATTACCGGAAAAGTTACAGATGAGCAGAACAATCCATTCCCATATGTGAATGTATTGCTCCAAAGGGTAGATTCATCATACATTGCAGGAACAATTACAGCAGAGGATGGTACATTTACTATAAAAGCAGAGCCGGGAGGTAAATTCCTGAACCTCTCATTTGTGGGATATCAAACTATCTGCAAAGAAATTGAGGTAGCAGATATGGGTACAATCCAACTTCTTCCCAGCAATCTTCTCCTTGCTGAGGTGGTTGTAAAAGCTGAGCTTCCAAAACCTGAGTATAAAGGGGATGCCCTTGTAACCCCAATTCAGGGTACTGTACTTGAGAAAGCAGGTACTGCAGAGAACCTTTTGGACAAGATTCCAAATGTAACAGCGCAAGATGGTAATGTGGAGGTATTTGGGAGGGGAGCTCCAGAGATTTACATTAATGGCCGTAAGATGAGAGATGCATCGGAGCTGGAACAGCTATCATCAGATCAGGTGAAATCTGTAGAGGTAGTTTCCAATCCAGGAGCCAGGTATGATGCCTCTGTAAAGGCTGTTATCCGAATAATTACCAAGAAGGTTGTAGGAGATGGATTTGGTTTGGACAACAGAGCAGTGATTACTCATCGGGAAAAATATGGATTTTCCTATTATGACCAGTTGGAGCTCAAATACAGGAAGAATGGGTTTGACGTGAGTGGAATGTTGCTTCCCGGGAAATACCGCAATGGCAATGACCAGACTTTTGTTACAGATATGTACTTGGACAAGCACTGGCAGCAGGATATGGATCTTACAAATCAGACATCAGATGCCACCAATGTTGAGGCTACCCTTACTCTAAATTATCAGGTTAATGAAAACCACACATTTGGAGCCCGCTACAATTTTGAACGTTATCCGGAGTCTTATTGGCTAGTAAACCAGTATGCCAACACTTATTGCAATGATGAGCTGCAGGAGAGCCTTTACAGTTACCTGGCAGATAATGAACCTGAAACATACCACAGAAGCAACCTCTATTATAGTGGAAAAGTGAAGAATTGGAGTATAGATTTTAATGCAGACGGACTTTGGAGTGATGCAAAAAGTACTCAAATTGCCGATGAGAAAATATTGGATGGGGCAAATGGTAACCAGGAGCGTTCTGTAACAACTGTAGATACCAAGCAGAATGAATTGTATGCAGCCAAATTGGTTCTTTCGCGCCCTTTTGCAAAGGGAAATCTTTCATTTGGAGCGGAGTATTCACACAATAACCGCAATACCACCTATTTTAATGAGGAGGGGATTATAGAGAATGACCAGGCACAGATAAAGGAGGGGGCAACTTCTGCTTTTGTAGAATATTCCCGACAGTTGGGGAATCTGCAGATGCAGGCAGGATTGCGTTATGAAAATGTAGGGTTTGACTATTATGACTCCGGAAAATATATGAAGGAGCAGAGCAAGACCTACAACAATCTATTCCCTTCAATAACTTTCAGCTTCCCGATAAATAAAGTGCAGATAATGTTGGGATATGCAAATGACATAGACCGCCCTTCATACTGGAACCTCAGAAGCAACATCACATATGTGAACCGTTATATGTACGATATGGGAAACCCTTTCCTTATGCCTTCATTGAGCCACAATATAACTTTAGGGGCATCATACAAATGGGTAAATTTATATGTGGGATATTCACGCGTATTGGATGAGATGATTAATGAAACTGTAGCATATTCAGAAGATAATCCTTCCATTGCATTGCTCACAATGAGCAATGCCCCTGCATACGATAAACTGGCTGCTTCTGTTAATATTTCCCCAACCATTGGGCTCTGGAGACCTCAGTTGAGTTTGGCACTGCAGCAACAATGGTATAATGCCAATACTCCGCAGGGAATAGAAAAATTCAATAATCCCTTGGGGAGTATAACCCTAAGGAATAACTTCAAATTGCCTAAAGGTTTTGTATTGGATGTGAGTGGTAATTTTACAACAAAAGGACATTCTACCAATGTTTATCTGAATGAGGCAAAATTTGATATGAGTGCTTCGTTATACAAAAGTTTCTTGAAAGAGAGTCTTATCCTGCAATTGAGGGCAAACGATCTCCTTGAATCCAAACAGAATATAACCATGTATAGTGGAAAGAGGGTTATGCAGCAGACTCAGGTATTTCACAGGCAGATTTCCCTTACCCTCCGCTACAAATTCAACACCAGCAAGAGCAAATACAAGGGAACAGGTGCCGGAGAGAGCCAAAAGAACAGGATGTAGGTGCAGTAAATGCAGCTTTTGCACGTTAATTGTAAATGAAGAGAAATTAAAACGACTGATGTTATGAAACAATTTATTCAAATCCTATTGTTGGCAATAGCTTTCATCTTTACCGGCTGCTTTGAAAAAGAGCCAGCGGATAAAATTGAAAATATTACAATCTATGTTTCACACCAGACAGGTAAATATTATGGTTTGTTATCCTCACCTATAGAAGGAATGCTCATAAAAGAAGAAGGATGGCAAGATTGGGAAAGCAGGCCGTTTCAGGAGATTAGTGGTTTTGAATATATAAAGGGGCGCAAATACACTTTATTGGTAGAGAAAACGACTCTGGCTAATCCTCCAATGGATGCTTCCAGTGTAAAATACAAACTCATTTCTATAGTGGAGCAGAGGGCTGTTGCATTTCCAGAGCTGGCAGTAAAAGGATTAGCACAGACAGAGGCCAATGGCTACGAAGCCAACATCTTTGATCCGGTGCATTTTTATCTGGATGGAGATGAATATATGCAAGAAAATTTAAGGGAATTGTGTGATTCGCTGGTATTTGATATTATGGGTAGGAAAAACGGTACCGCAAAAGTATATTACCAAAAAACAGGAGAAGCCAAATTAACCTCTTCATGGGTCCACCGTTTCTATATTCCAATGAGTGCTATGTGTAGGATACAGGGATATAAAAATGGAGAAATTGTATATACAGACAGCAAACAGATAAAATTGCATAACAACAAGGATTTCCTTATGTATAATTGGAATGAAATCACACAAAATTCTTCAAGCAGTATAGGTTATGTGAATTTCTTGAACCCAAGTCTTGAAATAATAAGCACCCATTACATAAATCAAAATACTCCTGTAGCAAAGATTTCAATACCTGATTATCCTGCTGAAGACCAATGGTTGTACGAATATATGTGTCAAGTATACAACTCTTCACCACTATATGATGAGAATACAGGAGTGGCAGAGAAATATTCAGAACTTTTTGTCGGCACAGACAATAGGGAAACTATAAAATATATCTGGGTTACTGACAAATTTGTAGCAGCTTTGGTAAATTGGTTTGATTCCGAAGTGGAGATTTCAAAGTCATATATCATTGCGCAGCCTGTGCAAAAATAAATTTAATATGTAAAATTTTGAGGTATGAATAAGATTTTTTGTGTATTGGCATTGATGGTGGTAATGCTTTCAAATTGTGAAAAGAACAACATCCTGGATATAAAAACAACATATTGTACAGCAACAATAAACGGTGAAGAATATAAAGACGTCACAACAGTAAGGGAAGAATTGGGGAGAAGAGGATATCCTTTTGCTACTAAAGAGAGAATTTTTATAGGCACGAGCAACAATCTTGCGTACATA
>JAZRIV010000041.1:0-44346 GCA_045645465.1 Candidatus Egerieisoma sp.
TTGGGACCGCAAAGATACGGACTTTTTTTTAACTGCCAAATTTTTCTTTATTTTTTTGAAAAATTTTTCAATCTGCCGTCGCTCCAAAATCCTCTCATCTCCATCCCCTCATTTGCGGGCTGCAAAGATAGACACTTTTTTAATTCTTGCAAAATTATTTCTAATATTTATGGAAAATATTTGGGAACATCATACCTGCTTATGTCAATGGACACAAATTTATCACATTGGAAGATGTGTTTTATACCTATTATTTATATAAAAATTTTTATCTTTGAAGTTTGTATAAATACGTATAGAATAATACATATAAGGATGGACAAAAAAGTCATTATAATTCCAACATATAACGAAAAGGAGAATGTTGAGAGAATTATCCGTAAAGTTTTTTCATTGCCACAGGGATTCCACATCCTTGTAATTGATGATGGCTCGCCAGACGGTACTGCAAATATTGTTAAAGGATTGCAGAAGGAGTACCCACAAAGCCTGCATATAATAGAAAGGAAAGGGAAGTTGGGTTTGGGCACAGCCTATATCACAGGTTTCAACTGGGCATTGGAGAACAATTATGACTATATCTTTGAAATGGATGCAGATTTCTCCCATAATCCCGACGATCTTCCAAAATTATACGAGGCTTGTGCCAAAGGGGGAGCAGGACTGGCAATCGGGTCGAGGTATTGCAAGGGAATCAGTGTGGTCAACTGGCCTATCGGGAGGGTAATAATGTCATATTATGCTTCAACTTATGTGAGGACAGTTCTGGGAATGAAGATTTATGATTGCACTGCAGGTTTCAAATGCTATACAAAAGAGCTGCTTGGCTCAATTGACCTTGGAAAGATCAAGATGAGGGGATATGGGTTTCAGATTGAAATGAAATACAATGCCTATAAACTTGGATTCAAGATTCAGGAGGTTCCTATTATATTTATAGACAGGACTGAAGGTACTTCTAAAATGAGTTCCGGAATATTTGGCGAGGCTTTTTGGGGTGTCCTTAAATTAAAGTTCAGAAAAATCACACCTAAAAGGAAATAACAATCTATACAACTATGTTTACACTTGTTAAGAACGGTATTATAGTAAACGAAGGGCTATCTGTTTTAGGTAGCCTTTTGATTAATGGAGACAGAATTGGGAAAATTATTCTCAGAAGTGATTTCAAAAGTGATGAAGAGTATTTGAGAGCGGTTGATGCTGTAGATTGCGGCAAAACAGTTGATGCTACGGGATTACATATATTGCCTGGTGTAATTGATGACCAGGTACATTTCAGAGAGCCGGGAAATACAGCCAAAGCTACTATTGAATCTGAAAGTGCAGCTGCTGTACTGGGAGGTGTTACCAGTTATATGGATATGCCAAACAACACCCCTCCTACTACAACCAATGAAGCCTTGGAGGGGAAATTTGCCATTGCACAAAACTGCAGCTATGCCAACTACTCTTTCTACCTTGGTGCCACCAATGAAAATATTGATGAGATAAAAGGAATCAATAAAGAGAAAGTTTGCGGAGTAAAGGTTTTTATGGGATCATCTACAGGAAATATGCTTGTAAACAATGATGAAACCCTAAATCAGATTTTTAAGGAATCTCCTGTACTGATAGCCACTCACTGTGAACAGGAAGAGACCATTAAGGCTAATATGGCTGAATATGCCGCCATATACGGAGAAGAAATTCCGTTTGAGATGCATTACAAGATAAGGAGCAGGGAGGCTTGCATAGAGTGCAGCCGCAAGGCCCTTAAGCTTGCCGTAGAGAACAAGAGCCAGCTGCACATACTCCATTTGAGCACTGCAGATGAGATGGAAATGATTAAGGAGGCAAAAAAACTCAATCCAAGAATCTCTGGAGAGGTTTGCGTACATTATATGTGGTTTAACCGCAAAGATTATGCAGAGTACCAGAGCAAGATCAAATGTAATCCTGCAATTAAGGAAGAAAGTGATATGCTGGCAATACGCAGAGCGGTAAAAGAGGGGACAATTCAGGTTGTTGCCACAGACCACGCACCTCACCTTAAAGAAGAGAAGCAGAATAACTACACAAAGGCTCCAAGCGGAATTCCATTGGTACAGCACAGCCTTCAGGTTATGCTTGAACTTGCAAAACAGGGGGTATTTACAGTAGAAGAGGTTACTGCAAGAATGTCACACGGTCCGGCAGACTGCTTCAACATTAGAGAGAGAGGGTTTATCAGGGAGGGGTATTTTGCAGATCTTGCAATTGTAAATCTTAATCTTCCCGACAGTTTCTCAACCAATTCTCCAGCATACAAATGCGGATGGAGCCCATTTGAGGGGAAATCTTTCTCCAGCACAATTGTACATACATTTGTGAATGGAGTTCAGGTTGTGGAAAACAGACAACTTACTGGAAACAGAAACTCAAGACGATTGGAATTCAACAGATAAAACCATATGGCAAAAACAGACAGCTCTTCCCTTGCTAAAACATATTTGCTTACAACGGTTGCCATTGTCCTTTGGGGACTCTCTTTTGTTTGGACAAATGACATCCTCAACCAGGGTGTACTCCCTTTTACATTCCTTTTTGTAAGGCTTTCACTGGCGGGTATAATATTGTTTTTGTTTGCAAAGATTTCCGGCAAACTGCAGAAAGTCAACCGTAAGGATATAAAATATATGTTCCTGATGGCATTTTTTGAGCCATTCATATATTTTATTGGTGAGACTTATGGTATGAAAGTTACAGGTTCTGCAGTTCTTGCTGCAGTTATCATTGCCACAATTCCAATTACTTGTCTTTTTGCAGAAAAGATATTGTACAAGGTACCGTTTACAGCTTTTAAAATAATCGGTACAACAATTACAATTCCAGGAATAGTTATGGTGGTGATGAAGGGTGGTGACTCAGCATCCGTAGACCATTACTATGGAATTGCACTGCTTTTCCTTGCAGTTGCCGGTGCAACAGGATATGCTGCTGTTGTCAGGAAATTGTCGGGAATATACAATCCTACAACTATAACAACTTATCAGTTCCTGATTGGGGCATTATTGTTTCTTCCGTTGTTTTTAGGTTTTGGAATTGATGGTCTCAACAGCACCTTCTTTAGTGCCAGTGTAATGGTTCCTCTTTTATCATTGGCTGTTTTGTGCTCTTGCGTGGCGTTCCTGTGCTGGGTTACTTCCATTGCAAAACTTGGAATGATGAAGTCCAACATATTCTCTGCCCTTATTCCTGCTGTTTCTGCTGTTGGAGCTGCAGCTCTTGGACAAGAAACAATTACAATTGTAACATACACTGGTATTGCCATTGTAATAGCCGGTGTCATTATTGCTCAGAAGAGTTGATATTTTTACAATATTCTGATATAAATGCTGGGATTTTCTCATCTTTGGAGAGTCCCAGCTTTTTTCTTATTCTGGAACATCTTACATTATAGGCATTCTCTGAAAGAGATTCTGCTGTACATATCTCCTGCCACCTGAATCCCAAATGGATGAAACAGCAGGTTCTCAACTCAAGTTCTGTAAGGGAATGCTTTTCTGCCATTGTGTACAATGCTCCGTTTTCTGCAATATTTGCCAGATGCACAACATTTGCACATAATGCCTGAAATGCTCCCGCCTCAAACAGTTGGGCAATTTTATCTGTTATTGTAGTCTGGTTCCTTTTAAAATTGTCACAAGTGGCATATATGAGATCAAGCAACTCTCTTAGCACCAGCACCTCACTTTTTACACTATCTTTTGCTCCAGAGAGATATTTACTGAACATAGCAGTCATATCTGACTCTCTCTTCCTGTACTTTTTCCGCTCAACTACAAGATACCATACCACACCTGCCAGTACAAGTGCCACAACCACCGCCACAATCGCTACAACCATAATTATCTTATCAATTTTAACTGTATCCTACCTCTCTTCAAATCTACCTCCATAACCTTTACAGTTACGTGCTGGTGCAATTTAAGTATGTCATTTGGATTGGCCACATACTTGTCTGCCATATTGGATATATGAATGAGTCCGTTCTGCTTTATACCTATATCTACAAATGCTCCAAAGTTTGTAATATTTGAAACAATCCCCGGAAGTTCCATTTCTGGTTTAAGGTCTTCAATAGAATGTAAATCTGCAGCAAACTCCAGTACTTTTGCAATTGTGCGTGGGTCTCTGCCAGGTTTTGCAACCTCCTGCAGAATATCATTCAGGGTGGGAAGACCAACCTCATCTGAAATGTACTTTTTAACATCCAACGCCTGTATCTTCTCTTTGTTTCCAATAAGTTCACCTATTGAAATATTTGAATCTCGGGCCATTTTCTCTACCAGTCCATACCTCTCCGGGTGTACGGCAGAGTTGTCCAACGGGTTTTCTGCTCCGGGTATACGCAAAAAACCTGCCGCCTGTTCATACACTTTGTCTCCAAGCCTTTTTACTTTAAGCAACTGGGCTCTTGATGTAAATGGACCGTTTGCGCTCCTGTATTCAACTATATTCTGAGCCAAAGCAGGTCCGATTCCAGAAACATATCCCAACAAGTGTCTGCTGGCGGTATTCAAATTGACACCAACACTATTCACACAACTCATCACCACATCATCCAGTTTCTCTTTAAGCAGTACCTGGTCCACATCGTGCTGATATTGGCCTATTCCAAGCGATTTCGGATCAATCTTCACAAGTTCAGCCAAAGGATCCATAAGTCTTCTTCCTATTGAGACTGCTCCTCTTACTGTAACATCATACTCAGGAAACTCCTCTCTGGCAACAGGTGATGCCGAGTATATGGAGGCTCCATCTTCGCTTACAGAGAAAACTTTTACATTTGGTGGCATTGCAAGCCTCTTGACAAATGCTTCTGTCTCTCGTGCAGCAGTACCATTTCCAATGGCTATAACCTCAATCTTATAGGCCTGAACCATATTGGAAATCTTCTTCATTGCCATCACCTTCTCATTTGCAGGAGGATGGGGATATATTGTATCATTGTGAAGGAGCTCACCATTTGCCCCCAGGCAAACTACCTTACATCCTGTTCTGAATCCGGGATCAATAGCCAATGTACGCTTCTCCCCTACTGGTGCTGCCAACAGCAACTGCCTCAGATTTTCTCCAAATACTTTTATTGAAGCCAGATCTGCCCTCTCCTTAGCCAATTTAAGCACTTCATTTTCAATTGAAGGGTGCAGCAGTCTCTTTAAAGAGTCATCTGCAGCCATATCCAATTGTTCAAAAAGCTTGAATGAACTGCATTTTACGCCATTATAAAGTAATCTGTTTATTATCTTCTTGGCAATTGTTGCGTCCGCCTCAAGTTTAACCAAAAGACACCCCTCCTGTTCTCCTCTAAGAATGGCCAGCAGTCTGTGTGCCGGGATTCTCCACAAATCCTCTGAAAAATTGAAGTAGTTCTCATATTTTTCCCCCTCCTCATCTTTGCCTTTAGCTACTTTAGATACCACTTTTGCACTCTTTGCATAGAATTGTCTCAACTCTTGTCTTATATCCGCTCTTTCAGAGATAACTTCTGCTACAATATCTCTTGCCCCTTGAAGCACAGCATCGGTATCGGGAAGAAGATTCCCATCTGCAAATGAATGAACATATTTCTCAAAATTTGGGACATTGAATATCAGCATTGCCATTGCAAGTGGTTCCAACCCTTTCTCTCTTGCTATGGATGCCCTGGTTCTTCTTTTAGGCTTGAACGGCAAATATATATCCTCAACCTCTTGCATTTGAATGCAGGAGGTTATCTGCTTTTCCAGTTCTGGCGTAAGATTCCCTTGTTCCCCAATACTCTTCAGAACAGCTTCTTTCCTTTTGTCCAGTTCTGCAAACTTAATGAACCAATGCTTTATCTCAGTTACCTGAACCTCATCAAGCTGGCCGGTACGCTCCTTTCTGTATCTGCTTATAAACGGCACTGTCGCCCCATCTGCAAGAAGTTCCACGCAATGTTCCACTTGCCACATCTTGAGTGACATCAACTCTGATATATACTTTATATAGGATTTATCCATAATCTAATCGTGTGATACCTGCTGCAATTGTTCCCTGTATGCCGAGAATATCTTGGATTTTGAAACAAACCCCAAATATCTGCCAGACTCGTCTACAACAGGAAGATTCCACGCACCTGTAAATTCAAACTTGTTCATAACACTCTCCATTTTCTCCTTGCAATACACAAATTCTGGCACCTGATGCATCAAAGAGTATATTTTAGTGTCATATTTATCTTTTTCAAACATAATTTCCCTCACATCATCAAGATATACAACTCCCTGCATCTGTCCTTCCACATTAACTACCGGAAATATATTCCTGTGAGAGTGGGCTATCACCTTTACAAGATCACCCAATGTCTGGTTCAAACCAATTGTAGAAAAATCATTCTCTATCAGTTCATCTGTTTTTAGCAATGTAAGCACAGCCTGGTCCGAATCGTGCGTAAGAAGATCTCCCTGTTTCGCAATTCGTTTTGTATAAATGGAGTAAGGCTCATAAATCCTTATAGTGGCAAATGAAACTGCAGAAGTGATGATAAGTGGCATAAGAAGAGTATAGCCACCAGTAATCTCTGCTATAAGGAAAATTGCAGTAAGAGGGGCCTGCATCACACCTGCCATAAGTCCCGCCATACCTACAAGAACAAAGTTTGCCTCAGGCAATATATGTATTCCCGACAAATTTACAATTCTTGCAATTACAAAGCCTACAATTCCACCCATAAACAGAGTCGGACCGAATGTTCCTCCAACACCACCACCAGCATTGGTAAAGGACATTGTAAATACCTTAAAGAAAAATACCCCTACAAAGAAAACCGGAACCAGCCATTCCCGCTGAAGTATAGTAGAGAGGAATGTTGTTCCTATTGCCTCTTCTGAATTATTCATAAGCAGACTGGTAAGGACACCATACCCCTCACCGTACAGAGGAGGAAAAATGAAGATTAGCAATCCAAGACAAGCTGCAGATATAAACCATCTTCTTGTTGTCCCTACAATTCCCTTTATCTTATCCTCCAGCCAAAGGGTAGTTCTTGTAAAATACAACGATGCAAATCCACAAATGATACCAAACATTATATAGTACGGAAGATTGCCAATAGAAAATGGTGTAAGGTCATTTTCAAAGGCTACTGTACTACCCAAAAAAAGATATGAAACCGTTGTTGCAGTAATGGATGATATTACAAAAGGGAGCAACGAACTCATTGACATATTGAACAGGAGAATCTCAAATGTAAAAAGTATTCCAGCCATGGGAGCCTTAAATATACCTGCTACAGCACCGGCTGCTCCACAACCCAAAAGGATAGTCATATTCTTGTATGACAGGCCTAAAGCCCTTGCCACATTTGAACCGATAGCCGCCCCTGTATACACAATGGGTGCCTCCGCTCCAACCGATCCTCCAAAACCAATTGTTACAGAACTGGCCGCTACAGAACTCCACATATTGTGGGATTTGATTTTTGACTCATTCTTTGATACCGCCAGAAGCACTTTGGTAACTCCATGACCGATATTGTCCTTTACCACATACTTTACAAAGAGCAGCGCCAGAACCATACCTATACCGGGATACAGCAAGTACAAGAAACTGTCTGCTGGAGTATTGAACCAACCGGTAAGAATCCATTCAACCAAATGCACAAGCTGTTTCAGCACAACTGCTGCAATACCGCTTCCCAATCCTACAACAAGGGCAAGAATAATAAGCATTCTGTCTTCGGGCATATTGCCCAAATGCCCTTTTATGGCATATATCAACTTTTTAACCATTATCCAATATGATGTTAACAATGCGAATTTAATAAAAAAAGGTGACTGTGAGGAATCACATCACCTTTATTTTGAGTATAAAATCAATTGCTATTCGTCTGAGTCATCGTCTCCTCCAAATGAGTTGGTTCCGTCATCTGGGAATGTATTGCCTTCTGTTCCTGCATCATCATCTGCATCCACACCTCCGAACAACCCGTTCTCCACATCTTCATAATCATCAATTTTCACCTCTATCTTAACAAGATATATTGCATCTGGTATCTCCACAGAAACAGCATAGAAAAATGATCCGTCAGGTTTGTCCACCTTAAACAAATCACCCATATAATCTGCATATCCCTTCGGATACTTTTCTTTAAATGCAGCAGCCAACTCCGGTGACATATTTGCGTAACTTACAACTGCTCTCTTCTTCTGTGACTTTGTTGAAGTTTTTGCGGCCATATCTATAATATTTATAGTTAAACTCTGTTGTTAATAGTTTGCTGATGCAATTATAGTGCAATTTTTCTTATAAAAAAATGTTTTTTTCTATTTGTTGAAAAAATAAGATTTCTGCATCTTTTTTCTGTCCATATTTTTCTCCACAAATACGGGTTTGAAGGTTTTAGGATCCATTTGGGAATAGAAAATTGCGGATGATCTGGTCATAGGTGTAGGAGTAAAATCTTGCACCTGCTCTGTGTATACCCCTTTCAGCACTTTATTGTTGGCAAGATTCTCCATATCCTTCATTGTACATCCCGGATGTGATGAGATAAAATACGGAACTATCTGGTATCTCAGTCCTTTGTCCCTGTTCAGCTTGTCAAACTCCCTCCTCAATCTTTCAAACAATGCAAAGGAAGGTTTTCCCATTAACGCCAATACACCATCTTCTGTATGTTCAGGCGCAACCTTCAGCCTTCCGCTTGTATGCTTGGTTACCAATTGCTCAAAATAAGGTTTGGAAGAGCTGTCAAGGAACCCTTTTTCATCAAGGAACAGATCGTATCTTATCCCACTTCCAATATAAGCATTTTTTATTCCTTTAACTTCAGCCACACTCTTGTACAACTTTATCAGTCTCCTGTGGGAATTGTTCAGATTTGCACACTTTTTCGGATACAGGCAACTTTTTCGGAAACATTTCTGGCATACAGCAAGATCATTTCCACACATACCGTACATATTTGCTGTAGGGGCACCCAAGTCTGATATATTTCCTGCAAATCCTGGCAGCTGGGAAAGCTTTGCAATCTCCTTAAGTATAGATTCTTCACTCCTGCTCTGTATATGTTTTCCCTGATGTGCAGCAATTGTACAAAAACTGCATCCACCAAAACATCCTCTATGGGTATTTATAGAGAACTTTATCATCTCATACGCAGGAATATGTTTCCCTTTATACCGTGGGTGGGGCAATTTTGTATAGGGCAAATCATAAATAGCATCCAATTCTTCTACAGATGGCATAGGATATGGTGAATTCACACATACATATTTGTCATCATATTGCTCTATAAGCTGCTTCCCTACCATTCTGTTGGCTTCAGTCTCTATCACATTAAAATTCTCAACAAATGCCTTCTTCTCTTTCAGGCATTTCTGGTATGAGTGAAGGAAGATTCTGTCGGGAGACTCCTGTGGTTTTTCATCACTTATCCACGCAACCTGCTGCAGCTTGTTCTTGTCTTCCCAATTCCCATCCTCTATATGGTGTGCCAAATCCAATATTGCACGCTCCCCCATTCCATAGATAAGGTAATCTGCCTTGCTCTCCACAAGAACTGACGGCAGTAACTTGTCTTGCCAGTAATCGTAATGGGTAAATCTGCGCAACGAGGCCTCAATACCTCCAATTACAACCGGTGTATGCGGGAACAGTTCTTTAAGTATGTTTGAATATACCTTAACAGCATAATCAGGGCGCATTCCTGCAGCCCCATTTGGTGTGTATGCATCATTGCTGCGCAATCTTTTTGCAGCCGTATAATGGTTTACCATAGAATCCATTGCACCTGAATTCACACCAAAGAAAAGCCTGGGTTCACCAAGCTTTTTAAAATCCCTCAAATCATCTCTCCAATTGGGCTGGGGCACTACTGCAACCCTGTAGCCGCTATCTTCCAGTACTCTTGCAATTACAGCAGTTCCAAACGAAGGGTGGTCTATATAGGCATCACCTGTAAAAATGATGATATCTATATAGTCCCATCCCAATTCGTCTATCTCCTTTTTGGAGGTGGGTATGAAGTGTTTCTTCTCCATTATTACATTCTTTCAGGCAGTCTGATACCTAAAATATCCATAGCTTTTACCAATACTTTTGCAATTGTAGAGATAAGGGCAAGTCTCTGCGATCTCAACACAGCATCCTCTTCATTAAGAATTGTGGTGTCGTGGTAATACTGGCTGAATTCTTTTGCCAAATCGTATGCATAGTTTGCAATTACAGCCGGTGAGTGGTCATCTCCAGCCTCTTTTATCCTCTGAGGGAAAATATTCAGCATCTTGATAATCTCTATCTCTTTTGGCAGCAGTGTTGCAGAATCAGCAGTCTGTACCTGGTAACCACGCTCCTTAGCCTTTCTCAAAATAGATTTGATACGTGCGTGGGTGTACTGGATGAAAGGGCCTGTATTTCCATTAAAGTCTATAGACTCCTTAGGATCAAACAACATTGTCTTTCTTGGATCCACTTTAAGGATAAAATATTTGAGGGCACCCTGACCAATCATCTCAAACAGGTCTTCCCTCTCACTCTGCGGCATATCATCCAACCTTCCAAGTGCAAGAGAAGTCTCTTTTGCTGTAGAGTACATATCCTGTACAAGATCATCTGCATCCACAACTGTTCCCTCTCTCGATTTCATTTTACCCTCTGGAAGTTCTACCATACCATATGAAAGGTGGTAAATATAATCACTCCAGTCAAGACCCAATTTCTTAAGAATCAACTTAAGCACCTGAAAATGATAATTCTGCTCATTACCAACAACATAAATATGTTCATCAAGCTCATACTCAGCAAATCTCTGGTGTGCAGTTCCCAAATCCTGAGTCATATACACAGAAGTGCCGTCTCCTCTTAGAAGGAGTTTCTTGTCAAGACCGTCCGGAGTAAGATCACACCACACAGAACCATCCTCATGTGTCTCAAAAACTCCTTTTGCCAATCCCTCCTGAACCAGAGCCTTACCCAAAAGGTATGTCTGCGACTCATAATATGTCTTATGGAAAGAGATTCCCAAACGGTTATATGTCTTGTCAAATCCTTCGTAAACCCATCCGTTCATCTTCTTCCACAACTCAACAACCTCCTGGTCACCCTGCTCCCATTTGACCAACATCGCCTGTGCCTCTTTTAGAATTGGAGTCTGTCTCTCAGCCTCATCCTCTGGAACACCTTGTGCTATAAGTTCTTTGGTCTGTCTCTTCAACTCATTGCTGAATGCAACATAATACTTTCCTACAAGATGGTCACCTTTTATTCCCGATGATTCTGGAGTCTCTCCATTACCCATTTTCAACCACGCAAGCATAGATTTGCAGATATGGATCCCCCTGTCATTTACAAGATTCACTCTAATGACATTATGGCCGTTAGCCTCAAGAAGTCTTGAGACAGACCAACCCAAAAGATTGTTTCTGATATGTCCCAAGTGAAGCGGTTTGTTGGTATTTGGAGACGAGAACTCAATCATTACAGATTTGCCGGTAGCAAGCAACTGACCGAAATCCTCTGCTGAATGTATCTCAGAAAATGTATTCTTCCAGAACTCCTCAGAAAGTTTTATGTTCAAAAAGCCTTTTACAACATTATAGTTCTCTACAAACTTCTCATTAGACTTAATGTACTCACCAATCTCTGCACCAGTTGCCTCTGGTGATTTTTTACTCATTTTAAGCAGAGGAAAAGCAACAAGAGTGATATCTCCCTCAAACTCTTTTCTTGTTGTCTGAGTCTGTATAAGTTTATCCTCTACCTCAACTCCATAAAGGGCCTTAACTGCCTCTTTAGCTATATTGCTTATAAATATTTCCGGATTCATTGAATCAAAATCTTATCTGTTTTTATTAGTTTTTAGAAAAATACTCCTTCATTGCAGCTTTTACCTTTGGTGAAAGTACAACCAAAGTGAACATTGTAGGGAACGCCATAAGAGCATAAGCAAGGTCTATAAGACCAACCGCTGCCTTTAGAGGAATCATTGCTGCCACAACAAGCATTACCAAGAAGAAAATATTGTAATATTTTGAGTACTTGGCTCCAAAAAGGAAACCAGTACATTTCTGTCCGTAATATGAATACGAGAACATTGTTGAGAATGCAAAGAAAACAAGCATTAGCAACAACAGATATTTGCCCACACCCGGGATTGAAGCATCAAATGCCTGAAGTGCAACACTCAAACCTGCAATAGAGCCGCTGATACCGTCACCTAAAGCAAGCACATCCCTCTGAATAAGAATTGCAATTGCAGTAAGTGTACATACAAGACCTGAATCAATTGAAGGGCCTATCATAGCAACAAGACCCTCTCTTACAGGCTCATTGTTTTTGGAAGCACCGTGCATCATAGAAGCAGTACCAACACCGGCCTCATTAACCAAGGCAGCTCTTCTGATTCCAATAAGTGCAATTGAAACCAACGCACCAATACCGCCACCAACACCGGCTTTAACAGTAAATGCATCTTTAAAGATTGCACCAAATACACCTGGAACCTCTGGCAAATGAGTAAAGATAATGTACATAACCAAAAGGAAATACATTACAACCATTGCAGGAACCACTTTAGTGGCAACTTTTGAGATTCTTTTAATACCGCCCAAAATAACGCAAGCAACAATTACTGTAATTATTACCCCAATAATGAATCTGAGGGTAAGGGTATTCTGTTCTGGAGTAAAGAAAATTGTGGTAATTGCCTCTGTAAACTGGTTACTCTGCATAATACAAAGCGTACCAATAAGACCGGCTATTGAGAAAAATACTGCCAACGGCTTCCATTTTTGTCCTAATCCCGACAAAATCATATACATAGGACCACCCTGCACCTCTCCTGTATCATCTTTTCCTTTATACATCACAGAAAGGGTACCCTCAAAGAATTTGGTTGCCATACCAAGAATTGAGCTTACCCACATCCAGAAAATTGCACCAGGGCCACCTATAGATAGGGCAATGGCAACACCTGCAATATTACCCATACCGACTGTAGCAGCAATTGCACTTGCGAGTGCCTCAAAAGAGCTGATCTGACCATCTGCCTTATCATCTTTTGATTTCAACGACTTGATAGCCCTTCCAAAATATCTCAAAGGGACAAATCCAGAATAAATAAGAAAGTACAAACCACCTCCCACAAGGAGAATAAAAAGCGGATATCCGCAAACAAAATCACTAACAGCTGTTATTACCTGCCCGAGTGATGCAAAGAAATTACCCATATTTTTAGTTTTTTACAATTTTCAATAAGCGTTCAAAGGTATGAAAAAATCACCTCAAACCCAAAATAAAAAGGGTTGCAGCCATACAACTGCAACCCTTGCCATAATATTCTGAAAATCACTATTTCAGACCTCTATTTTTAAGAAGCGGATCAATACCCGGCTCTTTACCTCTGAAGTTAACATAAAGTTCCATAGCATCTTTCTCTCCGGCAACCTCAAGAATCTCTGTTCTGTATTTGTTTGCAACCTCCTGATTGAAGATATCACCAGTCTCCACAAAAGCATCATATGCATCTGCATCAAGAACCTCTGCCCAAATGTAACTGTAATATCCCGCAGTATATCCGCCACTGAAAGTATGGCTGAAGTATGTACTTCTGTATCGAGAAGGTATCTGAGGAAGAATACCTCTGTCACCCAATACTTTGTCCTCAAACTTGTTTACATCAAGATCAGCAGGGATCTCTTTCAATACATGGAAATCCATATCAAGGTAAGAAGCAGCCAAATACTCAACTGTAGCAAAGCCCTGGCCATATTTGCCTGCTGCAACCATCTTGTCTACAAGTTCCTGAGGAATAACCTCACCTGTCTGATAGTGTTTTGCGTAAACTTTTAGAACCTCAGGCTCAAATGCCCAATGCTCGTTAATCTGGGAAGGAAGCTCCACAAAATCTCTTGGGAATCCTCCCATACCTTTAACTTTCACATCTTTTAGCAAGCTTGCCAGACCGTGTCCGAATTCGTGGAAATAAGTGCCAACCTCGTCTGTAGTAAGCAATGCAGGCTGGTCACCTACAGGTCTTGTAAAGTTACCGCAAATGGTTACAAGAGGCAAAACTCTCTCACCGTTCTTGTAAGACTGACCTCTAAAGCCTCCGCACCATGCACCAGCTCTCTTTTGTCCTGGTCTTGCAAACATATCAAAGAAAACAATACCGGTAACTGTTCCGTCATTATCAAACACCTCAAATGCCTCAGCCTCCTCGTGTGGAAGAGGAACATTCTCCAATTTCTTGAATGTCAAACCAAACAATTTGTTTGCAACGTGGAACACACCCTCTCTGACATTGTCAATCATAAAATAAGGAGCCATCTCTGCCTCGCTCAAATTATATTTCTCCTTCATGGCCTTCTGAGCATAATATCTCCAGTCCCAAGCCTCAAGTTTTATATTTGAACCCTCTTTTGCAATAATCTTCTCCATATCTGCAACCTCAGCCTTAGCAGCTTTAAGAGCAGGTTTCCAAATCTGGTCCAACAAGTTGTATACAGCCTCCGGTGTTTTTGCCATTCTTGTATCAAGGATATAATCAGCTGCACTCTCAGCACCCATAATCTGAGCTCTCTTAAGTCTCAAATCAACAAGTTTTTTGATAACCTCCTTATTGTCATTTTCATTGTTGTTGTTACATCTGTTCAAGTATGCCTCAAGCATCTGTTTTCTCAACTCCCTGTTATCTGCATTTGCAAGGAACGGCATAATGCTTGGATTATCCAAACCAAAAATCCATTTGCCCTCCTGACCAGCCTTTTTGGCTCTTGCTGCAGCCTCTGCAATCTGACCTTCTGTCAAACCGGCAAGATCCGCCTCATTGTCAATTACCAAAGTATATGCTGCTGTCTCCTGTAATGCATTCTGAGAGAACTGAAGTTGTAATGCGGAGATCTCTGCATTAACTTTCTTAAGCTCCTCTTTCTTGTCTGCAGGAAGGTTTGCACCGCCTCTCTCAAAGCCTTTGTAAATCTCCTCAACTGCTCTCAACTGCTGAGCATTCAGATTCAACTCATTTCTTTTCTCATAAACAGCCTTAATTCTCTGAAAAAGCTTGTCATTCAAACTGATTGCACTGCTATGGGCACTCTGAAGTGGTGAAAGTTCCTTTGCAATTGCCTGAAGTTCAGGGTTTGATTTAACGCCATTAGCACTGCTGAATACTGCTGAAACATTACCCAAAAGCTCACCTGAATTAGCATAAGCCTCAATAGTATTCTCATATGTAGGCTCCTCTGTATTATTTACGATTGCATCAATCTCCGCAAGTTCCGCTGCCATAGCAGCCTTGAATGCTGGAAGATAGTGCTCTGGTTGAACCTGCTCAAACGGCGGTATACCATAAGGGGCTGTCCACTCCTCCAATAGAGGATTTACATCTTTAGGCTGCGAACAAGAAGCAACCACTACCCCTGCTGAAAGTAGAGATAATAAGTATTTTTTCATATTTTAAATTGTGTTAAGTGATTTATATTTAGCAGAAAAAAGGGGCAAGCTACCCAAGATAACTCTTGAGAAGCTTGCTTCTTGCACTATGTCTAAGTCTTCTGATAGCCTTTTCCTTAATCTGCCTTACACGCTCTCTGGTAAGGCCAAAATATTCACCTATCTCCTCCAATGTCATCTCCTGAGCACCTATTCCAAAGAAATATTTTACAATATCCCTCTCACGCTCAGTTAGAGTAGACAGAGCACGCTCAATCTCCTTATTCAAAGACTCATTAACCAACCCTCTGTCGGCATTAGGAGAATCGGAGTTTACAAGAACATCCAAAAGGCTGTTATCCTCTCCATCCACAAAAGGAGCATCCACTGAAACATGTCTTCCCGATACCCTTAAGGTATCAGCAATCTTCTCTCTCGGAATCTCAAGAATATCAGCCAACTCCTCTGGAGAAGGCATTCTCTCGTTCTCCTGCTCAAATTTGGAAAGAGCCTTGTTTATCTTGTTCAAAGAGCCTACCTGATTCAAAGGCAACCTTACAATTCTCGACTGCTCTGCCAAAGCCTGAAGAATAGACTGTCTGATCCACCAGACTGCATACGAAATAAATTTGAAGCCTCTGGTTTCATCAAATTTCTCTGCAGCTTTAATCAATCCCAGGTTACCCTCATTGATAAGATCCGGCAAACTCAAACCCTGGTTCTGATATTGTTTGGCAACAGACACCACAAACCTTAGATTTGCTCTTGTAAGTTTTTCCAACGCTTCCTGATCACCTTTCTTGATCCTCTGCGCCAGCTCTACCTCTTCCTCAACGGTTATTAGCTCTTCTCTACCAATCTCTTGTAGATATTTATCCAGAGAGGCACTCTCTCTGTTAGTAATGGATTTTGTAATCTTTAACTGTCTCATGTGGATATTTTAACACGCAAAGATAAGCAAATTATTTATATTCCAACCAAATAAAAACATAGCCCGGCAGAATTGCAACTATGTCAAATCCACCGGGCCGCTAAAATTAACCGGGAGTTTATACACCTACACCGTAATAAAATACTTGACCATTGGGATACATTCCCTCTACAAGCAACCCCCTCTTGGCACTGTTAATAATCTCAAGTACATCTTTTAGTGTGGTTACAGGCATCTGATTCAAGTGTGTTATCACCAGGCCGTCCCTGATTCCGGCATCCCTGAATTTTCCTTTTCCAACAGATGCAACCTGCACACCACCTTTAAGACGGAGTTTCCTCAGCAATTCAGAATCCGGAAGCACAAGTGTTGCCCCCATCACAGTTGCCTCATTTTCATCAGAAACCGCTACAGAACTTTGGCTACCCTGCAGTTCAGCCTCAACCACAATCTCTTTGCCGTCTCTGTATATCATAAGTTCCACCTTATCACCAGGTTTATAACCATTCACAGCAGCCTGTACCTCTGAAGGGTTCTTCATCTTTTTGCCGTTTATGGCTACCAGCACATCACCTTCCCTCACGCCAGCCTTGTATGCAGCTCCACTTCTGTTCAGTTCTGCTACATAAACTCCACTAAAATTACCTTTCATACCGGCAAGAGAAGCAAGTTCCTGTGTAAGCTCTGTCATTGAAATGCCAAGGATTGCCCTCTGCACACTACCAAATTCCTTCAAATCTTCCACAACCTTCTTAACTATAGTGGTTGGTACAGCAAATGAATAGCCTGTATACGAACCGGTATTTGAAGCAATTGCGGTATTGATTCCCACCAGTTCACCCCTTGTGTTCACAAGTGCACCCCCACTGTTCCCAGGATTCACAGCAGCATCTGTCTGAATAAATGACTCAATCTTGAACTCACCGGACATATCGGGAAGAGATCTCCCCTTTGCACTTACTATACCTGCTGTAATGGTACTTCTCAAATTGAACGGGCTCCCGATAGCCAACACCCACTCACCAAGTCTCAAAGCCTCAGAATCACCAAACGGAATTGCAGGAAGCTCCTGAGCGTCAATCTTTAGTAGCGCCACATCTGTAACCGGATCTGCTCCCACAAGCTCTGCCTTATAAGTCTTGTTGTCATTGAGAGTAACCTCAATCTGCGATGCGCCGGAAACCACGTGGTTGTTTGTTGCTATATAACCGTCGGGAGAAATGATTACTCCAGAGCCTGAACCGGCTCTCTCTCTTGGCATAGAATAAGGTGTACCAAACCCAAAGAAATGATCCAGAATTGAAGCCTCCCTCTCCTGCTCCCTTTTAACAACCTTTACAAACACCACTCCATCCACACAACTCTCCGCAGCATAAGTAAAATCGGGGAAATTCTGCGGATTATAATTAACCTGCCTTATTGGAATGCTCTCTTGAGAGCTGTAGAAATAATTACCCTGTCCGGTGCTTGTCATTTTTACAATCACTACCGCAGCAATACTGCTCAAAAGCACCGAAAGGAACAACAATGTAAAATTCTTTTTCATACTTGATTCCATTATTTGAATTTTCTGAACAAAAGGCAAAATATATGCCAAAAATAATTTTGAAAAATTCTAAGAAAATATTGTTTTTTATAAAAATATGTTTTAACTAAAATTATTATACAATGAAACTTTTTTCACTTATTGTACTCTCATTACTGTTACAATCAGTATGTCATGCACAAGAAGTAAAGAGTAGTTTCAAATTTGAGAAACCGGATTTGTCTCTTGTGCAAATGAAGGAATATACCAACACATATCTTCCAGCATGAAATCCCGTGTTTGTTCTCAAGAGCAGAATACAGGATTCCCAATTTCATTGTTTTTAATGTAAATCTCATAAACAACGTAAACATAACTACAACCAGCGACCGCAGTTATGACAAGCAATGGATATTCAATACAGGATATTCCACATCAGAGGTATACGAAAACATCACAACCGCAACAGCTGAAAACATCAAGGCAATAAAGAAAGTGTGGAAGTGAATACCAGGAACCCGGTTATACACAAGGATTTTGCATCAGTAAACCAAACCAACCACGTAATACTGAAGGTACCTGATCCATCAGGAGACCTGTGGCTGGAATGTACCAATACAGACATCCCTTTTGGATACATCCATCAGGATATTGCCGGACATGATGCCATTGTATATTCAGACGGCACGGCAACAATTGAAAAGATTCCGTCATATGACGACACTCTCAACAGGATTGAGACAAAAGTCTCTGCAAGGATCAGTTCCAAAGGGGAATCATACTTCAAAGTAGAGAAAAAGTACATAAATATGTGCGCAGAACCGCTGTTCAGGCTATCTGAAAAAGCCATCAGCAGGCAAAAGGAGATTATAATGTCACAGCTATCCGTCCCAGCTTGCATTGTTGATTCAATCCAAATAACTGAACATCACGAGCAGATACCTGTGGTGGAAATGAAATATGTCTGCAGCTCCCCTTCGTGGGTACAGCTTAACTCCAACATACTTGCCATTCCAGTATCCATATTCAAGGGAACTTCCCCAAAATTCAACAGGAAAAGGGAATTGGACATTCAAATCCGCAATGGATATGTATGGAAGAACACTATGACGGTTGAGTTGCCTGTAGAGTATTACCTCAAAGACAAAACCGGCACTACCATCACCTCTTCTGTCTGTGGCAGTCTGTCACACAAAGTATCACAAGAAGGGAATATCATCAATGCAGACAATATAAAGAGTATTTCATCGGGAAAAAGGCCCAAGGAAAAGATTGGGGAAATAAAGGAATTCTTCAGCACGGTCTCCGCCATTGCCAATAAAAAAATAATCCTAAGGAGGAAGTGAGCTATCTACATTTTTGTTATATTTGCTTCTCATTTTATAAGTAAAAAATTATGAAGTTTATTGTTTCAAGTACAGATTTACTGCAAGGTTTGTTATCGGTTCAGAAAGTAATTGCATCCAAAAGTTCATTACCGGTTCTGGACAATTACCTGTTGGTTCTCGACGGCAACACTCTAACCATTACCGGTTCGGATGCCGAAACAACTCTTAAGACAATTCTTGCTATCAATGAGGTGATGGAGGGTGGCGAGATTGCTGTACCTGCCAAACTGTTGACAGATTCTTTAAAGGAACTGCCTACTCAGCCAATTGAGTTCTCCACAGAAGATGACAAAAATATTGTCAACATCATTTGGGCAAGTGGATGTGCCCAGATTCCATTTGTTTCTGCAGAAGATTATCCCACACTAAAGGAACTTGACAATCCTACAGTCATAAAGCTGAAGGGAGCCATATTGTCAGACGGAATAAACAGCACATTGTATGCAACAGGAGACGAGGAGTTGAGACCTGTAATGAACGGCATCTATTTTGACATTGAGCCCGAATCTACAACTCTTGTAGCTTCAAATGCCCACAAACTTGTATACTATAAGAGGAATGATGTAAAATCTCATTCGGCTTCCTCTTTCATACTTCCTAAAAAGCCGGCAAATATACTTAAGGCAAATTTAGCCAAATGCTTGGACGAAGAGGTTGAAATAACATTTGACCACTCTAACTGCGCCTACTTCAAATTTGGTTCATTCCTTATTTTCTGCAAGCTTGTAGATGGAAACTACCCTGCTTATAAAAGCGTTATCCCCAAGAATAACAGCAATGTAATTTCAGTAAACAGGGCAGAACTTTTAAATGCAACCAAACGTGTTTCTGTGTGCTCAAACCAGGCAACAGGACAAATTGTATTTAAATTGTCTTCAAACCAGATAAACATTGTAGCACAAGACCTCGACTTCTCAATGAGTGCATATGAGACCGTAAATTGTGATTATGACGGCACACCAATGGAGATTGGTTTTAAATCCACATTCCTCATTGAGATTCTTGGGAATCTCTCGTACGACCAGATATGTATAAGACTTTCAGATCCTAACAGAGCTGCCCTTATACAACCTGCCGTACAGACAGAACCGGAAGAAGAAATTTGCGCATTGTTAATGCCAATGAGAATTAGCATATAGTAATATCATGCAGCTGAATCTTAAAAACCCACTTGTATTTTTTGATATAGAAAGTACAGGATTGAATGTGGCTACAGACAGAATAGTTGAGATCTGCGCTGTAAAAGTAATGCCCAATGGCGATCAGGAAATCAAGACCAGAAGGATTAATCCAACTATTCCCATCTCTGAAGAAGCCCGTGCAGTCCACGGTATCTCAAATGAAGATGTGAAGGATTGTCCAACATTCAAGGAAATTGCAAAGAGCCTTGCAAATTGGATGGAAGGATGCGATTTTGCCGGATATAATTCCATAAAATTTGACATTCCGCTACTTGCAGAGGAATTCCTTAGAGTTGGAATAGATTTTGATTTCAGGAAAAGGAATCTTGTTGATGTGCAGAATATATTCCACAAAATGGAACAGCGCACATTGTCTGCCGCATATAAATTCTATTGTCAGAAAAATCTTGAGAATGCACATTCTGCAGAAGCAGACACATTGGCTACATACGAAATCCTTATGAGCCAGCTTGACAAATATCCGGACACACTGCAGAACGATGTAAAGATGCTTGCAGAATTCTCTACAAGGAGCAAACTTGTAGACTATGCCGGAAGAATTGCCCTCAACGACAAAAATATGCCTGTCCTTAATTTTGGCAAGCACAAAGGGAAACCGGTTGAAGAAGTTTTCAAATCAGAGCCAAGCTATTATGCATGGATGATGAATGGAGACTTTACCTTGGACACCAAGAAAGTGATTACAGACATCAAACTGAAGATGAGATAAACTTTACAGATACAGATTTGTTTAAAAGATGAATATATTTACAGTACCATACGGCAGCAAGTACTTTTATACCAGACCGGACACATCCATTAACAAGGATAGCAATGACTATTTCTGTCCGGAAGGGGTAACAGAGCTTGCTGCAACTGTATTTGTATATGCCAGAGCTATAAAAGCCGGCAAAAGTGTGGCATCAAAATTTGCCCCAAGATACTACAAGACAATTGGTACTGGAGTCCATTTATCAGCCACGGAACTTATAGACCACAACACCCCAGAATCCTGGTGGGTAGCCAATTCGTTGGATAATACAACATTCCTGTTTGATGATGAGAAAGATGCAGCCGAGGCTGAAGGCCATATAAAAGAAAAAATTAATGCAGCCTTTGAAACTGCATCAAAACATATCTCATTCAGAACTGGAGACTACATTGCCATTGAACTTGAAGCCCCTGTTGTAATCAAAAATTCTACAGAAAAATACATCTGCAACGGAAAACAGATAAATATTATCTGGTAGCTTTTGCTGCGCTCTGTGCCGCCAAGGCAGCAGTTGAAAAGGCTATCTGAAGATTATATCCTCCTGTATCACCATCCAGATCCATAACTTCTCCGGCAAAATACAAACCTTTTACCAGTTTGGATTCCATTGTCTTTTGGGATATCTCAGACAATGCCACCCCGCCCGCAGTAACAACACACCTTTCATAACCGACATATCCGCAAATAGGGAAACGCCACTCCTTAAGGCGCTTTGGAAGAGTCTCAACAGAAAGGTCTTTGTTTGCATCCATAAAAAGAGGCACAAGTTTGGCTGGTAACAATTTAAGAAGAATCCCTCTGAGCTGACTCCCTCTAATCTCCTGCAATTCCCTTGCAATTCTGTCTGCAAGTTGTTTCTGTGTAACTGCAGGTTTCATATCAAGCCTCAACTCCACTTTCTGGCCATTCATAACATTAAATACCCCTTTACGGCTCACTTTAAACCCAATCGGTCCCTCAATTCCCCCATTTGTAAAATCAAGATCACCAAATTCCTCCTGCACAACATCACCGTTTACGACAAGTTGTACTGAAACATTTTTCAACGAGATTCCGTAATATTCTTCCCGATAGTTTTTTGGAAGCAATGCTGTCAAAGAGGGAAAACAAGTGGAAATTTTATGCCCAAGATGTTTTGCGAACAGATATCCGTCCCCAGATGAACCTGTACTCTGATAAGACATACCGCCTGTTGCAACAATTACATTTTTGGATATAACCTCTCTATTGTCACCATACTTTATAAGGAAAGAGTTATCTGTACTGTCCAATTTTTCCACAGAATGTACGGGAGAATTCTTTTTCAGCTCCACTCCTGCAGAAATAATATATCTTTCAAGAGTAGAAACCACATCTGTAGCCTTCATACTCTGAGGGAAGACACGATCTCCTCTCTCAACAGTAAGAGGAAGTCCTATATTTTCAAAAAAATCCATAGTATCTGAGTTGCTCATACCATAAAAGGCGTTCTTCAAGAACACATTTTTAGGATGTATATGCAAAGCAAACTCATTCCAAGGCTTAGTATTTGTGAGATTACACCTTCCCTTACCGGTAATACCTATTTTAAGGCCACATCTGTGCATTTTCTCCAACAGTAATACAGAAATACTCTCACCAGCTTTTATCAAAGAAGAAAGGGTTGCAGCGGCAAATAAGCCCGCTGCTCCCCCTCCTATAATTGCAATATCGTAAATTTTACCCAATGTTAGTAAACTTTTACCTCATCTGTACCATTCAAGACAGCAAGACCATTTCCTGCCAATGCACCCATCTCATCCTCACCAGGATAAATTGCAACAGGAGCAATGAACTCTACTTTAGCCTTAACTTTTTCCATAAGGTCTTTATTGTAAGCAATACCACCAGTAATGATTATGGCATCCACTTTACCGCTTACTACAGTTGCCATAGCACCAATCTCTTTTGCCAACTGGTATGCAAAAGCTTCTGAAATAAGTATTGCCTCAGGATCTCCATCATTAACACGGTTTTCTACATCCATGAATGAGTTTGTTCCAAGATATGATACAACTCCACCTTCTCCAGAAATCATCTTTCGTATCTGTTTCTCTGTGTATTTACCACTGAAACAAGCGTCTACTACAGCAGCCGCGGGAAGACCGCCAGATCTCTCTGGAGAGAATGGACCCTCACCTCTAAGAGCATCATTGACATCAATTACTCTACCTTTGCTGTGAATACCAACAGATACTCCACCACCAAGATGAGCTACAATAATGTTCAAATCTTTATAATCCTTACCGTTGTTCTTAGCATATAGTTTGGCAATTGCTTTCTGGTTAAGTGCATGGAAAATTGACACTCTTGGGAAAGCTGCATGGCCTGAAATTCTTGCTACTGGCTCCAACTCATCAACTACTACAGGATCTGCAATAAGAGCTTTGATACCGCCAACCTCAGATGCCAGCTCGTTAGCAATGATTGCACCCAGGTTACTTGCATGCTCGCCATTCTTGCCAGTTCTGATATCCTCAATCATAGCCGCATTAACCTCATAAACACCACTAGGGATAGGCTTTACCAAGCCACCGCGTCCTACAATAATTGCAAGAGAGTTGATATCAATGTTATTCTCTTTAAGAGCAGCCTTAATGGTCTCTTTTCTGAAATCCAACTGGTCAATCACATTCTTATATGGAGCAAGCTCCTCATTAGAGTGACGCAAAGTCTTTGTAAAGACCTCAGTTGTATCTTCATATACCGAAATCTTTGTAGAAGTTGATCCCGGATTGATAGCTAAAATTAGTTTACCCATAATTAATTATTTAGCAGTTAGAGCTGCCAATGCAATTGAGTTAAGTTTAGTCTCAGTGCTGTCTGCACGGCTTGAAAGAACACATGGAGCTTTTGCACCTGCAACCATAGCAGCCATTTTAACACCTGGAATAAAGTGACCGCCAAGTTTGTAGAATACGTTTGCTGACTCAATGTTAGGGAATACCAAGCAATCTGCATCACCTGCAACCTCACTCTTAAGTTTCTTGATCTCAGCAGCCTCTTTGCACAATGCAACGTCCAATGCCAAAGGACCGTCAACTACGCAACCTGAAATCTGTCCTCTGTCTGACATTTTAGCAAGCATAGCAGCCTCAACGCAAGCAGGCATACCTGCAAGCATCTGCTCAGTTGCAGTAACCAATGCAACTTTTGGTTTCTCAATACCAAGAGCTTTAGCAGTATTGGCAACATAACCGATCATAGCCTGTTTCTGTTTGAAATCAGGAGCAGGGATAACAGCAATATCAGAAATTACCAATAGTTTGTGGTAACCTGGGTTCTGAACTACGCAAACGTGGCTCAATACAGCTTTTGGAGGAAGAAGACCTTTCTCTTTGTTAAGGATACCTCTCATGTATTTGTCAGTTGAGCAAAGACCTTTCATAAGGATATCAGCCTCACCTGCATTTACCATATCAACAGCCTGAGCAATTGATTTAAGCTCATTAGGGTTGTTTACTACAGTAAGTTTGGTAATATCATAGTTGTTCTCTGCACATACTTTCTGGATCATTGCCTCATCACCTACAAGAATACCCTCAACAATACCTGCCTCTACAGCCATATAAACAGCGCTGATAGTATGGTCATCAACTCCCCATGCAGCTACAAGTCTTTTTTTTGGTTTTGAGCGCAACTGCTCAAACATCTGGTCAAAATTTGTAATCATAATCTGTAAATGTTATTTGTTTTATTATTTTGTTGTCAATCTCATTGTCTCTTGTGCAATTACAAGCTCCTCATTTGTAGTAACTGTAGTGGCAATAACTTTAGAACCCGGTTTTGTAATGATCCTGTCCTCGCCTCTTACATTGTTTGCCTCCGGATCAAAATCAATTCCAAGGAATGAACATCCTGTAAGAACAGACTCCCTAACAGCTTTGTCATTCTCGCCAATACCTCCGGTGAATACGATAAGATCCACACCGTTCATTGCTGCAGCATATGCACCAATATATTTCTTAACGCTGTAACGGAACATATCCAAAGCGAGCTGGGCTCTGTGATTACCCTCTGTAGCTGCATTCTCTATATCCCTTGCATCAGAAGAAACGCCTGAAACACCCAAGAAACCACTCTTCTTGTTAAGGACATCACTGATACCTTTGTTGTCCAACTCATATTTTTTCTGGATATAAGTTACTACACCAGCATCAATGTTGCCGCAACGGGTACCCATTACAACACCCTCAACAGGTGTGAAGCCCATTGAAGTATCTATAGATTTACCATTACAGATAGCTGTAACAGAACCGCCGTTACCCAAATGGCAAGTGATGATTTTTGAATTGTTGAAATCCAATCCGGCAAGTTTTGCAGATTTCTCAGCAACAAACTTGTGGCTTGTTCCGTGGAAGCCGTATCTTCTAACTTTATCCAATACATAATACTCATATGGGATAGCATACATATACGCGTACTCAGGCATACTCTGATGGAATGATGTATCAAATACAGCAACCTGAGGAATCTCAGGCATAAGTGAGCGGACAGCCATAATACCCAACAAGTTTGCAGGATTGTGAAGAGGTGCAAGCTCGCAGCATTTCTGGATACCCTCAATAACCTCACTATGAATTACGGCACTTGAACTGAACAAATCACCACCATGTGCAACCCTGTGACCTACAGCGTTAATCTCAGATAAAGATTTGAGCACACCATGCTCTGCATCTACAAGCAGTTCAAGAACACTCTTGATACCCTCTGTATGATCTGGAATAGGTTTGTCAATCACAAACTTATCTTTATCTGGAACTCTATGGGTAATCTCACCCATTTCCAAACCTATTCTTTCAACCAAACCTTTGGCCAATAGAGAGTACTCAGACTCATTCTTCATATCAAGAACCTGATATTTCAAAGAAGAGCTGCCACAATTCAAAACAAGAATTATCATATTAAATAGAATTTAAGTTATTATTTCCAATATATTAAGAATGAAAACAAATATAAGCATTTTTCCCCTTTTTCAGACAATTATTTTACCATATCTTTTATTCTGGGAACAATCTCTTTAAGTTGTTGTGGAACTTTATCCTTAAGCTGTTGTGGTGAAAGCTCCTCCAATTGTTTCTGCAACGAATCAAGGAACTGAGGAGGGAGTATCTCCCTAAGCTGCTGGGACATCATTTCCATTATTTGAAAGAGAGTTGTTGTCACATCCGGCACTACCACTTGCAAAGCATTATGAAGTACTGAAACCACAAGTCGCTTTCCCATTACCATACTCTCACCGTCAAATTGTATCACCCCCTCACTCTGTCTCTCAATCACAACCTCCTTACACCGGTAAGTATCCACAAATTCTGAATATTTAATTTTTCTAAAGAACAGCTCAGCTGTAATCAGAGGCATCGTCACCATTGGGGAGTTTCTCCATATCACAACATCCATCATCCCATCTGAAATGTTGGCATCGGGAGCAATAAAGACATTGTTACCCCATTGTGAACTGTTGGCAAAGGTTATCAGAAATGCCTTTTGCTTAAATTTGGTACCAAGTATATCTATCTCATACTCTTGAGGTTCATATTTCATATACTCTTTTGCACAATGCTCCATATATGTTATAAGTCCTCTGGTATTTGAATTGTTGAACTTCTCGCCCACCACTGCATCAAATCCCACACCTGCTGTACAGAAAAAATACTCATCATTAATTTTGCCTGCATCTATAAATTGCGGATTTCCTTCAAACACCAGTTGCACCGCAGTGTGATATCCCATAGGAATACCAAGATGACGTGCAAGACCATTTCCGGAGCCCTGTGGAATTATGGCAAGTTTCACAGAACTACCTATAAGCCCTTTTGCCACCTCATTGACAGTTCCATCACCACCTATGGCCACTACTGTCTCAAAGCCCTGTTCTACAAACCTTTTGGCAGCATTTGTTGCATCTCCTGCAAATTTAGTCTGATAGAATATTCCGTGTACATCTGGGTGCTTCTGCAGCACACCTTTAATGTACTCAACTATCTCATTTTTCCTACCTGTTCCAGAAATTGGATTTAATATGAAAGCAAACTTTCTCATATTTGCAAATATACTTTAAAAAGAGTACTTTTAGACAATTTTATTCAGAGGCGATGGATAGAGGGTGTATATCATATTGTATTTGTTTCCTTATTGGACTCTTTGCAGGAGAACTTCTCCCTCTCCCCTTTTACATTTCAGCAATTATATCTGCCGTCTTGCTTTTATCCATAATACTGTTTAAGAAAAACAGTTGCATATTTGTTGTTTTAGCTCATATGGCAATATTCTCGTTAGGGACCGGTAGCTGTTCTCTTTCAAAAACAGGCAAGGACACACCTTATACCGCAATTTTTTCATATATATCTGAAAAGGCGGATATATGCAGAGATAAAACAGCCAAATATTTTAAAAAGTTCTGTTCATCAGAAGAGAATTGCTCCACACTCTGTGCCCTTTCCATTGGTACAAAAGGGATGATGGAAAAAGAGCTGAAATCTGCATATTCCAAAGCTGGAGCAATGCATCTGCTGGCTTTGTCGGGATTACATATAGGAATAATCTACTTCATACTCTGCATCTACCTCTCTCCAATGCTGCTGATTCCCCACGGAAGAGTTCTGAGAGATATAACATCTTTGGTACTTATCTTTTTATACTCCATACTGTGTGGCTGCTCACCATCTGTTATTAGGGCAAGCATTATGATTCTTATATACAAAATTGGGGTAAACTGTTTCAGGAATGTCTCAAAATGGGAAACTTTGGCAATTTCTGCTTTAGCTACAGGAGTTTTAGCACCGTTGCAGATAAAAAGCATCAGTTTCCAGTTGTCATATTCTGCAATTATTGGAATATCTCTTCTGTTTCCAACCTGCAAGAGTGCATTACATCAAGTTTTTCCAAAAATCAACAAACTCCACCCAATGGCAAGAATGCCTTTGGTCAAGCTTTGGGAAAACATTGCTATATCTGTATGTTGCCAAATTGGAACACTTCCTGTGATAATGTACTATTTTGGCTACATCTCAAATTATTATCTCATCACTAATCTGATTGCCATACCATTGGCAACAATGGTCCTATATGTATTCTCTCTCTTGCTCTCCCTTCAATGGATATCATTTCCAAGTGATATCCTCTATGATGTCATGAATTATATCATAGAACTTCTAAACTCTTCAATAAAATTCATCTCTGGTTAAAAATTAATTCTAAAATAGAATATTTTAATTAACTTTGTAACAACAACAATATACAAACCTACTAAATTTAAACTTATGAATATTTTTGTTTCAAGCCTTAGCTTTAAGGTAAAAAAGGAGGATTTGGCGGAGATGTTTGCCCCTTATGGAGAAGTTTCCTCTACCAGAATTATCCACGACAAAGTTACCCGCAGATCTAAAGGGTATGGATTTGTGGAGATGGATAATGAAGAGCAGGCCAATGCTGCAATTGCAGCTCTTAACGGCAGTGAACATATGGGACGTATCATAAATGTAGCTGTTGCAAACACAAACCTTCAGAAATAAATGATTCCTGTTAAAAAACAACCCTGTCTGCAGATGCAGACAGGGTTATCTGTTTTGTATGAACCGTTATTATTTTATAATAACCATCTCCTCCAACAAATGATCTGCATTTGCCAGCTTGTCAATAACAAACAAGGCAAATCTGATATCAAGTGAGATATTTCTGCATACCTCAGGGTCATATACCACATCACTCATTGTACCTTCCCATACACGGTCAAAGTTTACACCAATAAGATTACCCTCCGCATCCAGAACAGGACTGCCTGAGTTACCGCCTGTAGTGTGGTTGGTTGCTATGAAAGCAACTGGAACAGAGCCATTAACCTCCCACTGGCCATAATCTTTAGCTGCATGAAGATCTCTGAGTTTCTGAGGTATATTATAGTCATAAATCTCAGGGTTATCTTTTTCAATCACACCATCCAAAGATGCAACTGGAGTATAATATACAGCATCAGAAGGAGAATATCCCTTAACCTGACCATAAGCAACTCTTAGAGTTGAGTTTGCATCCGGATAGAACACTTTAGTACCTCTATTTGCTTTATTGTACTCCATCTGGCCTCTCATATATGTACGATAAAGAAGTGTTATTTCTTTATTTACAGAATCAAGTATTGGAGCATAATTTTCTCTGAAATATGCGTTGGTATTTTTGAAAATCTCTGCAGCCATTTCAAGATTAGGCTCCTGCGTAAACAATGCATCAGCCCAAGCCTCTATGCTTCCAAATTTAGCCAATTGCTCCTTGAAATATGGAGATTTGTATTTGTCTGCAATATTCTTGTTGTAAGCATTGTACAGAGCAATGAAACAATCTTTATCAATTGGCATATAGTAATCTTTGTAGAATTTCTCTGCTCCTCTCTGACCTCTGCCGGCAAAAGCTACCAATTCTACAGCATTCAGTGCCTCACTCTGATAATCTTGGACCAAAGACAACTCCTCAATAATACCGTAAAGTTCGTGGAATTTGGCCACAAGATTCTCATACTCAGGTTTGCCTTGCGCCCATTTTGTAAAGTTCTTCTCAAACTCCTGCTTGTTCTCAATTGCGCGCATTCTGAAGATACCTTTAGCCTCACCTTGCCATTTTTTCCATGCATTTGAAACAGATGCATTCTTTGAGGCATACTTGATTCTTACAGCCTGATCTTTGGCCATCTCTCTGTTCTGTATATCAAGACGTAGAGTTCTTAGGGCAATCTTATGAGGATTTGATTTCTCAGCTGTGTATTTTACAGCGTCAGAGAAAAGATACTCGTTAGTTCTGCCAGGGAAACCATAAACCATTGTAAAGTCACCCTCATTAATACCTTTGGCATTAACTTTAAAGAATCTTTTTGGTTTGTAAGGGACATTGTCCTCTGAATATGGGGCAGGCTCATTGTCTGCACCTGCATATACTCTGAACAAGCTGAAGTCACCAGTGTGTCTTGGCCACATCCAGTTGTCTGTATCACCACCAAATTTACCGATTGATGAAGGTGGCGCACCCACAAGTCTTACATCAGTAAACACTTTAAATACATAAAGGAAATATTGGTTGCCATAGTAAAGCGGTTTTACTGTAGCCCTCAAACTTTTACCCTCTTTAACAGCTTTCTCCTCAATTGCTTTTGAGTTTTTGGCCACAATCTCAATACGTTTTGCCTCAGGCATATTTGGTTTGTAGCCTTTCAAAACCTCATCTGTCACATCTTTCATATACTCAAGGAAAGACACTGTAAGACCAGGGTTAGGAAGCTCCTGCTCTCTTGTCATTGCCCAGAAACCGTCTCTAAGGTAATCGTGCTCAACAGAGCTGTGAGACTGGATCTGACCATAGCCACAGTGATGGTTTGTAATAAGCAATCCCTCATTTGAAATTATCTCACCTGTACAGCCACCACCAAAGTGCACTACAGCATCTTTCAATGATGAGTTGTTTACACTATAGATATCCTCTGCAGTAAGTTTGAAACCTCTGGCCTGCATATCCTTTATCTTAAGCATAATCTCGGATGGCAGCCACATTCCCTCATCTGCCCTGATGCCTGTAACAGCTGCCGCCAAGAAAACAAACAAAAACAATAATTTTTTCATAGGTATTATATTGATTGGTTAAATATATTAAGTCTACTTTATCTTCTTTACCGGATCACAGGTTAGTCCAACCCCCAGTTTCTTGAAAATTTTCCTGTCAACCTCACTCAACATTACAGTAGAATGAACCTGACAACCATTAAATTTAGGAAGCTGCTCCAACGCCTTACGGCAATTCTCATCACTATTGCTTAACATAGATATAGCTACCAGAACCTCGTCTGTATGCAGTCGCGGATTATTTCCGTGCAGATACTCGAGTTTGGTTTTCTGTATTGGAGATATCATGCTTTCAGGAATGAGCTTCACATTATGCGGTATTCCTGCAAGATGTTTTGTGGCATTTAAAATAAGAGCTGCACTTGGGCCAAGCAATGGGCTGGTACGGGAGGTGATTATTGTCCCGTCCTGGAGTTCAATTGCAGCAGCCGGTACCCCCTCTATCTCTTTTCTCTCCTTAGCTGCAACTGTAGTACGCCTGAATGCAGTCTCCAGTTTTGCCTGCTTCATTATAAGGGCTATCTTGTTAACCTCATTCTCATTGCTTCCCTTTTCTGCAAGATTGCACAATGCATAATAATACCTCCTGATTATCTCCTCCCTTGCAGCATCACAGCACTCATCTTCATCACTCATACAGAATCCTATCATATTTACACCCATATCTGTAGGTGATTTGTAAGGACTCTCTCCATATATACCCTCAAACAAGGCATTAAGCACCGGAAATATCTCAACGTCCCTGTTGTAGTTCACTACAATATCTCCATATGCTTCCAAATGGAACGGATCAATCATATTCAAATCATTGAGATCTGCTGTAGCCGCCTCATAAGCAAGGTTTACAGGATGTTTTAAAGGGAGATTCCACACAGGGAATGTCTCAAATTTTGCATACCCGGCCTTAATTCCCCTTTTATTCTCGTGATACAGCTGGCTCAAGCATACAGCCATTTTTCCACTACCCGGACCTGGTGCAGTAACAACTACCAGAGGACGGGTTGTCTCTACATAATCATTTTTCCCGAAACCTTCATCTGAATCAATAAGGGCCACATTATTGGGATATCCTTCAATAGTATAATGATAGTAAACCTTTATATTGAGGCGTTCAAGTCTCTTTCTGTAAATGTCAGCACTAGACTGTCCGTTAAAGTGGGTAATGACCACTCCACTGACATAAAACCCAACATGCTCCAACTCTGAACGCAAACGGAGAACATCCTCATCATATGTAATTCCAAGATCACCTCTTGTCTTGTTCTTCTCAATATCCAATGCACTGATAACCAACAGCACCTCAGCATACTCCTTCAACTGCACAAGCATACGGAGCTTGCTGTCGGGAAGAAAACCCGGCAAAACTCTACTGGCGTGGTGATCATCAAATAACTTGCCCCCAAATTCTAGGTACAATTTGTCTCCGAACTGTTCAATACGTTTTTTGATGTGTTCAGACTGTATCTTAAGATACTTCTCGTTATCAAAACCTGTTTTCATACTCAATACAAAGATAAATTTTATTGCTCACCTCTACAACAAACTTAACAAAAGAATTGTACCATTTTTTTCAACTTATTACTAATTTTGGAGTTAAATACATGTATATATGAATAAGCTTTCAAAATACATCATCATTTGCGCCATTACCGCAGCAATCCTCTTCCTTGCCTGGTATTTCAGCAACATACTCACTTGTATACTTATATCAGCTGTTCTTGCCCTTGTGGGAAACCCTATAATGAACTTCCTCACATCCTTGAAAATAGGAAAGATAAAGATATCCCCATCAATAGCTGCCCTTGTAACTCTCATTATAATTGCTACCATCCTTACAGGGCTTATTATGTTCATCATACCCCTTGTAGGTAAAATTGTAAGTGAAATGAGTTCAATAAATCTGGAGGAGATAAACAAAAAACTTGCAGTCCCACTTTATGATATGAACATCAGACTGCACGAGTTCTTCCCCACAATGGACAAAGATTTCACAATAGAGAATATGCTAATGGACAAGATCAAGTCCATCTTCAGCTTCTCACTATTTACAGATGCCTTCAGCTCTGTAACATCATTCCTTGTAAACACCTTTGTATCAATATTTACAATAGTATTTGTAACCTTCTTCTTCCTTAAAGACAACAGCACATTCACAAATATGATTCTCATTTTTGTTCCCGACAAATATGAGGAGAGCACCAGACGTGCAATTTCAAATGTAAACAGCCTGCTGATAAGATACTTTACAGGAATAAGCATTGAGGCAATGTTCATTACAGCACTCAACACTTTGGGGCTCCATTTTATCTGTGGAGTATCTTTCCAGATGTCGGTGGTGTTGGCATTCCTGTCGGGAATATTGAATGTAATCCCATATATTGGTCCACTTACAGCCGGAGCATTCGGCACCATAATGAGTATTGTTTCATTCTATAGTGCGGGAGCAGATCCGATGCTGCACACACTTACTATAAAACTTATTGCCGTATTCACTGTCACCCATCTGATAGATGTATTTATCTTCCAGCCATACATCTACTCCAACAGCGTAAAGGCCCACCCGCTTGAGATCTTTCTTGTAATCCTCATAGCCGGCAATGTTGCAGGTATCATAGGTATGCTGATAGCAATCCCAGCCTACACAGTTCTTAGGGTATTTGCAAAAGAGTTCCTTTCACGCTTTAAAGTTGTACAGAAACTCACCGACAGAATGTAGCAATCTTGCAGTATGACAAAAAAAAAGAGGATAGCCAAAGCTATCCTCTCTCCTGTACTTATAGTTTCCTACAATTATTTGTAAGCTACAGTTGACATATGTTTGATAAGATCAAGAACTTTGTTAGAGTAACCGATCTCATTATCGTACCAAGAAACAACTTTTACAAAAGTATCAGTTAGAGCGATACCTGCAGTTGCATCAAAGATTGAAGTACGTTTGTCACCCAAGAAATCTGAAGAAACAACTGCATCCTCAGTGTAACCAAGAATACCTTTCAAGTAAGTCTCTGAAGCCTCTTTCATAGCTGCACAGATCTCTGAATATTTAGCAGGTTTCTCAAGGTTTACAGTTAGGTCAACAACTGAAACGTCCAAAGTAGGAACGCGCATTGACATACCAGTAAGTTTGCCGTTAAGAGCAGGGATAACTTTACCTACAGCTTTAGCAGCACCAGTTGAAGAAGGGATAATGTTACCGCAAGCAGCTCTACCACCTCTCCAGTCTTTTACTGAAGGACCGTCTACTGTTTTCTGAGTAGCTGTAGCAGAGTGAACTGTTGTCATCAGACCATCTTTCAAACCAAATTTATCGTTAAGTACTTTTGCGATTGGAGCAAGACAGTTGGTAGTACAAGAAGCGTTTGAAACAATCTCCTGACCTACATATTTGTCCAAGTTTACACCGCAAACGAACATAGGAGTATCATCTTTTGAAGGAGCTGACATAACAACTCTCTTAGCACCAGCCTGAAGGTGAAGTTCAGCTTTCTCTTTAGTAAGGAAAAGACCTGTTGACTCAACAACATACTCAGCCTCAATCTCATTCCATTTAAGGTCAGCAGGGTTTTTCTCAGCAGTTACGCGAATCTCGTTGCCGTTAACAACAAGTTTACCATCTTTAACCTCTACAGTACCAGCAAATTTACCGTGCATTGTGTCGTACTTAAGCATATAAGCCATGTACTCAACATCAATAAGGTCATTGATACCTACAACCTGAATGTCATCTCTCTCCTGAGCAGCTCTGAAAACCAAACGGCCGATACGTCCGAAACCGTTAATACCAATTTTAATTTTACCCATTTCTAATGTATTTATAAATTGAACTTTATCCTAATTTCAAAAACGGTGCAAAGATATAAAATTGAGTGAAAAATAACTATCTTTACAAAGTTTTTTTCAATATTTTGTTAACCCACACTTAAAAGGATGCTTGAGATACTTGTAACCAATGATGACAGCTACACTTCCAAAGGTATTGATGTAGTAGCTCATATCCTCTCCAAATATGGAAATGTAACGGTTGTAGCCCCAATGTATCCACAGTCTGGAAAATCTGCAGCCCTCACTTTGGATGCACCTTTAAGATGCTCCAAAATAGGAACATATGACACGGTCTATAACACATCGGTTACTACGTATGCCCTTACTGGAACGCCTGCCGATTGTGTAAAGTGGGCTGCCAATTTTGTATATACAGACACCAGACCCACTCTGATTGTTTCGGGAATCAATCACGGTGCAAACACATCTGCCGCATCTGTCTATTCAGGCACATTAGGAGCTGCTGCAGAAGGATGCCTGTATGGTGTGACATCTGTTGGAGTTTCAATAGACACCCACGATCCGGACCCCGACTTCTCCGCACTGAAAAAATATTTGCCTGAAATATTTGAAAAGTGCATTGGGGATCCCCCTTGCGAGGGTATATACCTGAACATAAATTTTCCCAATCTTCCGACCGAAAAAGTTTGCGGCATAAAGATGGCTTCCCAAGGAAAAGGAAGATGGGTAAAAGAATTCAATCAGAGAACAGACCCTAAAGGGAAAGACTATTTCTGGATGACAGGCAACTTTGAAGACTTGGAAGAGTGCGATACTGGAGACCATAGAGTTGTAGCACAGGGATATGTTGCAATAGTTCCTCATAAAGTTGACAACACAGACTACAATGCAATGATTGAATTGGGTGAAAAGTGGGGGTTATAAAGTGATAATATAATACCATTATTAAAAAATATGCGATACTATATTATAGCCGGAGAGGCATCGGGAGACTTGCACGGTTCCAACCTGATTAAAGGAATTAGGAATGTTGACTCCAATGCTGAAATAAGGTGTTGGGGGGGAGACTTGATGAGAGAAGCTGGTGCCCACTTGGTAAAACATTATAAAGAAGGGGCAATAATGGGATTTGTAGAGGTTGTAGCAAATTTGGGCAAACTTGCCAGGAATCTGCAGGATTGCAAAAATGACATAGTTGCATACAACCCCGATGTAGTAATACTTATTGACTATCCCGGTTTCAATTTGAAAATTGCAAAGTTTGCCAAGGAGAGGGGAATGAGGGTATTCTACTACATTGCCCCAAAAGTATGGGCCTGGAAAGAGAAAAGGGTCCATAAACTGAAAGAATTTGTAGACAGGCTCTTCATCATTTTCCCATTTGAAATTGAATACTTCAGAAAATGGGGAATCAATGCAATTTACAGGGGTAATCCTCTTCTCGACAGTGTTGACAATTATAAATATGCCAGTGAGACAAGAGAAGAGTTTGCACAGAGGACAGGGGCAAACCCCTCCAAAACGACTGTTGCATTGCTTGCCGGCAGCAGGAAAGGTGAAATCAAATATCTTCTGCCCCGTATGGTTGATGTTGCCCAAAAGCACCCCAATTACCAGTTTCTCCTTGCTTGTGCACCTTCTATGGAATTGGAAGTGTACCAGAAAATTATCGGGAATAAATGCAGCAATATAAAATTGATGGTTGGACAGACATATTCTATTCTCCGACACTCTGATGCTGCTATTATTAATTCGGGCACAGCGAGTCTTGAGGCTGCACTCATTGGTGTTCCTCAAGTGGTCTGCTACGGAGGAAACGAAATCTCTTACCAGATAGCCAAAAGAGTGGTAAAACTCAAATACATCAGCTTGGCAAACCTTATTATGGACAAGGGCTTGTTTAAGGAGCTGATACAGCACCAATGTACCCCGGAGCTTATTGATAACGAGCTTGGAGAGCTTCTTAACAATAAGGGATACAGGGCCAAGATGCTCTCAGACTACCAGGATGTAAGGGATATTCTTGGGGGTAAAGGGGCTTCAGCCAAAGTTGCACAAGCTATGATTGATGAACTTGAATCTATAATTAAAAATTAACATATACTATGACAATTCACGCTTACAAATACCAGGGGGCTGGTAATGACTTTGTTATATTGGATAACAGAAACAATGAATATGATCTTACACCTGAACAGGTAAAATTGCTTTGTGACCGCCGCTTTGGAATTGGCGCAGACGGTATGATGCTTTTGGGGCACAGCGACGAGTACGATTTCTCCATGAGATATTTTAATGCAGATGGTTATGAGGGAAGTATGTGCGGTAATGGTGGCCGTTGCCTTGTGGCTTTTGCCGCTCATAGGGGAATAGAGAAATTTGACTTTAATGCCATTGACGGTTTCCACACTGCACAGGTATTGGAGTTTACTCCTTACAGATGCATTGTAAGGCTTAAAATGAAAGATCTTGAGGCTTGTGACAAATATTCAGAAAATGCTTATTTCTTAAATACAGGATCTCCTCACTATGTTGAATTCGTAGAGGATGTTGCCAACTACCCTGTGGATGAGAAAGGCAAATACTGGAGATACCATTCCGATTTTGAGGGTGGGACAAATGTAAACTTTGTTGAGTTGAAGGAAAACTGCATTAATGTACGTACATACGAAAGAGGTGTGGAAGCAGAGACATACGCTTGCGGTACTGGTGTAACAGCTTCATCAATTGCAACATATCTGTATTCTCCAGATAAGGGTTATGCCAAGAAAGAGAGTGTGGCAATATGCCCACAAGGTGAGAAAATGGAAGAAGCAGATATTATGAAATATGATATCCACGCAGTTGGAGATGACCTTTCTGTAGACTTCAAATACAACAAAAGCAGCAAAACCTTTACAGATGTTTATCTTACAGGTCCTGCCACTTTTGTATTTGAATGTGATATAGAGATCAAATAAGGATTACTTGTTATAGTTTCTGGCACCAAATATACTGGTACCAATCCTTACAAGGGTACTCCCCCTCTCTATTGCTATCTTGTAATCTCCACTCATTCCCATTGAGAGTTCCTTAAAATTGGGAAGGGTGGAGATATATTTTTCTTTTGCCTGATTGAAAATCCCCTGCAACTGATCAAATTCTGCAGCAATCTGGTTATCATCTTCAACAAATGATGCCATTCCCATAAGACCACAAATATCCACCCCTTCCAACGGATGCTGGTGGATTCTATCCAAAAGTTCAAACAATTCATCTTTGGAGAATCCTTGCTTGGTTTCTTCCTGTGCTATAAAAACTTCCAAAAGACAATTGACCTTAAGTGAATTCTTTACGGCATATTTGTTCATCTCCATCAAAAGTCTCTCACTGTCAACTGAGTGAACAAGTGCAACATATGGCAAAACCATCTTTAACTTGTTTGTCTGAAGATGTCCTATAAAATGCCACTGGATATCACTGGGAAGCTGGGCAACTTTCTCCTTCAACTCCTGAGGCCGGCTCTCACCAAAGATCCTTTGTCCCGCATCATACGCATCCTTAATGGCATCAGCAGGATTGAATTTTGAAACTGCCACCAACTTTACAGTTGATGGCAGCTCTCCATTTATCTTAAGTATCTGACTCGCAATACTCATACAGTTCTAAATTTATTTTCTGTTGCGCATCTGCTGCTGTTGCTGTCTCTGCATCTCTTGCTGCTGCTTATACATCTCATCCAATCTCTGCTGGAATTTTGACTTCTTAGGGCCTTTGGAACTTGCAGCTTTTGCCTGAAGCTGAGCATAAAGCTTCTTCTCATCCACAAAGTACTTTCTGATAACCCAAGTCTGAACAATTGTAAACAGGTTAGACAGCATATAGTAGTAGCTCAAACCACTTGAGAAATTGTTACACAATACCAAAAGGAAAATAGGCATAAAGTACAGCTGCATCGTTCTCATACCCGCCATCTCATTGCTGCTTGGCATCTGGTCCATATTCATCTTTGAGTAGAAGTACATAGACACAGCCATTAAAATTGCAAACAAGCTCACGTGATCTCCATACAGAGGAATATTGAAAGGCAACTGAAGGATAGAGTCGTATGTACTCAAATCATCTGCCCACAAGAAACCCTCCTGTCTCAACTCAAATGATGCCGGGAAGAAACGGAACATTGCAAACAGGATAGGGAACTGCAACAACATTGGAAGACAGCCGCCAAACATACTCACACCTGTCTTGTTGTAAAGAGCCATTACCTCCTGCTGTTTCTTCATTGCATCCTCTTTTCTCGGATACTTCTCATTAATCTTGTCAATCTCAGGCTTAAGTACCCTCATCTTAGCCGACGACATATAAGATTTGAGTGTCAATGGAGATATTATAAGTTTGATTGCAATTGTCATCAACAGAATAATGATTCCAAAGTTTGAGATGAATCTGCTCAAGTAATCAAAGAAATTGATAATGATTACCCTATTAATCCAACCTATAAGCCAGCCACCAAGAGGGACAATCTTCTCAAAGCCATAATCGTAGCTCTTAAGAACTTTATACAGATTTGGGCCGTAATAGAAACTGAACGGAATCTCAACTGCCTCAGCCGCATCATATTCCACATACATATTTGCCCTACAGTCCATAAGTCTTGCATCCGAATCTGACACATCGTAGAACTTGTATGACAAATCTCCGCCGGTAAAATTATTGCCTGCCACCATAATTGCAGAGAAGAACTGCTGCTGGAATGCAAACCACTCCACCTTGGTTTTCAAATCTTCAGAAGACTCAGCCTTTCTAAGTCCCAAATCTTCCACATCATCATCTCCAGGGAATTTGTACGCAATTGTAGAATAGTTCTTCTCGTTATCATAGCCTCTCTCCAATCTTGGGATATCCAATCTCCAGTCAATACCAAGCTGTGACATATTCCTTGAGATATACTTCTCCATACCCACCATTCTCACCTTAAAATCCATCATATAGCTATCTTCCGGTAAGGTATAGATGTGGTCGATATAAGCATTTTCGCTATATGCAAGTCTCATTGTCAGAGACGAATCTGTCTGATTGACTTTTGTGAAAGTAAAATCAGAAGTGCTCAACTGCTGGTCTGTGTAGAAATCTATAGAGAATTTACTCGCATTTTTCCTTACAAGATACAGGTCCAGACTGTCGTGAGTATAATAATCCTTAACAAGCACTTGTGAAGCCTGCGCTCCTTTAGTTGTAAATACTACTTTAAGTTTATTGTTCTCTAAAGTAAAGAACTCTTCTGCAGCCTTGCTTGCAACCTCCAAAAGGGAATCCTTATAAACAGGAGACATCATTCTGCTCTCCTTAGCCTGTACTGCAGCAATACTGTCATTCAATGCCAAAACAGCTGAATCAATTTTTGGTACATTTTTAAGAGCCTCTACTCTGGCTATTGAATCGGCTACAAATTTTGCTCTCTCCTGTTCTTTAAAAGTCTTGGTATTGTACCAGCTGAACCCTATCAAAATTACTCCTATAAGTACAAAACCAATAATAGTATTCTTATTCATTTTTCTTATCTCTTTATTTACTCAAATTGATTGTCAATAATTTTAATTTTCTCTTCTATACTTAAAAGCTCATCTTTAGCTATTCCTATCTTCTTCTGAATATCCGCTATCATCGAATCAGCATTCTTTGATCTTGCAAAAAATCCCATATTGTTTTCCAATGTTGCAATATCCTGCTCCATTTTTCTATATTTAAGAATCAGCTTCTCCCTCTCATATTTAAGTCCCTTCTCACCTTTTCCGGAATTTTTCACCTCTGCAACCATTCTCCTGAACTTGTTCAACTTCTTCTCACTTTCCAACGACCTCAAATCAGCAAAATGTACATCCATTGCAGCATTAAACTCCTTCTGGATACTCTCCTTATCCTTAAAGGGCACATAGCCTATTGCATTCCACCTGTTCTGGAACTCCCTCATTGCACTTACTACCTCTTCTTTGGTATCACCAATCTTGTACTGCTTAACCTCCTCTATCAATGCAAGCTTTAAGGCAAGATTCTCTCCATAAGCCTCATCAACCTTGTCAAAATGTTTGGACTTGTTCTCAAAGAAATGATCGCAAGCAGCCCTGAACCTCTTCCATACCGCATCAGACTGTTTTCTGGCAACAGGGCCAATCTCCTTCCACTGTTTCTGCAACCTGATAAGTTGGTCCGTAGCTTTCTTCCAATCTTCACTATTCATCAAAGCCTCTGCCTGCTCACACAATTCCTCCTTAAGTTTAAGATTATCCTGCATCACATTCTTAAAATTGGCATAATATTCTCTCTTGGAATTGTAGAACTTGTCACAAGCCTCTCTAAATCTGTCATATATCTTCTGATTCTCTTTCTTTGCCGCAAAACCCACATTCTTCCATTGAGCCTGCAGGTTCTCCATCTTTTTAGACAAGCTGTTCCAGTCGCTCGACTCCTTTGGAACAGTATTGGCAATTTCTTCTGCTTTCACACACAACTCTGTCTTAGCCTCAAGATTTCTCTTCTGCTCATCCTTCATCTGCTCAAAATGGTGCTGATGCTTTTTGTTTATAATAGTTGTTATGGCTTTAAATCTCTCCCAGACACTCTCCCTGAACTCTTTAGCCACAGGACCTATCTCTTTCCACTCATCATGAAGTTTCTGAAGTGTCTTGAATGCATTCACAACATTACTTTCCTGTTCCAATGCCTCTGCCCTCTCACACAAGGAAATCTTAGCCTCAAGATTCTTTTTAAAGTCCATATCCCTGAACTCGTTATTAATCTTTATATAGTCATAAAACTTCTCAACATAATGCTGATAAGTCTCCCACAAATCCTTGGCTTTAGCCTGAGGCACCATATCCACAGATTTCCATCTGTTCTGAAGTTCTCTAAACTCAGGGAAAGTATGATTGACGTCCTCTGATTTTTCCAACAGAGCCTTAATCTCCTCAATTATCTGTAACTTAACTAAGTAGTTCTCCTCTTTAACCTTCTCAAGGTCTTGCATATATTCATAACGGCATTGCTTGTACTTTGCATACAACTCTTTAAAGTCATTCTCTTCTTTCTCAAAACCTTCACCACTTTTATCCCTCTCTTCATTCAGAATCTTATAAAAATTTGCCTTAATGACATCAGCATTCCTTAAAAGAATCTGAGGATCCTCACACTCAAACAACTCCTTGAATTTTAAAACGATCCCGTTAAGATCTAAAGCTTCCAACACCATATCTGATTCATTTGGTGCCGCAGAATTTTTCTCCTTGTCCATAATATTCAGACTATAAAATTAATAACTTACAAATATAGTAAAAATTGATTATAGCTGAGTAATTTTCTATCTTTGCCAAGCCTTGATTTATGGGCATAAAACAATGATATTATGAGAATAGACATACTTACTGTTGTTCCGGAACTACTTGAGAGTCCACTTAACCACTCTATTGTACAAAGAGCAAAAAATAAAGGGCTCGTAGAAATACATATACACGACATCAGAGAATACGGAAAAGGCAACTATCACCAAGTAGATGACTACAGCTATGGTGGAGATGCAGGTATGATTCTAATGATAGAACCAATCTTCACCCTAATAACCAAATTAAAAGGGGAAAGAGAGTATGATGAGATAATTTATATGTCTCCCGACGGCCAAGTCCTTGACCAGCCAATCGCAAACAGACTTTCCTGTATGGAGAACATAATGATATTGTGCGGACACTACAAAGGGATAGACCACAGAATAAGGGAGCATCTTATTACCAAAGAAATATCAATTGGTGACTATGTACTAAGTGGAGGAGAGCTTGCAGCTGCAGTTGTATGCGATGCAGTAATCAGACTCATTCCAGGTGCCATCTCTGACGAAACATCAGCTTTGAGCGACTGTTTCCAGGACAATCTGCTTTCTGCACCTGTATATACACGTCCCGCAAACTTCAATGGATGGGAGGTACCAAAAGTATTACTGTCGGGAAACCCAAAACTTATTGCACAATGGCAAGAGGAGCAGGCAATGGAAAGGACAGCCCGTCTGAGACCGGACCTGCTGCAAAAATAAAGAACAAATCCCCACTAGAGCATATTCTGATGGGGATTTTGTTATCTGTTACCAGCACTCAATATCATTCTGAATATCCGGCATACTCTCTTTTCTGAACACCGGATCCTTTATACCCTGTTTCTTTTGAGCTTTATAATCTGCCAGCAAACGCACCGCATATTTGCTCAAAAGGACAATTGCCACCAAGTTACAAACAGCCATAAATCCCATACACAAATCTGCAAGGCTCCAGGCCAGGTTCAATGATGCAACCGCTCCAAACATTACCATACCACAGGTCATAAGACGGAATACAACGAGAACCCATTTCTTTTTGGTAAGATACCTTACATTAGCCTCTCCATAATAGTAATTTCCAATAATACTGCTGAAAGCAAAAAACATAATTGCTGCCGCAATGAAATATTTTCCCGCTACACCTATCTGTGAAGTAAGAGCCTGTTGTGTAAGTTGTATACCACTATTGTCGGGACCAAATGAAACACCACTGAAAAGGATAATAAATGCAGTACAAGAGCAAATTATAAGGGTATCTGCAAAAACGCCAAACACTTGAATAAGTCCCTGTTTTACAGGATGTGAGACATCAGCAGTTGCAGCAACATTAGGGGCAGAACCCTGACCGGCTTCATTACTGAACAATCCCCTTTTGATACCATTCATCATAGCCACACCAATCATACCACCAAAAGCCTGATTCCATCCCAGTGCACTTGAAACAATCAGATTGAAAACCTCTGGCAAATGCCCGATGTTCATAATCACAACTACAAGAGCCAACGCCACATAACTCAACGCCATTACAGGGACAATTACACTACTCACATTTGCAATTCTCTGAATACCACCAAAAATAATTACAAGAGTCAGAAGAGTTAGAACAATACCAACAATTGTAGGATCAAAATTGAACGCCTCATAAAATGCAGCACAAATAGTGTTGCTCTGCACTGTATTAAAAGAGAAAGGGAATGTAAAAATTAACAGTACCGCAAAAAGAGAACCCATCCAAGGTTTCTTAAGACCAATGCTCATATAGTATGCAGGGCCACCTATAAAAGAATCATTTCCTTTTCTTTTATAAAGCTGAGCTAAAGTACACTCTATGAAAGAACTCGCCGAACCTAAAAGGGCTATAATCCACATCCAAAATATTGCACCAGGTCCACCTACTGCAATTGCTGTTGCAACACCTGCTAGATTTCCTGTACCTACATGGCTCGCAATTGAAACCATAAAAGCCTGAAAAGAAGATACCTGTTTTTTCCCTTCGCTATTTTTTGTAGAGGCTGTAGATCCCGCAAGAAGGCGGAAAGTCTCGCCAAACATTCTGAATTGTACAAATTTTGTCCTTATAGTAAAGAACAGTGCACAACCAATAAGAATTGCAATAAGAATATATGTCCAAAGAAAATCGTTGACTGAAGTAATCAGTTGAGAAAATTGTTCCATAATAAAGTTATTAAAAATGAGGAACAAAGATACGAATTAATAGGGAATGATATATGATACAGAGCCAGTAATACAAAAAAAAGACCTCCAGAATTTCTTCTGAAGGTCCTCAAAGTTGGCGGCTACCTACTCTCCCACTTGGTATAGCAGTACCATCGGCGCTAACGGGCTTAACTTCTCTGTTCGGTATGGGTAGAGGTGGATCCCCGTCGCTA
>JAZRIV010000042.1:0-106692 GCA_045645465.1 Candidatus Egerieisoma sp.
TTCTTAACTTGCCACAGAGTGTAACCCAAAGCGGCACAACTAAAGCCACCTACGGATGGTTTGCAGACGGAAGCAAGTACAGCGTACTGGATGCTCAAGGGAACGGTTACTACTACATTGGTTCTTTGATATACAGCAGTACTGCAGGGACAACAGCACTGGAAAGCACAGACTTCTCTTGTGGCCGTATTGTGATGAATGGCAGCGCCCAGACAATACACTACCACCACAAGGACCACTTGGGCAGTGTAAGGGCCGTTACGGACACCAACGGTACAGTAATAGAGCAGAACGCCTACTACCCTTTTGGAGGAAGACACACCTTTGGCCAGACCTACGCCCAAACCACAGCCAACCGCTACAAGTTCAACGGCAAGGAGCAGCAAACAATTGGCAACCTTGATTTATTGGATTATGGTGCAAGGATGTATGACACCAAGATTGGAAGATGGCTGGTTCAGGATCCGTTGGCAGAGAAGTATTATCCGTTCAGTGCCTACAACTATTGTGTGAACAATCCGGTGATGTTTGTGGATCCGGATGGGAAAGCAACTAACATATGGTGGATTAATCGTGATGGTAAAATGATTTTAGAACTCAACAATAATAATTACGATGATTTCTATATACAAAAAAATGATAGCGAATATGTTCATGTAGCAACACTTTCAAAAAACAAAACAAAAGATGGTGTAGAGCTAGTGGAATTCCCTAAAGAAGGTAATGGGTTCTCAAGATATGGGAAAGAAGACAATGGCGGTGATCATTATGTTCAACCATCAACAGCTGCGGCACTCTTTGGCGCTATAAATATGATTACAGAAGCGGATAATTCTATCACTGTGCAATTTGGAGATATGAGTGCAGCAGATGGAGGACAACCTGGAACAGCTCACGCTAAAGGTACTACCAGTCATGTAAATGGAACAAATGTAGATGTAAGATATATTAGATATGACAGAAAAGCTGAAGGAGTGACAGTTAATGATAAAGCTTTTGATAAAACTGCAAACCAACTAATGGTAGATAGTTTTAGCACATTTGGATTCCGCGATCAACTTTCACATAAAAATTCCTCTGGTTGGCTTTTAAAGAATACGCGACATTACGCTAATCACGATCATCATCTACATATTCAACGATTTAGCCCTAAAATTTACAAAAAATAAGATTAAATCATGAAAAATCATTACCTAAGGCTCAGCATAATAGCTACAATGTGTATAACTTTTACTATATTACTTAAAAACTCAAGTAATGATATAATAAAATTCAGTATCAGTTATCCGCTAATTAATAATATTTACAATTTTGAAAATATTATTTGCGAAGACAACTTAGTGAAAGATACTACAGTAATGAATTGTGTAAAATCTTTATTTGAGGAAGATTCTTATCAAAATCCCAAATACTACGGGAATTGGTGGAGCTACTACTATATTAAACAATCCAAAGATACAATATTGGTTCTAAGAATTGATGAGGACAAGATTTATGATGAAATATTAATAATACGAAATTTGGAAAATTATAAACTTGAAAGTTATCATGTTGCGAGAGAGTACTATGATGGTAATGATTATGGAGTATTGAATTCAGAATTACATCATAACAAATTAAAGAAAAATTTGAAAATAGGATATTTTGACGATAGTGGACTGCAAAATACAATAATCTTAGACACGATTATTTATCAAAGTATATGTAGTTTCTAATATTACAGAGACATTCACCTGGGAGTGACCTCATTCGCCTGTCGCAAATTATTCCGTGAGGAATGACGCAGTAGAGGAGATTATGTCGTCCTCCAAGTGAGTGTCTAGTAAGATTATCAGTTGATATAAAAGTTTTGCCGCCTTTTCTGATTAATGGAGAAGGCGACAATTCTTTTATGTATTGATGAATCGATTTGCTGTCGGGAAGAAAAATACACGCACTGGTAACACAGTACAAGACAGCCACAAGAACTTGCAAATAACCTACAATATTCTTAACTTGTCACAGACAGTAACCCAGAGTGGGACAACAAAAGCCACCTACGGATGGTTTGCGGATGGAAGCAAGTACAGCGTGCAGGATGCACTGGGGAACGGTTACTACTACATTGGTTCTTTGATATACAGCAGTACTGCAGGGACAACAGCACTGGAAAGTACAGATTTCTCAGGTGGCCGTATTGTGATGAATGGCAACAGTCAGACAATCCACTACCACCACAAGGACCACTTGGGCAGCATCAGGGCTGTTACAGACACCAACGGTACAGTAATAGAGCAGAACGCCTACTACCCCTTTGGAGGAAGACACACCTTTGGCCAGACTTACGCCCAAACAGCCTCAAACCGCTACAAATTCAACGGAAAGGAGCTGCAAACAATTGGCAACCTTGATTTGTTGGATTATGGTGCCAGGATGTATGACACCAAAACCGCCCGTTGGCTGGTACAGGATCCGTTGGCGGAAAAGTATTATCCGTTCAGTGCCTACAACTATTGTGTGAATAACCCATTAAAATATATAGATCTTGATGGTAGGGATACAGTATTTGTTTTTGATCAAAACACTCGTCCTAAAGATAATTATAAAGGCGAAACATATACTGCAACAATTATTGTATACCAAAATGGAAAAATATCAGGAATATATAGAGGAAGCTCTTATCCAAATTCAATATCTGCAAAGGATAATAGGACTAACCATAATACTATTAAAGAGGGTGAATATGATTATAATAATAAATACGGACATATAGGGGAAATTACTGGCCCGCAAAAAGGACTAAACATTATAGATAATAACAGGAATCGCAAAGCCCCTGGGACAAAACCAGACGGAACAGATGTAATTATGACTTCAGTAAATGTACACAGTGGATATAGTGATAATAAAGGGCCCTCAAGTAGAGGATCAAAAGGTTGTATTACTATTCATCCAGATGATGCACAGCAGTTTTTTTCACATTTTAATTGGAATATAAATAACCCAAATACAGGAACTTCTATTGGTAAAATTATAATAATTAGAAATACTAATATCATAAAATGATATGAAACCATTATGCATAATTCTTAGTTTATTGCTTGGATATACACTTAATGTTATGCAGCCAATCAATAATATTTACAAAATAATCGATAAAGCCAATAAGTTTCAAGAACTTAATAAAAAAGAAATGTATATATTACTAAGTTCATATAAAACAGATGAGAATAATGTTGAATTATCTCAATATAGAGCTTTTGGTATATCCTCGATAGCACAAGATCATAAAAACAGTATAACTCTTTTGTGTATATTAGAAAATAATCCATGCCTATTTAGTGAAGATTTTTATGAAAATCTTTGTTATGATATGACCTTTTCAGAAGAGATTGAAAAAGTAATTGATAATCTCAAAAGAATACACGGTTATAGAGATATTAAAACTAAAATATTGAGCAAACTCGAATTATTGCGATAATTGCTACAAGAGTTCATCATATAGCCATATTTAGATTCATATATGAATGAAATGATAAGCATCAGCAATAACAGACTGACAGTACACAGACACGACGTGCCGTAACTGAGCAAAGTCTCTGGGTAGCAGTTTTGTCGCCTTGTCTGATTATTGGAGAAGACGACAATTCTTTTTATAAGTTTTAAAGAAGTTGTAAGTTGAAGTTATATTACTGGGCACAAACAAATAGAAATGTATTAAAATCGTTTTGAGTTAGAATATTATTAAACTGGTTATATATTGAGTTACAGGAGAGTCACATTCAAGCAGGAGGACCTCATTCGACGGTTGCGAGTTATTGCACTTGTGCAATGACGAAGCAGAGGAGACTGCGTCGTCCTCCTGCTTGAATGTGGCTTTTTATTTTGGTATGGGTTAGAAATACGCTATCGGGAAGAAAATTTACTATTGAAAACCTCCCTTATAAATTATAACTTTGTTGGTTTAAAACATATGATATGGTTTCAGCAAGATTATTATTGGGAGATGAAGCTATTGCTTTGGGTGCTGTACACGCTGGTATAAGTGGAGTATATGCTTATCCTGGAACTCCCTCTACAGAGATAACAGAATATATACAGGCCAATGCGCCTGAAGTACGCAGCAAATGGTGTACAAATGAGAAAACTGCAATGGAGGCTGCCCTTGGAATGTCGTTTGCGGGCAAAAGGGCTTTGGTGTGTATGAAACACGTGGGAATGAATGTGGCAGCTGATGCTTTTGTAAACTCTGCAATTACAGGGGTAAATGGTGGTCTGGTTGTCCTTGCAGCAGATGATCCATCTATGCACTCATCGCAAAATGAGCAGGACTCACGCTTTTACGGCAAGTTTGCAATGATTCCTATTCTTGAGCCATCTACCCAGCAGGAGGCTTACAATATGATGCAATATGCATATGACCTTTCTGAGAGTTTGAAACTTCCGGTGCTTATGCGTGTTGTGACCCGTCTTGCTCACTCAAGAGCTGGCGTTGTTACTTCAGAGCCTGTTGGTCAGAACAAACTGAATCCTTGCAGTGAACGTACCCATTGGGTACTTCTCCCAGCAAATGCACGCAGACAATATGCATCATTGGTTGAAAAGCAGTCATTGTTGCAGGATTCATCTGAGAAATCTCCTTTCAATATTTGTGGGGAAGAAAAGAATGCAAAACTGGGAATTGTTGCCTGCGGTATTGCATACAATTATGTAATGGAGAATGAGCCTGAGAATATTGGAATTAATGTTCTTAAAGTTTCACAATATCCGCTTTCTGAGAGTCTGATAAGAAAATTTGCATCTCAATGTGAAACACTTCTTATTGCAGAGGATGGGCAACCAGTTGTTGAAGAGCAGATTAAGTCAATTCTGGGAGCAGATTACCCAATAAAAGGACGCCTTACAGGAGATCTTCCACGTATGGGTGAGCTTACTCCCGACAGTTTGGCTCAGGCAATGGGTATTCCAACAGAGAGTTCATTTGCCACTGCAGAAAATGTAGTGCCACGCCCACCTGCATTGTGCCAGGGATGTGGACACAGGGATGTTTATGATGCTTTGAACAAGGTTGCTGCTGAGTACCCTGGTGCAAGAATTTTTGGAGATATAGGATGTTATACCCTTGGAGCACTCCCTCCTTTCCGAGCAATTGACTCTTGTGTAGATATGGGTGCTTCAATTACTATGGCAAAAGGTGCTGCCGATGCAGGTGTATATCCTGCAATTGCGGTGATTGGTGACTCAACTTTCACCCACTCGGGTATGACTGGTTTGCTTGATGCTGTAAATGATAATGCTAACATTACAGTAATCATTTCGGATAATCTCACTACAGCAATGACAGGAGGTCAGGATTCTGCAGGTACAAACAAATTTGAGTCAATCTGTCTTGGATTGGGTGTTGAGCCTCAGCATCTTCACGTAGTTGTTCCTATTCCTAAAAATATGGAAGAGATTACAAGAATCATTAGAGAAGAGATTGAGTATAAAGGTGTATCTGTTATTATTCCACGCAGAGAGTGTATGCAGACACTGGGTAGAAAACTTAGAGCAAAAAAGAGCGGCAAATAATGAAGAAAGATATAATATTGGCAGGTGTTGGAGGACAGGGTATCCTTACAATTGCCACAATCATTGGAGATGCAGCTGCCAATGCAGGTGTAAATCTTAAACAGGCAGAGGTACACGGAATGAGTCAGAGAGGAGGTGATGTACAGTCAAATTTAAGATTGAGTACAGAGCCTATCCATTCAGACCTTATTAAGAAAGGCGCTGCAGATATCATTATCTCTATGGAGCCTATGGAGGCTCTAAGATATCTCCCATATTTGAGTTCAAACGGATATGTGATAACCTCATCAAATCCGTTTGTAAATATTCCAAATTATCCGAATCAGGATGCGCTTATGACTGAATTGGAGAAATTGCCTAAAGTATCTGTATTGCCAATTGAGGATGTTGCCAAAGAGAACAGTATCCCCAAAAGTGCCAATATAATATTGCTTGGTATGGCAGCCAAATATTTGGAGGTACTCTCTCCGGAGCAATTGAAAGAGAGCATCAGGAGAATATTTGCCTCTAAAGGTGAAAGTGTAGTTGAAATGAATATAAAAGCATTTGAGATAGGACTTGATGCTTGAGGAAGAGTTTAGTGATGAAGATTTTTAGTGAAGAGCTTGTAGCTCAAGCGGTAAAGGAGTTGAATATAACAAACCTTGCTACAGCTACTATTGGTGAGGTGTTGCTGGTAGCACAATGGTTGGAGAACAAAACCGGAATACCTTTTATCAGAATGGATCAGGGCTCCCCTGGTTTGCCGGTTAATGCATTTGGTGTGGAGGCTGAAAAAGCTGCATTGGATAGAGGTGTAGGTTCCCAGTACCCTCCTGCCCTGGGTGTTCCTGAACTAAAACAGGAGGCATCCCGTTTTGTAAAGGCATTTTTAAATGTAGATATATCTCCACGTTCCTGCATCCCTACAGTTGGAAGCGTTTGCGGTTCATACGGATCATTTATAGCTTGTACCCACTGTACACCTGGGAAAGACAAAGTTTTGTTTATAGACCCCGGGTTTCCAATTCAAAAATCACAATTGAGAATAATTGGAGCAGAGTGGAAAGAGTTTGACATTTACAATTACAGAGGTGAAGCTCTAAGGGCAAAACTGGAGGAGATGCTCGCTGAGGGGGATATTGCAGCAATTGTATACTCAAATCCCAATAATCCTGCCTGGATTTGCCTGGAAGAGAGCGAGCTTGCCATTATTGGTGAACTGGCAACAAAATATGATGCTATAGTTATTGAAGACCTTGCTTATTTCTGTATGGACTTCAGAAAAGATATGGGACACCCATTTGAGCCCCCATACCCTCCTACTGTAGCACATTACACAGACAACTACATACTTATGTTGTCATCATCCAAGATTTTCAGCTATGCAGGTCAGAGAATGGCCCTTACCTGTATCAGTGACAAATTGTTTGAGCGACATTATCCTGCTCTGGCACAGAGATATAAAGATTCGGGCATTTTTGGGCAGACATTTACGGCATCCATTCTTTATATGATAACTTCGGGGTGTACCGCATCAACGCAATACGCTTACGCAGAAATGTTGCGCCTCTCTACAGAGGGTAAATTGAACTTTGTAGAGGATACCAGAGAGTATGCTGTAAGGGCAGAGAAAATGAAAGATATCTTTACCCGCAACGGTTTCCATATTGTTTATGACCAGGATGTTACCCAGCCTGTTGGCGACGGTTTCTTCTTTACAATTGGTTATGGAAATCTGTCGGGAGGAGAATTGCTTAAAGAATTGCTATACTATGGAGTAAGCAGCATTTCCCTTTCAACTACAGGAAGCGGGCAGAATGGTGTACGTGCATGCACATCAAGAATGAAAAATGAACTTTATCCGGTTATGGAGGAGAGAATGAAGGCTTTCCACCAAGACCATCCTTTACAATAAATGACTATGATTTGGAATCCCAACAAGGAGTGCATGAGCAGGGAGCAGATGCGTGCACTTCAAGGCAAAAGACTGCAGAAACTTGTAAATTATGTATATCATAATGTCCCTTTCTACAGAAATAAAATGCAGGAGATGGATGTTACTCCCGACGATATCCGCTCTATTGACGATATAGTTAAGCTCCCTTTTACAACAAAACAGGATTTGAGGGACAATTATCCTTATGGGTTGCAGGCTGCTCCTGCTTCTGAGATTGTAAGGGTTCACGCTTCGTCGGGAACAACAGGAAATCCTACTATTGTAGGATATACAAGAAAAGATATTTCTGTGTGGTCTGAAGTTATTGCACGATGTCTTACCGCTTATGGTGTAACAAGAGAAGACACATTCTCTGTAAGCTATGGTTATGGTTTGTTTACAGGAGGTTTGGGAGCCCATTATGGTGTGGAAAATCTTGGTGCTACTGTAATCCCTACATCTACCGGAAATACAGAGAAGCACATCAAACTCCTTAGAGACCTAAATGTAACCGGTATTGCCTGTACCCCATCCTATGCCCTTTATCTTGCTGAAACAATGAACAAGATGGGACTTACAAAAGATGATTTGAATTTGAGAGTTGGAGCTTTTGGTGCAGAACCCTGGACAGAGAATATGAGAAAAGAAATTGAGGAACGCCTGGGACTTAAAGGTTTCAACATTTATGGTTTAAGTGAGATTATGGGTCCTGGTGTATCATATGAATGTTATGAACAGAACGGATCTCATATTAATGAAGACCATTTTTATCCAGAAATCATCAATCCGGATACATTGGAACAGCTTCCTTACGGTGAGCAAGGAGAGCTTGTATTCACAACACTGACCAAAGAGGGTATGCCAGTATTGAGATACCGTACAAAAGATTTGTGCACATTATATTCCGGAGAGTGCTCCTGCGGAAGGACATCAGTAAAGATGGGCAGAATTGTAGGAAGAAGTGATGATATGCTTATTATCCGTGGTATAAATGTATTCCCTTCACAGGTTGAAAGTGTTATTCTTGAAATGCCTGAATTTGAGCCTCAGTATATGCTTGTAGTAGACAGGGTAAACAATTTGGATACTATTCAGGTACAGGTAGAGGTTAGAAAAGATTTCTTCAGTGATGATATGGGACGTATGCTTGAGATGAAGAAACGTCTTGCAGACCGCTTGAAGAGTACTCTTTCAATTGCTTGTGATGTACGCCTTATGGAGCCTAACAGCATTGAGCGCAGCCAGGGCAAGAGCAAGCGTGTGACCGACAAACGACAATTAAAATAATTTAACCATAAAGATCAGACTATGAAACAATTATCTATCTTCTTGGAAAACAAGACAGGACGTATAAATGATGTTACCCGTATTTTGGGCAAAAACGGCATAAATATGCACGCATTCAGTATGGCTGAGAGTACTGATTTTGGCATTCTGCGTCTTATAGTATCTGAAGTTGGGAAAGCTGTAGAGATTCTGAGGGAGAATAATTTTGCTGTCATGCTTACAGATGTTGTATGTATAAAATGCAACAATACTGCCGGCTCTCTCTCTGCAATTCTTGAGAAACTTGCAGAACAGGATATTTTCATTGAGTATATGTACGCCTTTGCAGATGGTGATTTTGCCAATGTGGTGATACGCCCAAATGATGTAGAAAAATGCCTGGCAGTTTTAAAAGAGTGCAATTGTAATATTACTGATGCCCTTTAAACAATAAGAACCCCAAAAGTTTTCATCTGACTTTTGGGGTTCATTATTTATATCCTCTTTTATATTAAGGAATCTTCTGGAAATTGGCCCTTGCATATTTGGTTGGTCTGTTGTCAAAATGCCACCACTCTTCATCAATAGTAAGGAATCCGCTCTCTGTCATCACTTTTCTAAGAAGTAATCTGTTTTCAAGTTCCCTTTTGGTTATGATTCCTTCATCCAAAAGTTGCTGCTCAATATTCACGCGGCTCTGATCTGCAAAGCAGTCATACTCTGCACCCATTGCAATAGGATGACCTGTACAATCTATAATGGTTACATCAACTGCATTTCCAAAATTATGGTTTCCACCGCCTTTTGCAGGATTTGCCACAAAATCCTCTTTATCTGTACCTTCTACACTATCCCACATCTCCTGCTGTATGCTGATAGGACGTGCAGCATCATATACTATAAGGTTAAGGTCTGGTCTGATAGATTTAAGCAGTTTATTTGCCTTAACAAGTTTTTCTGCAGTCTCAGGCAACATAAATGCTTTATTAACATTATGGTATAGCACCCTACCCATAAAATTATATGGCTTTGCATAAATAAGGTCTACTGCAATTGTAGAATCAAGGTCGTGAATATCTACAAGTCCCATAGCTCTCATTTGGGCCTCTTTTACTGTATCACCGTTAGAATTGTTGTTTTGAGAAGAATTTGTAGAACAAGCACAAATTATAGCCAATAAAATTAGGAAAACTGAAAACCTTTTCATATTTTTGAATTATTAAAAGATAATAATGGTTAAATTCTTATTTTATACTGTAAAAATAAACATTAATTGCTATAAATTGTTAGTTCTGAAAAAACATTATGAAAAAAGTAACTTTTAAAAATCACAAGGTATCCCTAAAAGGTAACCTCCCAGAAATAGGCAAGAAAGCCCCTGTATTCAATTTGGTAAAATCTGATTTGGCTACTATCACTCCAGAAGATTTGAAAGGTAAAACACTGGTGTTGAATATATTTCCAAGCCTGGATACAGGTGTTTGCGCAACAAGTGTACGCAAATTCAACCAGCTTGCTTCAAATATGAAAGACACATTGGTATTGGCTATTTCTAAAGACCTTCCTTTTGCACATTCAAGATTTTGTACTACAGAAGGAATTGAAAATGTAATTACCTTATCAGACTTCAGAAATTCTGGTTTCTCAACAGACTATGGAGTGCTTATGGAAGACGGCCCGCTACAGGGACTCCTTGCCCGTGCGGTAATTATAATAGATCCTGAACTTATTGTACGCTATGTGCAACTTGTTCCGGAGATTACCCAGGAGCCGGATTACAATGAGGTTCTCCGCCATCTTTAGCTCATTTTTCTATCTTATTAATATACTTACAGCAGTTTGGACCAATTTCAAACTGCTGTATTTTTTATTCCACCAGTTATCAAAAAAATTACAAATTATGACAACGTCACAATTTAAAATTTATGTATATTTGGACTGATATGAGATACGAATTAGATAATAAATCCTCGTTGATACTTGAGGGCGGTGGCCTCAGGGGTGTATTTACGTGTGGGGTGTTGGATAATTTTATGGATAGGGGCATTATATTTCCGTTTACTGTGGGGGTGAGTGCCGGGGCGTGCAATGGACTCTCTTATATGTCGGGACAAAAGAAAAGAGCCAAATACAGCAATATAGATTTGTTGGAGAAATATGGTTATGTGGGGTTAAAATATCTGTTTACACAACGTAATATTATGGATTTCAAGCTTTTGTTTGAAAAGTTCCCTACAGAAATTATTCCGTATGACTATAAGGCTTATGAAAATTCTCAGGGAAGATATGTTATGGTTACAACAAACTGCATAACAGGTGAAGCAAATTATTTTGAAGAGAAGCATTCTCCCGACAGAATTATGGAGATTGTAAGAGCATCAAGCAGCCTGCCATTTGTGTGCCCAATAGCCAAAGTGGACGGTATACCAATGTTGGATGGTGGTATTGCAGATTCTGTACCAATAGAATTTGCCAGAAAAGAGGGATATTCAAACAATCTTGTAGTGCTTACCAGAAATAAGGGATACAGAAAACCTGTCTCACACAATAATTTCTTTGACAAAATATTTTACCATAAATATCCAAAACTCCAGCAGGCAATTTCAAACAGGAATGCCAACTACAACAGGACAATGGATATAATAGATTCACTTGAAGAGAGTGGACAAATTACAGTACTCAGACCTCTGCGCCCCCTTGAAGTAGACAGAATGGAGAAGGATATAACCAAATTGAATTCACTATATGAAGAGGGGTATGAAATTGCAAGTAAAATCAATTTTGAATATTTATAAATTACATTAAAAGAATAAAAAATTTTTTATATTTGTATGCTAATAAATCTGGATATAAATTTTACACGATATGCTGACTCAAATTATTAACGGTAAGATCCACACTCCACAAGGATGGTTGAAGAACGGATCTGTCATTATCAGTGACAATAAGATTTTAGAGGTATCAAATTGTGACCTTGCAGTAGTAGGTGCAAAAATTGTTGATGCAAGAGGAATGTACATAGTTCCCGGCGGCGTTGAGATTCACGTTCACGGCGGTGGCGGCAGAGACTTTATGGAAGGAACAGAAGATGCCTTCAGAACTGCAGTTGATGCACATATGCAGCACGGAACAACCAGTATCTTCCCAACCCTTTCTTCATCAAGTATCCCGATGATCAGAGCTGCTGCCGAAACCACTGAGAAACTTATGGCAGAGAAAGACAGCCCAATTCTTGGCTTGCATCTTGAGGGTCACTACTTTAATATGAAAATGGCTGGTGGGCAAATTCCTGAATATATAAAGAATCCAGACCCTAATGAGTACATTCCATTATTGGAAGAGACCAAGTGCATTAAAAGATGGGATGCATCTCCAGAGCTTCCAGGTGCATTGCAGTTTGGAAAATATGTATCATCAAAAGGCATTCTTGTTTCTGTTGCACACACTCAGGCTGAGTTTGAAGATATCAGAGCCGGTTATGATGCAGGTTATACACACGCTACACACTTCTACAATGCAATGCCTGGTTTCCACAAAAAGAATGAATACAAATATGAGGGAACAGTTGAGTCAATCTACTTGATGGACGATATGACTGTTGAAGCAATTGCAGATGGCATTCACGTCCCTCCTACAATCCTGAGACTTATCTACAAAGTTAAAGGTGTAGAGAAGACTGCACTTATTACAGATGCTTTGGCTTGTGCTGCCAGCGACAGCAAAACCGCATTTGACCCACGTGTCATCATTGAGGATGGTGTATGCAAACTGGCTGACAGATCTGCGTTGGCAGGAAGTATTGCTACAATGGACAGGCTTATCCAAACAATGACGTTCAAAGCAGAGGTACCATTGTTTGATGTTTGCCGTATGATTTCAGAGACTCCTGCAAAGATTATGGGGGTATATGACAGAAAAGGCTCTTTGGAACGAGGCAAGGATGCAGATATCCTTCTTTTGGACAACGACCTTAATGTAAGAGGTGTTTGGGCTATGGGTAAACTTGTTAAAAACTTTGAGTAATATATGTTAACACAAATTATAAATGGAAAGATCTTGACTCCTGTCGGATGGCTGGAGGGAGGCTCAATAATTTTGAGCGATTCCAAGATTCTTGAAATTGCAAACAGCGACCTTCCACGTATTGGTGCTGCAATAGTTGATGTCAAGGGGGATTACATTCTTCCTGGATTTGTTGCAATGAATATACACGGTGGCGGTGGCAAATCCTTTAAAGAAGGTACACGTGAGGCTTTTGACACAGCTGTTGATGTGCATATCAAACACGGTGCAACAACAATATTCCCTACAATCTATACAGCAAAGACAGAGAAGATATACAACTCTGCAAAAGTATGTGAAGAGATTATGAAAGAGGGCAATACCCCTATTAAAGGTATACACGTAGCCGGCCCTTATTTCAACCCTAATATGGTAAAGAGTTTTCCAGGTGCAAAAAATCCTGACAAGGAGGAATATCTTAAGATTCTTGCAAATACAAACTGTATAAAAAGATGGGATTTGTCGCCTGAACTACCCGGTGCTTATGAAATGGCCAAAATTCTCAAATGGAAAAATATAGTTGCGGCAATTACCCATACTCAAGCAGAATTTGAGGTTGTTAAAGAGGCTTTTGATGCAGGATTTACTCACGTGTCGCAATTGTACAATGCAATGCCTGGATTCCATAAGAGAGGTGAGTACAAATATGAAGGTACTGTAGAGAGTGTATTCTTGTTGGATGATATGAGTGTGGAAGTGACAGCTGACGGAAGGCACCTTCCGGCTACTATACTAAGGCTTGTATACAAGCTCAAAGGTGTGGAGAATATGAGTCTTGTAACAAATGCATTGAAGTATGCCTGCTATGACAAACCTGTTCTTGATGACCCTGATTTTATAATTGAGGATGAGGTTGTAAAACTTAAAGACCATTCTTCTCTTGCAGGCAGTATTGCCACTATGGATAAAGTGGTGAGAGTGGCTGTAGCTGCGGGTATCCCTTTTGTTGATGCAGTTAGAATGGCTACTGAAACCCCGGCAAAAGTTATGGGATGTTTTGACAGAGCAGGTTCATTGGAAGAAGGCAAAGATGCAGATATTGTACTTATGGACAAAGATTTGCAGATTACCGGAGTATGGTCTGGTGGAGCAAAGATTGTATAGCTGTACCATATGTAAAATAAAAAACGGGAATTACTTCCCGTTTTTTATTTTACATATATCTTCTTTTCCGTTATAACCATATCCAGAGGTTTGTCAAAATCTTCACAAGGAATGGAATCCACTATCTGAAAATCAAAGCCCAAACCAATTTTTTTGCAATTCAGATAAGGGAGAAGCCTGTCATAGAAACCTTTCCCCCTACCCATTCTGTTACATTTGCTGTCAAATGCCACACCTGGGATAATTGCAAGATCCATTTCAGCCGGACTTACACACTCAATACCTGCCGGTTCAGAGATATTCTGATATCCCTTCACCATCTCTTCTGGAATATATTCTTTCAATAAAAGGAAATCTCCATCAACAACTGGGAGAATCAGTCTCTTGTCCCCAGCTCTATGGTTACTCAATTTTTCAATGAGAAATTCAGTATTGACTTCGTCGGGAAGAGAATAATAGAGAAGTATTGTCTTTGCCCCAGAAATTTCCGGCAATGAAAGAAGATTGTCTGCAACAGCAACTGAAAGCAAATCCCTCTCATTTTGTGAAAAGGCTTTTTTAAGTTCCCTTATTGCTTTTCTTATCTCTTTTTTCTGCTCCTTAATTTCCATTACTGACCAATAAATGAATTGATGAATGGTCTGATACCTGCAAGGAAGAACTCAACAGCAATCACCATAATGATAAGTCCCATTATACGGAGCATTACATTAATTCCTGTCTCACCCAAATAACGGACAATCTTGGCAGAGAATGCAAAGATTAGATAACACAGAATCAACACCACCAGTACAGCTGCAACAAATGCAATTTTGTGAGGCAGAGTAACGGCATCTTCCATAAGTACAATTGCATTTGTAATTGCACCAGGTCCACATAGCATTGGAATTGCCAAAGGGGTAATGGCTATATCTTTAACAGCTTTTGTAATCTCGTCATTTCCACCTTTTATAGGGGAAAGGCGGGCATTAAGCATATCAAAACCAACAATAAAGAAGATTGCACCACCTACTATTCTGAAACTGTCTACAGAAATGCCAAAAAATTTGAAAAGGAATTGTCCCGAAAATGCAAAACCAAGCAAGATAAGCAGAGCTGCAAAAACTGCCCTTCTGGCAATTTCAAGTTTTTGTTTCTCTGATATCTCCGACGTAAGTCCCAAATATACAGGTAAAATACTTATGGGATTTACCAGTGTAAAAAATGATGTAAACACAAGCAGCGCGTAAGAAATAACAGAATCCAGTTCCATAGTTTATAAGATTATGTAAATAAAAGGGGGCATAAAATTGGCACACCGCAAATAAATTGCGCTATAAAGATAGTAAATTATTATATTTGTAAAGAAAAAATATTCGGTTATGAGTAACTCTTCCAATGCTTTGCTTAGACACAGGGTAATTGATTCCTGCTTGCGTGACACCAAAAACAAATACACATTATTGGATCTCATAAATGCCTGCACACAGGCAATAAAGACAAAGTATGGAAGTAAGGTTGGTGCCAAATATAAAGTTTCAGTAAGATCCATTCAACTGGATCTGCAAATTATGAGAGACAAAAACAAAGGATATGGGGCACCCATTGTAGTTTATGACCACAAATACTACAAATATAAAGATCCCAATTACACAATTCAGAAAGCAAAAGTTGGAAAAGAGAATCTGCTTGCCATAGCAGAAATGACTGATACACTCAAACATTACACTTCATTTGATGAATTGTCTGATTTGAGAAACATAACGGAAGTGCTGGAGGAAGAGATAAATGCAAAACTGAATAAAAGAAGCAGTGTTGTCTCCTGTCAGGAGAAGAAAAATCCTCTCGGACTTGAATATTTTGACACTGTCCACGATGCAATTATCAATAGAAAAGCACTCTGCATAGGTTATTACTCTTCCCGCTCAAACAATATAATGAGCATAATTTTTTACCCCTTCTATCTGAAAGAGTACAAAGGAAGATGGTATGCATTGGGGTATAAAGACGGCTTGCAAGGTGTATACAAGCTCCCATTGGACCGTATAAGAGACTATTCATATTCTATCCTACCATTCCCGGAGGAATATAATTTTAATCCCGACGAATATTTCCACGACATAATAGGTGTAACCAAACTCACAGGAGAGGTTAAAGAGGTGAGATTTCTTGTAAAGAACAAGCTTGCCCCATTTATCAGGCAAAATCCGATACACCATTCCCAGAAAATTGCATACAGGCACGAGAACGGAGATTTTGAATTTACAGTCAACATTATTCCTAATAGAGAATTCTATAATCTGATTTTTGACTATCAGCCGAACATTCAGGTAATTTCGCCAAGAGAAGTTGGTATTTCGGCAAACGAAAGAGTTATGGAAATTGTTGAACAATTGCCTGACTACACTATAAACAAACAGAAGGATGAGTCTGTAAAAGACAATTCCTGGGACAATGACATAAACTTATTCTCAAACTTATAGCATTATGAATCAGAATACCAGAACTATCATCAATCTTAACACCTGGGACAGAGCAAAAAGCTACGAGTTTTACAAAAACTTCCTAAATCCACAGGTAAGTATTACATCAGAAGTAGATTGTACAATTGCATACAACGACTGCAAAGAGAAAAAGACATCATTTTTCAGGAAATATGTATACGCCATACTGCGCTCAGTAAATGACATCACTGAGCTGAAATACAGAATAGAACAGATTAATGGGGAAGATAAGGTTGTACTATACGACAAAATATCTGTAGTAACCCCTATTCAAGTAGGAAACAATGGTGAATTCACATCTATAAAGGTTCCATATCACCAGACCTTTGAGAAATTCAATAAGGTTATGGATGAAATAACTGCATCTCTTGATACTTCAAACCACAATCCATATTACATAGAACAGGATGCTGAAGCAAGAGGTTGCTCTGATATTGTTGTAATAAGTGCATTGCCGGATTTGCATTTCACATCTGTTACCGCAACCCAATCTTGCAGTTTCGGTTCCCGCAAACCACTGATAAATGTTGGAAAAGCAATTCTTAAAGAGGGAAAAATGATAATGCCAATTGCAATTTCATTCCACCACGGACTATGTGACGGCTACCACATCGGCAAATTCTTTAACAATATAGAAAATTACCTTAAAGAGCTATAAAATGGACCAGCCAAAAATAGACAGGCTTCTCAGGCTGATGATGTTGCTTACTGCCAATAACAGGTATACCGTAAATGATCTGGCAGAGAGGTTGTCAACCTCACCAAGAACGATTTACCGATATATAGACACATTTAAGGAGGCAGGATTTCTTATTGCAAAAAAAGATGATTGTTTCAGGATAGACAAAAAATCAAAATATTTTAAAGAGATATCCCAACTTGTCCACTTTACAGAAGAGGAGGCATATATCCTCAATTCTGCAATAGAGAGCATAGATCCTACAAATACAATAAAACAGAACCTTAAAGCTAAACTGGCTTCTGTATACGACTTTAAAATGTTGGCAGAGTGCGTAGTTAAAGGAGAAAATGCAAAAAATGTAAACTCAATAATAGAAGCAATTGAGGAGAAGAGACAAATTATTCTGCACAACTATACATCTGCCCACAGCAAAAATGTATCAGACAGGCTTGTAGAACCTTTGGCCTTTACAACAAACTATATACAGGTTTGGGCTTATGAAGTATTGTCGGGAAAAAACAAGCTGTTCAAGGTGTCCCGAATTGGCTCTGTAGAGATTCTGGATAAGGAATGGGAATATGAGCAGGAGCACAAGGAAGGTCTTATGGACCTGTTCAGGATAAATAGTTTTCAGCAGATTCCTGTAAAACTGAAGCTTGGTCTTAGAGCTGCATCACTTCTTGTGGAAGAATATCCATTAGGAGAAAAGTTTCTCCATCCTATAGACGGAGAAACTTCACACTTTATTCTGGACACTTGGGTATGCGGTTATGAAGGCATAGGTAGATTTGTCCTTGGGTTGCTTGATGATATAGAAATCATCGAAGGTGATGGCCTTAAGGACTTCCTTAAAAAAAGGATGTCGCTTGCAAGGTTCTGAACTACTCTACAAATGTACACCATCCGTGCTTGTCCTCAATCTCACCATACTGTATACCGGTAAGGGTCTCATACAGTTTGCGGCTCTTGGGACCACACTCAGCAGAATATTTGTAAGAAGCGGTAACATTCTCTGCTGCAAGAGCAGTCTTGTCCTCAATCATATTTACTGGGGTAATTACAACTGCTGTACCGCACTGTCCAACCTCCTCAAATGTAGAAAGTTCATCTACTGGAATATCCCTGTTCTCTACCTCCATTCCCAAATCTTCAGCAACTTGTCTCAATGATTTGTTGGTAATGGAAGGAAGTACAGTCTTGGAACAAGGTGTTATATATTTGTTTCCCTTAATTCCAAAGAAGTTTGCAGACGAGAACTCATCCACATTCTTTGTCTCAGGATTCAAGAACAATACATCTTTGTATCCCTGTTTTACAGCTACACCTGTTGCATACATTGCACAAGCATAATTGCCACCAACTTTAAACGAACCGCTGCCGTTAGGTGCTGCACGGTCATAATCTCTTGCAATAACAGTTGGAATAGGATCAAGAACCTTTCCTGCATATGAACCTACAGGAAGGGTAATTACCATAAACATAATACCGTCATTCTGCGGAACAAGATTGATTGAAGGGATTGTAGTTACAAGAATAGGACGGATATACAATGCAGCTCTCAACTCGTATGGAGGAAGATAATCAATATTCTCCTTAACTGCCTGTTTGCACATCCTGATGAACAGCTCCTCATCAGGGCATGGTATTCCCAAAAATCCTGCAGAACTCTGCAATCTTTTTGCGTTCTCATCCGGACGGAAGATTCTCACTTTGTTGTCTGCTCCTCTGAAAGCTTTGAGTCCCTCAAAGCAGGACATTCCATAATGCAATGATGGTGAGAACACTGTAAGGTTCAATGTATCTGCTGTCTGGCTCTCAATAGGACCCCATTTGCCGTCTTTATATAGACAGGTTAGTACAGTATTTGTTCTGGAATATTTGAAAGACAATTGTGTCCAATCCATAGTTTTCATAATGTAAAGTTTTAAAAGTTAAACTAAAAATTCAAAAAGCAAAGGTTTGTCATTTAGGTATTCATATGCAAATCCGTTCTCTATCATCTTTCTTTCAAGACTCTCCAGATCACCCGATTGTGCCAGCTCAATACCAATAACTACCGGCCCCCTGTCTTTGCTTGTCTTTTTTGTATAAGAGAAATGGGTAATGTCATCTTTTGGCCCCATAACATCTTGTGCAACTGCGGAAAATATTGCGTCTGTTCCATTGCTGAAAATTAGTTGTTCTCCGGACGCAAAGATCTTACAGTCTGGCCAGCCTGCCACATCTCACTCTCTCTAAGCTCTTTAAGCTCTGCCTCAAGTTTGACTCTATAATCTGGCTTGCTGTTTGAATCTATTGAAATCTGAGCCTCGTTTCCACATTTAACCTCGTTGTAAAGCTCTGTAAATACAGGTTTTGTAGCATCGCGGAATTTCTTCCACCAGTCAAGAGCTCCTCTCTGTGCTGTTGTAGAGCAGTTAGCGTACATCCAGTCCATACCGTTCTCTGCAATCAGTGGCATAAGGCTCTGTGAAAGCTCCTCTACAGTCTCATTGAACGCCTCAGATGGAGTGTGGCCGTTCTCACGCAAAGTCTCATACTGGGCAGCAAACAAACCCTGGATAGCACCCATCAACGAACCGCGCTCACCTGTAAGGTCTGAGTAAACCTCACGTTTGAAAGTGGTCTCAAACAAATAACCGCTACCGATACCTACTCCAAGAGCAATTACTCTGTCGTATGCTTTTCCAGTAGCATCCTGATAAATTGCGTATGAAGAGTTCAAACCTCTACCCTCAAGGAAAAGACGTCTTAGAGATGTACCCGAGCCTTTTGGTGCAACAAGGATAACATCAACATCTGCAGGAGGCACAATACCTGTACGGTCATTATAGGTAATGCCAAAGCCGTGTGAGAAATAAAGAGCTTTACCAGGGGTAAGGTGCTTTTTAACTGTTGGCCATACTGCAATCTGACCTGCATCTGAAAGAAGATACTCAATGATTGTAGCCTTCTGGCAAGCCTCCTCAATGTCAAACAAAGTCTCTCCCGGTACCCAACCGTCTGCAACTGCCTTGTCCCAAGTTTTTGAGTCTTTTCTCTGGCCCACAATTACGTTAAATCCATTATCTTTAAGGTTAAGTGCCTGGCCCGGGCCCTGAACACCATAACCAATGATTGCTATTGTCTCATTTGCCAACACCTCTTGTGCTTTCTCCAATGTAAACTCGGCGCGGGTAACTACTTGCTCCTCTACACCACCAAAATTCAATTTTGCCATAGTTTTATATATTAGTCTGTTATATTCTTAAATTGTATAATATGCTCTTTTTATCTCAACAATGTTGCTAATCTGGCAAACCAGTCTCTCAATCATATCCTGTTTGTCCGAGTAGCAGGTTATCTTGTATTCACCCTGCTGGGGTGCTGTTCTTGAGAACTCAAAATTCTCAACTTCCAATCTTTTCTGAAGACACAATGTTGAAATTCTGTTCAACACATCCAGTCTGTCTATTCCTTCTGCTTTAACTATATATCTTTCCATTTTTCTATCTATTCAAAAATTATATCATCAAGTGTTTTTCCTGCAGGAATCATCGGGAATACATTCTCCTGCTCAATCATTGCTGCCTCAAGCAAATATGGTCCGTTGTGCTCCATCATCTCCCTTACAGCATCCTTCAGCTCCTGATGTTTTTCAATTCTGGCAGATTTGATGCCGTATGCACTTGCCAGAGCCTGGAAATCAGGATTTGCCAAATAGGTAAATGAGTATCTTCTCTCAAAGAACAGCTCCTGCCATTGCCTTACCATTCCCAGATATGTATTGTTCAGAAGAACTATCTTTACCGGAAGTCCGCTCTGAAGAATTGTGCCCAACTCCTGAATGTTCATCTGAAAACCGCCGTCACCTGTAAAAAGAACTACATCTGAATTTGGATTGCCTGCCTGTGCTCCAATTGCTGCCGGAAGACCGAATCCCATTGTTCCAAGGCCTCCGGATGTAACCCATCCCATATTCCCCTCCAGTGCCGCATATCTTGCTGTAAACATCTGGTTCTGTCCTACATCAGTTACAATAACCTTCTTTTTGTTTCCTGCTTCATTTACTGCATTCACAACCTGAGCCATTGTAAGGATTGGGGAATTCAACTGCGGAGCCATAACATTCTCCATCTCAAACTTACGTTTTTGGGCATACAGTTCAAACCACTCCTTTCTCTCCACATATTCAAGTGAACCAACCAATGTGTCAAGGAACTCTTTTGCATCACTCTGGAAAGGTATGTCCACCTTCACATTCTTGTCAAACTCTGAAACATCTATATCAACGTGAACAATTGTTGCATTTGAAGCATATCCCTTAACCTCTCCTGTCACCCTGTCTGAGAATCTCATTCCAATTGCCAGAATCACATCTGCTTTTTGTGTCATCACATTTGGGGCAACATTTCCGTGCATTCCAACCATTCCCACATACTCCGGATCACTCTGGTCCATTGCACCCAAACCAAGGAGGGTAACTGCTACAGGGATATTTGCCTTGTCTGCACACTCTTTCAACACTTCACATCCTCCCGATATAATTACGCCGTGTCCTGCAATTATAAGTGGCCTTTCTGCTTTATTGAGCATCTGTGCAATTTGGGCAACCTTCTCTTTATACTCATCTCCGGCAGGTGTCCTGGCCATCCCAAGCTGTGCAATCGCATCCTCCTTATTGTATGAGTACTCCATCATCTCAACCTGGGCATTTCTGGTAAGACTCACCAGCACCGGTCCGGGTCTCCCCTCTGCTGCAATATGGAATGCCTGCGCCATAACTGTAGGAATCTCCTCTGCAGATGAAATCTGGTAACTCCATTTGGTTATCGGGAGTGTTATGCTTATCATATCAGCCTCCTGAAAGAAGTTTGTTCCCAGTTTATTTACATTTACCTGAGCTGTTATACACACCAACGGTGTAGAATCCATCATTGCATCAGCAATTCCTGTTACAAAATTAGTTGCTCCAGGACCTGCTGTTGCCATACATACTCCCACTTTGCCGGTGCTTCTTGCATAACCTTCAGCCGCGTGAACAGCGCCTTGCTCGTGTCTTACAAGAATATGGTTAAGCCTGTCAGTAAAATCATACAGTTTGTCGTATACAGGCATAATGGCTCCGCCCGGGTATCCGAATATTGTATCTACCCCCTCATCCAAAAATGCGTTCATCAGAGCCTCTGCTCCTGTCATCATTCTCCTGTCCATCTGAAAATCTCATTTAGTCAATTACTCTTACTCCTCCTATATCTGCACTTCCGGCCAATGAAGCGTATGCCTTAAGTGCCTTGCTTATCTCTCTGTTTCTCACTTTTGGTTTGTATCCGTTCCCCTGCTCAAGTTTTTCTCTCCTTGCCTCAAGCTCCTGTGGGGTAAGCTCCACATCAATTTTTCTTGCCGGAATATCTATTGTTATTGTATCTCCATCCTCTATCAATGCTATAGGACCTTTATTTGCCGCCTCAGGTGAAATGTGCCCTATTGAAAGTCCGCTTGTACCACCGGAGAATCTGCCGTCTGTGATTAGTGCGCAATCCTTGTCAAGTTTACGGCTCTTAAGGAAAGATGTAGGATAAAGCATCTCCTGCATTCCAGGTCCCCCTTTTGGCCCTTCATATCTGATAACCACCACATTTCCTTTCTCAACTTTGCCTCCCAAAATTCCGTTGACAGCATCCTCCTGGCTCTCAAAAACTACTGCAGTACCTTTAAATTTAAGAATATGCTCCGCAACTCCGGCTGTCTTTACTATACAGCCCTTTGGAGCTATATTTCCATACAGGACAGCAAGTCCTCCGTCTTTAGAGTATGCATTCTCCAAATTCCTTATACAACCGCCAGCCCTATCAGTATCCAACTCTTTGTATACACTTTCATTTTCTCCCAATTTTACAGTTCTCTTCCCACACGGAGCTGAGAGATAAAGGCTCTGTGCGTTGTTGTAAGACTTGTTACAATCTGTTACATTACAATCTGTAAGTGCCAACTGCAATGAAGGGTAATCAACTCTTGCTGCAGAGGTATGCAGATATCCCCCTTTTGCAAGCTCATTCATAATACCCATAACTCCGCCGGCACGGTTCACATCCTGAATATGATAATCACAGTTAGGGGCAACTTTACAAAGCACAGGTACTTTCTTTGAAAGTCTGTCCACATCCTGCATTGTAAAATCTACACCAGCCTCGTGTGCTATTGCCAGAAGGTGCAATACCGTATTGGTAGATCCACCCATTGCAATATCAAGCATCATAGCATTTTCAAAAGCCTCTCTGGTTGCTATAGAACGTGGCAGAACTGCCTCATTGTCATTGAAATAATATTCATTTGCAAGCTTTACGACAAGCTCTGCTCCTTTCTGGAAAAGTTTCTTTCTGTTTGCGTGTGTTGCAAGAACAGTACCGTTTCCTACCTGAGCCAATCCCAAAGCCTCTGTAAGGCAATTCATTGAATTGGCAGTAAACATACCTGAACAACATCCGCAAGTTGGGCAACCCATCTGTTCATACTCATCGAGAAGTTCATCAGAAACCTCTGTATCAGCCCCTTTCACCATTATATCCACAAGGTCACAATCTTTGCCATTTACATTTCCGGCCTCCATAGGTCCTCCCGATACAAATACAGCAGGGATATTGAGTCTCATTGCCGCCATAAGCATACCTGGAGTAATCTTGTCGCAGTTTGAAATACAGATCATTGCATCTGCACAATGAGCATTGCACATATATTCAACGCTGTCTGCAATGATTTCCCTGGAAGGCAACGAATACAACATACCGTTGTGTCCCATTGCAATACCGTCATCTATGGCTATTGTATTGAATTCTGCCGCAAAACATCCGGCTTTCTCAATCTCCTGTTTTACAAACTGGCCTATCTCATGCAAATGCACGTGTCCTGGAACAAATTGTGTAAAAGAGTTCACAACAGCAATTACAGGTTTGCCAAAATGCTTCTTCTCCATTCCGTTGGCTCTCCACAAAGCACGGGCACCTGCCATTTGCCTTCCCTTTATAGTTTTATTGCTTCTCAGTTCCATTGTAGTAACAAATTATAACTTAAAATAAAAAACCGCTTGCAGTTCAAATCCTACAAGCGGTTTAATTTTATCACTCAAGGATTCTACATCATTATTGAATAATAATAATCACAGACATAATGACAATAGAAATAACCACCTGAATAATCTCAGCCAGGTTATGCCCTAATGAAATGTTCATTATGTTTGAACTGTTATTCATAAGATATAAAATCTCTGTTTCTCTGTTATAGGCGCAAAGCTATAAAACTTTTTATTACGTTGTTCTCCTAAATTGTAGTTTTTTATAAAAAAGTTACAATTTGTTACATAGCACGTGCAAAGATGGTCCAAAGTTCTGCTTTCAAGTCTTCCCAAGTCTTTGCAGTAGAAGATGCATACTTCTGTGTATAATTGTTAAGAAGTTTTGTAGCCTCCTCTTTTTTACCCTCTTTCAACAACTGTGCAACCTCTTTCTCAATAAGCGCATTCTCTCTCATCATCTGCTGCTCATAATTTGCAACCTGCTCCTCAAGAAGATGTCTTGTCTTGTCCCAGCTGATAGTTGCAATACGGTTAGTCTCCCTATATGACCAGATAGCTGCATCTTCCCTATATCTGTGCTGTCCGCAAACACCCCAATCTTTTGGAAGTTCAGTAGCACCAGCATAAATAGGAATTCTTGGGCTCTGTGCAGGGTTGTCAAATGAGAAGTAAGCAATACCGCCAATCTCATCAGGCAACCAGTCTCTACACTGCATAATGTGAGAATAAGAGCACTGGATAACTGCAATTGTTCTGATTCTTGGTGTTACATCAGGTTTCAATGAGTTTAGAAGAGTCCTCATATCACCAGGCATAAATGTTGAAACAGGATATACAGTCTCTTTGTAAGAAATTGTCTCACCATTCTCAACTTTTCTTCTGTCCACTTCTACACCAAGATTCTTGACCTGGTCATACTCTGTACCCTCGTATGTCTCTCTGTAAAATGCAAACATATCCTCAGGTGATACTTTTTTCTCTGGTTTTACAGAGAAAGGAATCTCATCTGCATTGTAATCAAGTTTCAAGGATGGAGCCAATGTGCTCAATACAAACCACTCACGGATAGAGAAAGGTTTTTTGCCGCTTGATACAACTTTCCAGAACACATAGTCTCCCTCACCACTCCAGTAACCAAGAGCTTTTGAGCGTTCTTTAAGACCATTAGAATACATAAAATTGTCGGGATCATTAAAATCCACAACACCAATTCTTGGAATATTAGCCGATACACCTACGTGATCATCCGGAATTCTCTGTGCTACCCAAAGTGCGCCTGCCTTGTCAACAGGAGTTTTCTTTGATTTTTTAGCTTTAGGATTTTCCGGAAGCTTACCGTTTCCGTAAATCTCAAAATGCCAAACCTCATTTTTATCTGCTACTGTAAGACACTCACCACCATCTGCATAACCATACTCCTCTGCAAGGGCACCCATAAGGGCTATAGCCTCTCTTGCAGTAGAACATCTCTCAAGAGCAACTCTCTCAAGCTCCTCAATCATAAACAAACCGTCAGCTCTCTTAAGTTCCCTTTTGCCAACTGTTGTAGTCTCGCCAATAGCAAGCTGTTTCTCATTCATACACGGATAAGCCACATTGAGAAATCTGTAGGTAGGAACTGTTGGAGCAGGAATCTCACCTTTTTTCTCCACATTGCGCATATCGTGGCGCTCCTCATTATGAAGCAGTCCCCAATAAATTGCCTGTAACTCACCCGGTTTGTAAGTTTTGCTTGGCTCCATAGAAAGCCAGGTACGGTAGTTGGAATCACAAGAATGGGCAGTCATTACAGAACCGTCTGAACTTGCCTTTTTACCCACCATAATTGAAGTACAGCTCTCTGCATAATTCTCATCATCGGGATGCCAGCCATAACTCTGTGCAACCATCACTCCCGACAACAACAAGCTTGCTGCAACCAGGAAAAATCTTTTAATCTTCATAGTTTCTATAATTAAGTGTTAATATTTTTAAAAATGCATAAGCACAAAAATAAAAAATTTCCCCAACTATCCCCATTTTTTTTGGAAGTCGGTCTCCGGGTTCCAAAAGAAGTCGGTCCCCGACTTCCAAAAATTCAGAAAAAATCATTAAATTGGCATCAAAAATGTAGAGATGATGAAATTCGTTGTAAAAAACATACTTACAGTATTTCTTGTGGTGTTTGCCTTAAATTTGACAGCTGCTCAGGAGAAAAAAATTACACCAGAAAATAAGACAATCTCTTTCTATGTAATAAAGTTGCACAAAGAGATTGACAAGTCCTCAGCAAAGATGTTCACCGATGCACTTAAGGAGGCAAGTCAGGCCAATGCAGGCTACATTATCCTGAATCTCAACACTTACGGAGGGGCATTGGATGCGGCAGACAGCATCCGGACTGCAATTATGCAGTCACCGGTTCCTGTCATTTCATTTATAAACATACAGGCAGCATCTGCAGGAGCCCTCATCTCCATTGCCTGCGACTCCATATATATGCGCAACGGCAGTTCCATTGGTGCCGCAACTGTTGTAAACCAGAACGGAGATGTTCTTCCCGACAAATACCAGTCATTTATGCGGGCAATGATGCGGGCAACAGCTGAGAGCCACGGCAAAAAGGCTGTAATAAACGGAAATGACACATCTTGGGTATGGCACAGGGATCCTGAGATTGCCCAGAAAATGGTTAGTGCAGACAGTGTGCTGAGCTTTACCCCCTCAGAGGCTATTGCAAACAATTTTAGCGAGGGAATGGCCGAGTCTGTAAATGAAGTGGCGAAACTTGTTACAGGAGAGGAGAATGAATATATTATTCAGGAACACAAGATTTCTCCTCTCAACAAAATCATATACTTCTTCCTTAATCCTGTGATTCAGGGGCTTCTACTTATGCTTATAATTGGAGGAATCTACTTTGAATTCCAGAGCCCGGGAATAGGATTTCCACTTGTTGCAGCACTTGCCGGCGTGGTGTTGTATTTTGTACCTCTATACCTAGAGGGATTCGTGCAGAATTGGGAGATAATATTCTTCATTTTGGGACTTGTCCTCCTTGCCCTGGAGGTATTCGTAATTCCGGGATTTGGAGTGACTGGAGTCTGCGGAATCATACTTGTCATTGTCACCCTTGCCTTTGCAATGATAGACAACAACATAGTATTCAATGCAGAAGGCATCAACCTTACACCATTGGTAAAGCCATTTGCAATAGTGTTGGTATCCACAACAACAATGCTCTTCCTGTCAGTATATTTTGCCGCAAAGTTATTCCCGACAAAAGCATTTTCACATATCGCACTCAAAACAGATTTGTTGTCGGGAGGAAAAGAAGGATTTGTTGGGGTGGAAAAAGAGAGTCTGCAAACACTTGTAGGAATGAAGGGTGTTGTGGCTACAGACCTGAAACCTTCCGGCACTGTAGAGATAGACGGTAAAAGGTATCAGGCACAAATTGATTTTGGCTATGCCTCAAAAGGTGAAATTGTTGAAATAACACGTCACGAGGGTGGTCGTTTATATTGCAAAAAATAGATAAAAAAAGTATCTTTGTCCGATTTTGTTAAACCCATACAATATATAAATAGATGCAGTCAATTAAAAAAGCAAAGCTAGTATTGGAAAATGGTCTTGAGTTTCAAGGATTTTCCTTTGGTTATGAGCAACCTGCTTGCGGAGAGGTTGTTTTCAGTACCGCTATGGTTGGCTACCCCGAGAGTCTTACAGACCCATCTTATTCAGGCCAGATTCTATGTGTAACCTATCCTATTATTGGTAACTATGGCGTTCCGGCAGATGAATTGGAGAATGGTATTTCCAAATATTTTGAGTCAGATAAAATCCAGGTTAAAGCATTGGTAATATCTGACTATTCTTTTAATTACAGCCACTGGAATGCGGCAAAGAGTCTGGACCAATGGCTTAAAGAGAACCAGATTCCAGGAATTTTTGGAATTGACACAAGAGAACTTACCAAAGTTCTTAGAGACAACGGTTCAATGATGGGCAAAATTGTTCAGGATGACTGCAATGCAGATCTTTCTTGTGTAAATCCTAATGTTGTCAACCAGGTAGATGAGGTAAGCTGCAAAGAGGTTATAAAATACAATGAGGGTAAAGGCAAAAAAGTTGTACTGTTGGATTGTGGAGTAAAGAACAGCATTCTAAGAACTCTTGCTTCCAAAGATGTGGAGGTTATCAGAGTTCCTTGGAACTATAACTTCAACACCATTGAGTATGACGGACTGATCATATCAAATGGTCCGGGCAATCCAGACTTCTGCACTGAGGCTGTCGGGAATATAAAGGTTGCAATGGAGAACAACAAACCTGTATTTGGCATCTGTATGGGTAATCAGCTTCTTGGAAAGGCTGCAGGAGCTGAAACTGTAAAACTTAAATTCGGACACAGAACTCAGAACCAGCCGGTAAGAAGAGTTGGAACAACAACTTGCCACATTACTACCCAAAACCACGGGTATGCTATTGATGCTTCAACTTTGGGAGCTGATTGGGAACCGATGTTTGAAAACCTTAACGACGGTTCAAACGAGGGTATCAGACATAAGAGCAAACCGTTCTTCTCTATCCAGTTCCAGCCAGACGGCGTAGAGTTCCTTTTTGATGAATTCATTAAAATGTTGTAATATAATGGAGAAAATTAGCAAAGTACTACTACTTGGATCCGGAGCGCTTAAGATTGGTGAGGCCGGAGAGTTTGATTATTCAGGCTCACAAGCCATAAAGGCTATGAAGGATGAGGGAATTGAAACTATCCTTATCAACCCTAATATTGCAACAGTACAGACATCTGAGGGTGTTGCAGACAAGATCTACTATCTTCCTGTTACCCCATATTTTGTAGAGCAGGTTATCAAGAAAGAGAAACCGCAGGGTATTCTTCTTGCGTTTGGTGGCCAGACAGCACTTAACTGTGGTGTTGAGCTTTACAGGACAGGTGTTTTGGAAAAATACAACCTTAGAGTTCTTGGTACTCCTGTTCAGGCAATTATGGATACAGAAGACCGCGAACTGTTCAACAGAAAACTTGATGAGATTGATGTTAAAACTATCAAGAGTCACGCTGTAGAGAATTTGGAGGATGCTGTAGCTGCAGCAAAAGAGTTGGGTTATCCTGTAATTATCCGTGCTGCTTACGCCCTTGGAGGTTTGGGTTCAGGATTCTGCAACAATGAGGAGGAGCTTGTAAAACTTGCAGAGAAATCATTCACTTTCTCTCCACAGGTTTTGGTTGAAAAATCATTGAAAGGTTGGAAAGAGATTGAGTTTGAGGTTGTAAGGGACAAATACGACAACTGCATTACAGTTTGTAATATGGAGAACTTCGACCCTCTTGGAATCCACACCGGAGAGAGTATTGTGGTTGCCCCTTGTCAGACCCTTACAAATTCAGAGCTTCACAAGCTTAGAGATATTGCAATCAGAATTGTAAGACATATTGGTATTGTTGGTGAGTGTAACGTACAGTACGCTTTTGATACAGAGAGCGAGGATTACAGGGTAATTGAGATTAATGCCCGTTTGAGCCGTTCATCTGCTTTGGCTTCTAAAGCAACAGGTTATCCTTTGGCATTTGTAGCTGCAAAGATTGGTTTGGGCTATGGCTTGTTTGAGCTTAAAAACTCAGCAACAGGCATTACCCCTGCATTTATGGAACCTTCTTGCGACTACATTGTATGTAAGATGCCTCGTTGGGACCTTTCAAAATTCCAGGGTGTAAGCCGCGAGATTGGTTCATCTATGAAGAGTGTGGGTGAGATTATGTCTATAGGCCGCACATTTGAAGAGGTTATCCAAAAAGGTATCCGTATGATTGGCCAGGGTGCCCACGGTTTTGTTGCAAACAAGGAGATTGTTGTTAACGATATTGAGAAAGCCCTTAACCAGCCTACCGACAACCGTATTTTTGTAATTTCAAAAGCTTTCAATGCAGGTTACACTGTTGAGCAGATTCATGATCTTACTAAGATTGACAGATGGTTCCTTGATAAACTTTACAATATCATCATCACCGGCAAGGAGCTGATGGCATTGAACAGCACTGAGGAGCTTGGCTACGATCTTCTTAAGAAAGCAAAACGTCAGGGATTCTCTGATTTCCAGATTGCAAGACTTGTTCTTAAAGAGCTTAATGCACAGGATTCAGACGCATCTCTATTGGAGATAAGAAAATACAGAAAATCATTGGGTATCCTTCCTGTTGTAAAACAGATTGACACCCTTGCAGGTGAGTATCCTGCAAAGATCAACTACCTATATTTGTCATACAGCGGAGACAAACATGACATTGAGTTTGCTAATGACAAGAAATCAATCATTGTACTTGGTTCAGGTGCTTACAGAATAGGTAGCTCGGTAGAGTTTGACTGGTGTAGCGTAAACGCCCTTACAACCATTCAGAATTGCGGTTGGAGAGGTGTTATGATCAATTACAACCCTGAGACTGTATCTACAGACTACGATATGTGCGACAGATTGTACTTTGATGAGCTTACATTTGAGCGCGTATTGGATATCCACGACCTTGAGAACCCTCACGGTACAGTGGTATCTGTAGGCGGCCAGATTCCTAACAACCTTGCACTTAAACTTGATGCCAACGGTGTAAACATTCTTGGTACTCAGGCAAAATATATCGACAACGCAGAGGACAGACACAAATTCTCATCAATGTTGGATGAGTTGGAGATTGACCAGCCAAAATGGAAAGAGCTTTCAACAATGTCTGACGTTTACGAGTTTGTAGACAAAGTGGGATTCCCTGTATTGGTAAGACCTTCATACGTTCTTTCAGGTGCTGCTATGAACGTTTGTTCAAACAAAGTTGAGTTGGAGCAATTCCTTAACCTTGCAGCAAACGTTTCTAAGAAACACCCTGTTGTAGTAAGTGAGTTTATCCAGAACGCTAAAGAGATTGAGTTTGATGCAGTGGCAGACAAAGGTGAGGTTATTGCATACGCAATTTCAGAGCATATTGAGTTTGCAGGTGTACACTCAGGAGATGCAACAATCCAGTTCCCTCCTCAGAAACTTTATATTGAGACTGCACGCAGAATCAAGAAGATTGCCCGCAAAATTGCTCAGGCTCTACAGATTACTGGTCCTTTCAACATCCAGTTCCTCGCTAAAGATAATGCAATCAAAGTTATTGAGTGTAACCTTAGAGCTTCAAGAAGCTTCCCATTTGTTTCTAAAGTTCTTAAGATCAACTTCATTGAGTTGGCAGCAAAGGCAATGATCGGTGAGCCATATGAGATTCCTAACAAGAGTGCATTTGACTTGGATTACGTAGGTATCAAGGCTTCACAGTTCTCATTTGCCCGTTTGCTTAAAGCAGACCCTGTTCTTGGTGTTGATATGGCATCTACAGGTGAGGTAGGCTGCTTGGGTGATGACACCAATGAGGCTGTCCTTAAATCTATGCTTTCTGTAGGTTACAGAATTCCAGAGAAGAATATCCTTCTTTCAACTGGTGATGCAAAACAGAAAGCAGAGCTTCTTGATGCTGCCAAAACTCTTGCTGAGAAAGGCTACAACCTTTACGCAACAGGCGGTTCTTGGAGATACCTTGTAGAGAACAATATTCCTGCAACCAGAGTATACTGGCCAACAGAGCCTTCTATGGAGCCTCAGGCAATGGATATGCTTACAAACAAACAGATTGATATGGTTGTAAACATTCCTAAGAACCTTACTCAAGAGGAGTTGGAAAACGGTTACAAAGTAAGACGTGCAGCTGTAGACTTCAACATCCCTCTTATCACCAATGCCCGCCTTGCAAGTGCATTCATTAATGCATTCTGCAGTGTTCCATTGGATAAGATTCAGATTAAGAGCTGGGACGAGTACAAATAATATATACAATTTGAATAGAGGGAGGGCAACTCAAAAGGGTAAATTAACCCTTTAAGTAGCCCTCTTTTTTAGCACCGGTTAAATTCCTGAACCGTGCTACCCCCCTGGCCGCAGGGGGAGGGGTCCGCACGAAGTGTGGGAGGGGTTGTTCAGGGATTTAATGGAGGTGCTAAAAAATATAGAGCAATATTATTATGATTGATATTTTACTGTTAATTGCTGGATTGGCACTTATTCTTGTTGGTGCCAACTATCTGGTAGACGGGGCAAGCCATATTGCAAAAAGGGCAGGTCTTTCAGACTTTATTATAGGAATGACCATTGTAGGTATTGGTACTTCCACCCCAGAAATGGTGGTAAGTTTTGCCTCTGCAATAAAGGGAAATGCCGACATTGCCGTTGGAAACGTATTGGGCTCCAACATCTTCAATACCCTGATGATCTTGGGAATAACAGCCCTCTTCTCCCCTATTGCACTAACATCCAACAACATAAAGAAAGACATCCCTTTCTCCCTCCTTGCAGCATTTGTGTTGTGCGTAATGGGATGCTCCACAATTCTTGACGGCACAGCCGTAAACGCCATCTCAAGAGTTAACGGAATAATGCTTCTATGCCTGTTTGGGGTATTTATGGCCTACACAATTTTCTCCAGCACTTCACAAGGTGGAAATAATCTTCCCGACGAATCATCGGGAAGCAAAAAACTTCCACCATTATGGCTTTCAATCATAATGGTACTGGGAGGCCTTTGTGGACTGGTATTTGGTGGTGATATGTTTGTAAACTCTGCATCTGCCATTGCACGTAGTTTGGGTGTTTCCGATGCGGTCATTGCTGTAACCATTGTTGCAGGGGGAACCTCAATGCCAGAACTTGCGTCTTGCATAGTTGCCGCCCTTAAGAAAAATACCGACCAGGCATTGGGCAATGTAATTGGCTCAAATGTGAGCAACATTTTCCTTATTCTGGGAGGTAGTGCAACAATTCACCCGCTTGTAATGAACGGCATTAATCCAATAGATCTGATAACCCTAATGGTATCGGCATTGCTTGTATTCCTTTTTGCCTTCACATTCAAAAAGAAATCAATTGACAGGATTGAGGGTGCCATACTTATTTGTATTTATGTGGCATTTGTAACTCTTACTCTACAAAACTTGTAGCAAAATTTAACTTAAATAACACCTATATGAAAATCTTGAAACTTTTCTTGGCAGTTGCAGCTTCTGCTATGATGTTGCACTCTTGCACAACCGCTCCTTCAGTTGAGCAGAAAACAGATGAAGCTATAAAAGCGGTTTTGGATGAATTTAAGGCAGTGGGAATTGCTGCAGCAGTAGTAAAAGATGGTGAGATTGTGTACAACAAATCTTTTGGATACAAAAATTTGGAGACACAGGAGCCTCTTGGCAATGATGATGTTATGAGAATTGCTTCAATCTCAAAATCATTTACAGCCACTTCTCTTTTACAGCTCGTTGATAAAGGTATTCTCTCTTTGGATGCAGATGTAAGTGACCTTATTGGATTTAAAATCAGAAATCCTCACCACCCTGAGATTCCTATCACCCTTAAAATGGTCCTTTCCCATACTGCAAGTATTAAAGACAAAGAGGATTATTTCACATTAGATCATCTTAACCCTGCTGTATATGGTGATTGTATAGAGTCATACTATGAATATAAACCAGGTGAGGGATACAACTACTCAAATATGGGTTTGAACCTTGCGGGAGCTATACTTGAGAAGGTATCGGGAGTAAGATTTGATGATTATGTTAGGGAGAATGTCATATGGAAACTTGGCTTGTATGGGGGACATAACATTGATTCTTTGGATGCCAGCAAATTTGCACTCATTTACAGCCAGGAAGATGGCAAATATGAGGTTTCTACAGGTGCATACAGAAGCAGGGCTGAAGATATGCCTTCATACATAATGGGTTATACTGCACCTATCTTCTCTCCTACTGGTGGTGTCAAGATTTCTGCACAGGACCTTGCCAAATATATGATGATGCATATGAATTATGGTGAGTATAACGGCATAAGAATTATCTCTGAGGAGAGTTCCAAGTTGATGCAGACCCCTGTAAGGGTAAGCAACGATCCTGCAGCTGCTGAGTATGCCCTTTGCCTTACTGAGTTCAAAGATTATGTGAACGAGGAGAAATATAATGTTCCGGGCAATTACCTGATTGGTCATACAGGTGGTGCATACGGTCTTAACAGCATTATGATCTGGAGCCCTTCCGACAATTGGGGTATTGTTGCAATGACAAACGGCTATACTTCTGTAGAGGGCAAAAGTTTCTTAAAGACCATTACCCGGGCAATATATTCAGCCTGTATTAAACAATGACGTTGTTCTGATTTATAAAATCTTGTTTTACAACAAGTTAAAAATCCAGGTGGTAGCCACCTGGATTTTTTTATTGCAACAAAAAAACACTATATTTGCAAGTAGTAAACCTTTATACTATCAAATATGATACTTAACAAACAGGTAGGTGTATTTATAAATCTGGTACACAACAGAATAAAACAATATTTGTCAACAATATTCCAGGAATCTGGGTTTAATATTACTCCGGAGCAGTTTCTGGTAATGGATGCCCTGTGGAATAATGGTGTAATATCACAACAGGAACTTGCCCATATTATATTAAAGGACAAGAACTCCATTGTAAAACTTGTAGACGGACTTGAGAAAAAAGGGTTAGTTGTAAGGGTTGCAGACAAAGTGGACCGCCGTAAAAATCTGATTGAACTTACAGATTACGCCCATAGCATTAAAGAAAAAGTTATTGATGTTGCTATGATGGCTGTAGACCAGATAATTAGAGATATTCCAGAAGAGGAGATTCAGGTGTTCATTAAGGTACTGAGCAAAATGGCATCCAATATGGATGAAGAGACCGATTTGCTTGCCCTTGCGGCTATCTCTCATACACAAAAGGAGGCAATACCTGCAGCAACATCGGAGGAAGTGGAAGATACAGAAGAATAACAGAAAAATCTATCGGGAAGAATATGGGTAAATTATACGATAAACTTACTGAAGACTACAGGATCAAAGAGGGATTAAAGGCCTGCATAAACTGCGGGACCTGCACTGCAATTTGCCCTGCTGCGGAGTTTTACAAATATGATCCCCGGCAAATTGTGGATATTGTCCAAAGCCAGGATGATACAGAAATTGAAAAGCTGCTTAAAAGCGAAACAATCTGGTATTGTGGAGAGTGTATGTCGTGCCTCACAAGATGCCCCCGCAAGAATGCCCCCGGCCTGGTGATTATGGCCCTGAGGAACCTCTCTATGGAACTTGGATACTTCATTCAAAGTGAGAAGGGACGCCAGCAGTATGCCCTTACAAAAATAATGAGCGAGAATATTCTCAATTACGGGTACTGCGTATATGCCCGCACCTTTAAGGCTGCAGACCACCCGGAGGCGGGCCCGGTTTGGGAGTGGATTGAGCAGAATATGGATGATGTATACGAGCGTAACGGAGCAAACCTTGATGGTGAAGGGCCAGGTGCACTGAGAAGAATCCCCGAGGAGGATTTGGATGAGCTGAAAAAGATATTTGATGAAACCGGAGCAACCAGAAGGATTGAAACCATAAACAAACTCTCTTTGGAGAAGGCAAAAGAGATGGGACTTACTCCCGACGAATACTTCTGCCATGTATTCAACAACTCAGAAAAAGAACATTTGAACGAGTAGAAACACTATGATATACCAAGGAAAACAGAAAATTTGGAGTGATTATCAGAAGGAGATTCCCGATGACCACTACTTTTACGTACGCAGCTGCATACGCCAGAACCTTTTTCCTGCCAGTGAAAAGACATTCCTGGATATAACCCGAAACAAACTGGGTAAGGATTTCTTTGAAACAGAGCATCATACCACCTGTGGAGGAATTGCCTACCATTGCGACACCATACCTCAGGAGACCTCAATGACCATTATAGCAAGGCAGTTTGCCCTTATGCACAAATATGGTTATGAGAATTATGTATGTTCCTGTATCACCTCTTTCGGACTCTATACAGAGACACTTGAAACTTGGAGAGAATTCCCGGAACTTGAGGCAAAAATTAAAGAGAATCTCTGGAAAACCTGCAAACTGGAGTTTGCAAAACCAAAATACCTTGCCCACGCCAGCGATATCATCTACAAATACAGAAATCTGATTGCCGCACAGGCAAAATACAAACTCATAAACAGACATACAGGAAAACCGCTTAGAGTTGTGGAGCACATAGGCTGCCACTACGGCAAAATGTTCCCAAGCAAGAGTGTTGGAGGGGCAGAATATCCGTATGTACTGGCCGGAATGATTGAGGCTTGGGGTGGAGAAGTAATAGACTACCCAGAGAGAAGACACTGCTGCGGTTACGGCTTCCGCCAATACCACATAAGGAGCAACAGGGGTTACTCACTGGCAAATACCCACAAGAAATTTGAGAGTATGAAGCCTTACAAGCCAGATATGATCATTACAAACTGCCCGGGCTGCCCTTATTTCCTTGACAGGTGGCAATATGTAATTGCAGAAATGGAGGGAAAAACCTACGGAGAAAACGGCCACGGAATACCTGTGTTCACCTACGAGGAGGTTGCAGGACTTGTAATGGGATACAACCCTTGGGACCTTGGCCTGCAGATGCATCAGATTGGCCCGGAGCCGCTGCTTGACAAAATAGGAATCCCTTACGACCCCGCTGCAAAATACAAAGGGGCAAACAACAAAGATATAGGCAAACCTGAACTCCCATTGTGCATAAAATGACATTGTTGTAAAATACAAGAGAAAGAGGACAGGCTTAAAATAACAGTATGATGAAAAATATAGTAATAATAGGTGGAGGACCAAGCGGTTTGGAGGCAAGTGCCCAACTGCACAAAATGGGTTACAATGTAATTCTGGTGGAGAAATCCCCTACCCTTGGCGGTCACCTTGCCAAATGGGACAGACTCTTCCCTGATGGCACTCCGGCTAAAGAACTGCTGGATGAAATGACCTCCAGAATCAATGGTGTAAAATATTTTCTTGAAACCCAGGTTCAGAACATAAACCTGCTCAAGAACTCATACAATATAATCCTTGACAACGGAATCACCATCCTTGCAGATGCAGTTCTGTTTGCAACCGGCTTTGACCTCTTCAGAGCCCAGAAAAAGGAGGAATACGGCTACGGAATCTACGAGAGGGTTATTACAAACGGAGACCTTGAAAACTGGTTCAAAACCAAAAAAGACAACAGGGTTACAGCAAATCCCAAAAGAATTGGCTTTGTACATTGTGTAGGCTCAAGAGATGAAAAGGCCGGTAACAAATACTGCTCAAAAGTATGCTGTGCTACAGCCGTTAAACAGGCCTGTGAGATAAAACAGCAATTCCCTGATGCACAGGTATTCTGTTTCTATATGGATTTGAGGATGTTTGGCCGTGGCTATGAAGACCTCTATCTCTCTGCGCAAAAAGATTACGGAATAAGATTCATTAGAGGAAGGGTTTCTGAGGTTGCAGAAAACATTGATAAAGAGCTTATTGTAAAAGCAGAGGATACCCTTAGCGGCAAACCTGTAAAAGTAACATTAGACCTGTTGGTACTTATGTCGGGAATGCAGAATTGTGCAGAAGGGGTAAAAGTTGCCCAACAGATTGGAATCAAAACCGCAGAAAATGACGGATTCTTTGAGACAAAAGATGGAATTTTCTCCCTTCAGATGAGCAACAAACCGGGAGTTTTCTTTGCCGGCGCCTGCACAGGTCCCAAGACTCTTCCCGACAGTTTGCACGAAGCCCGTGCAGCAGCCCTCTCAATCCACAATTACCTGATTGGAGAAAAAAACAGATAATGGGAAACCACAAATAAAAACAGCAAATTATGGGAAAATTTGGTTTTACCCTTAATCCAAGCTCCAGAATAGATTTGGACAAAACAGATACTGAAAAATTTGCCAGACTGGTTGAAATAGAACCCGATGTGCTCAAATGTATGGCTTGCGGAAGCTGTACAGCCAGCTGCACTGCCGGCAAATTTGTAAAGACAAGTGTACGGAGTGCAATCCTTGCCCTGCAAAACGGAAAAGAGCAGGATGCTGTCACAATGCTCCAAGGATGCCTCCTTTGCGGCAAATGCACAATGGTATGCCCAAGAGCCATAAACACAAGACATCTGATTTTATCAATACTTACTGTATATAACAAATAATGGACAATGAAAGATGTGTTTATAAAATTAAGGACCTCATTCGACGGTTACGAGTTATTGCGTAGCAATGACGAAGTAGAGGAGACTGCGTCGTCCTTAATTTTAAAAACACATCTGAAATAGAGTCAATTGAATAATAGGTGAGAAATATAAGCTCTCCTTAAAATTAAATAGTTATGAGAGAAAGAATAGCCGGCGGATATGATGATTTTGTCCTTCCTTTTATGTTGGGAATGGCATTCATATTCATATACCTGCTCATAGCAATAATAAGGCTGTTTACACATATCCCACCACAAGACCGGGTGAAGTTCTTCAAGTCGCTTGTAAACCCAACCATAATGTTCAAGAACCTGAAGGACATTATATATGATTGCCTCTTGCACGTTAAAATATTCAAACGCAATATTGTACTGGGATATATGCACGCCAGCATTGCATTCGGCTGGTTTATGCTTATTGTAATAGGTCATATAGAGGTTGCACTTTATGTACCACAGAGAAACGGTATCCTGTACTACCCTGTTTTCTTCAGGTATTTTGTAAAACAAGTTGGAGATGTAACCCTAAAAGGGGCATTCTTCTTCTTCCTGATGGATTTCTTCCTCCTTATGGTGCTGTCGGGAATAGGATTGGCAATGTATAAAAGGTTCCGCTCCAGGGCACTGGGAATGAGGAGAACCACCAAACCTTGCTTGGCAGACAGGGTTGCACTTGCCTGCTTGTGGAGTATCTTTCCGCTAAGACTTTTGGCAGAGAGCTTTACAGCAGGAATTGCCGGTGGAAGTTTCCTTACAAAACCAATGCACTGGCTCTTTGCAAACTTCCTCAGCAACGATATGCACATCCTTCCAACCTGGTGGGCATACTCCATAGCTTTGGGACTGTTCTTCCTTGCACTTCCGTTCAGCAGATATATGCATATCCCAACAGAGGCATTCCTTATTATGCTTCGCAACGCAGGACTCAAAGTCACACACCCCCGCAAAGGATTTGCAGAAGCAGAAATATACTCCTGCTCAAGCTGCGGTATCTGTATAGATGCATGCCCAATGAATGTGCAGAAAAAGAATTTGAAGTTCTCATCTGTATATTTCATCAGGTTTCTTCGCCGACAGAACAAAAGGAAGACAAATGAAATTGCAGAGAAATGTCTTATGTGCGGCAAATGTGTTGCATTGTGCCCTGTAGGAATTGAGAGTTGTGCCTTGAAGAGGGCTCAGAGAGGCACCCGATACAACAAAATACAGCACAATTACAGTTATCTTGGTGCTGCACAGCATCCTGCACATTCTGCAGATACCGGAAAAATACTCTACTTTGCAGGTTGTATGACACACCTTACTCCTTCAATCCTCAAGAGCCTTACAGGAATCTTTGAACTGTCGGGAACAGAATATGTATTTGCCGACAAAGAGGGAGGAGTATGTTGTGGAAGACCTCTTATTCTTGCAGGCAGAACTGATGCTGCAAAAGAGGTAATTACCAGAAACACAGAGCTTATTCAGGCAAGCGGGTGCAAAAAGGTGGTCCTCTCCTGCCCTATCTGCCTTAAAGTGCTCAAAGAGGAATACAACCTTAAAGGGATTGAACTTGTACACCACACCCAGTTCATAAACACCCTAATTGAGGAGGGTAAACTTAAAGTGTCCAAAACTGCCCAGAGTATGGTTTACCACAACCCTTGCGAACTTGGAAGAGGTTGCGGAATTTACCAGGAGCCGCTTAATGTTCTGCAGCAGTTGGGAGAACTTAAAAAAGCTGAGAAAGAGGGAAAAGAGAGCATCTGCTGCGGAGGCAGTCTTGGAAGCCTTACCCTCACTTACGCGGATAGGGAAAAAATAACCCAAGGGTCACTCAGTGCCCTTACTGTCAATAATCCCGACAAAATTATAACAGCCTGTCCTCTATGCCTGAAAACATTTGCAGACAAGAGCACTGTACCAGTTATGGATATAGCCCAAATTGTACACAATAACATTTGTGAAACAAAGTAAAATAGCGTACTTTTGCACCCCTAAATTCTAAGAAACAATGGAAATTAAGCCTACTTCTTACACATTGGAAAACTGCGCTACAAAACGCCAGTTCAATGATGAAACCGGATGGATGCTTGCAGATCCACAGCACAAAGATCCTGCATTGGTAAGGGCAATTTATGAGAAAAAACAGATAGAGTTCAAAGACAACTCTTACGGCATATACAAATTTGCAGACTGGATGCCAATTGGCAGAATGCTTGAAGGCTCTTGCGCCCCTGTAACCTATAAGAGTGAGGCTCTTGCCAAAGAACTTGGTTTGGAGAACCTTTACATCACTTTCAGCGGATGGTGGCCAGAGAAAGGGGCAACAATGCCTACCTGCTCCTTTAAAGAGACTGAAGCATACTCTGTATGTGCAAGATTGCCAAAAGAGAACAACCGCGTAATGGTTGTAGCATCTGCCGGCAACACAGCCAGAGCATTTGCACAGGTTTGCTCAAACAACAACATTCCAATTGTAATTGCAATCCCATACGACAACCTTAACGCACTTTGGTTCCGAGAGCCATTGAATGACTGCGTTAAAATCATCTGCTCCCCTGCCGGAACAGACTACTTTGATGCAATTGCCCTTGCTGCAAAACTTAACGGCAGCCCAAGATACTTTGAGGAAGGAGGTGCAAAAAATGTGGCCCGCAGAGACGGTATGGCAACCACAGTCCTTTCTGCAGCACAGGTGATTGGCCGTATTCCCGACAGTTATTTCCAGGCAGTAGGCAGCGGAACCGGTACAATTGCAGCATACGAGGCAAACCTAAGACTAATTGAGGACGGCAGATTTGGAAGCCACCTGATGAAGCTTATCCCTTCACAGAATATCCCTTTCATCCCAATGTACGATGCATTTAAGGCAGACAGCAGAGCCCTTCTTCCATTTGATGAGGATGAGGCACGTGTAAAGGCACTTGAGATTGATGCAAAAGTACTCTCTAACCGCAAACCGCCTTACGGCATTGTTGGAGGTTTGTATGATGTACTTAAAGCAAGCAACGGTGATATGCTCCTTGCAACAAATGAGGAGTTGGCCGCAGCTTGTGAACTGTTTGAGAAACTTGAGGGTTCTGACATCCACCCTGCAGCCGGTGTTGCTCTTCACTCCCTTATAACAGCGGTAAAAGAAGGTCTTGTAAAGAAAGACGAGGTAATTATGCTTAACATTACCGGTGGAGGTGAAAAACGCTTTAAAGCAGAACACTCTTGGATTGGCGTAGAGCCACACCTTGTAATGGATGCAGCAACTCCAGCTGAAGAGGTTATTGCAGCAGTAGACAAACTATTTTAACAAACTATAAACTATTTCAACCTAACTTAGAACTGAAATGAGCTTTAAATTTTCTGAGGTATTCCAGCCCAAATTATTTGAGCTATTCAAAAAAGGAAACTACAATAAACAGACCTTTACCGCCGACCTCATTGCGGGTATTATTGTAGGTATCATTGCACTTCCTTTGGCAATTGCATTTGGTATTGCAAGTGGAGTATCACCACAACAGGGTCTTATTACTGCTGTGGTTGCAGGTTTCCTTGTATCCTTCTTTGGAGGATCACACTTCCTTATTGGAGGTCCTACCGGAGCATTCATTGTAATTGTTTACGGAATTGTTGCCCAATACGGCATATCAGGACTTATTGTTGCCACAGTGCTGGCAGGAATTATCCTTGTGCTTATGGGTATATTCAAACTGGGAAGTATCATCAAATTCATCCCTTACCCAATTGTAGTTGGATTTACCAGCGGTATTGCGGTGGTAATTTTCTCCACACAGGTAAAAGACTTCCTTGGCCTTACAATTGAGAATCTGCCAAGTGAGTTCATACCGCAGTGGGGAGCATATTTCTCACACATTGCAACATTCAGGCTTCACGAGTTCCTTTTGAGCCTTGGCTGCTTGCTTGTAATCATTTTCTGGCCTAAAGTAACCAACAAGGTTCCAGGTTCACTGATTGCAATTATCCTGGGTACAGCAGCCTCAATACTCCTTACCAAATTTGGTGTGGTGGAGTTTGCAACTATCGGGAGCAAATTCCCAGAACTTGCAAATGGCATAGAGGTTCCAAAACCTGTGGCTCCACAAATTACCTGGGACACAGTTCAGAATATGTTCCAGCCTGCATTTACAATTGCTTTGCTTTGTGCAATTGAGTCGTTGCTTGCAGCAATGGTTGCAGATGGTGTAACCGGTAAAAAACACAACTCAAATACTGAGCTTATTGGCCAGGGTATAGCAAACATCATTACCCCATTCTTTGGCGGTATCCCTGCTACAGGTGCTTTGGCAAGAACAATGGCAAACATCAACAACGGCGGTAAATCACCGGTTGCAGGCCTTGTACACGCAGTTGTACTGTTGCTTATCTTCCTTTTCCTGATGCCTTACGCAGTATATATTCCACTTGGATGTTTGGCTGCAATCCTAGTAATGGTTGCATACAATATGAGTGAATGGAGAACCTTCAAATACTTGCTTAAAGGTAACAAAACAGACGTTGCAGTACTTCTAATCACCTTCTTCCTTACTGTAATAATTGACCTTACAGTTGCAATTGAGGTAGGTCTTGTACTTGCAATTATCCTGTTTGTAAAACGTATCTCAGAGACCTCTTCCATTAAGGTTCTTGAGGGCGACACAGTACCTGGTACAGAGAACGATGAGAAGGCAATGCTTGCAGACACTGAGCATCTTGATGTAGATCCGGCAGTTGAGATCTACGAGATTGACGGTCCGTTCTTCTTTGGACTTGCCAGCAAACTTGATGAGCTTGACCACGACTTGCGCAAAACCGGCATTAAAGTACGTATCATACGTATGAGAAAAGTTCCGTTTATGGACTCAACAGGCTTGAACAACTTGCGCAGCCTATGGAAACGCTCTTCAAAAGAGGGTGTACAAATTATCCTCAGCGGTGTAAACGACAATGTCCTTGCATACCTTAACAAAGTAGGTTTTGCACAGGAGCTTGGTAAACAGTACATCTTCCCTCATATCATCCCTGCCGTAGCCAAGGCAAATGAATTGAGCGGAAAATAAAATATTCCCTAAAAAATACTGAAGGGGCTAACCAAGCCCCCTCTTTTTAAACGAGCAATCTCCGCTAGAGTACATTCTAATAGAGATTGCTTTCTTTATTAAACGAATTTCGAGTCATCATCCTTTATTTGATATCCTCCTCCCGTGAAATTCGGAAAAAGCAGTATCCAATCACTGAACACTATCCGGAAAGGGTAAGTGCTCCTACCAGAACAATTTTGTCTCAGAGGCAGCACTACCCCACCCCACAACACCTTCTGGAAAGGACAAGTGTTCCCTCCAAATATCACGAAACATCATCACAACTTGACGGACAAATAACAATTCTCTGTAAAGTCTCCCATATCCAAACCGTTTACAAATCCTTTAGCCATCCACTATGTTCAGAAAGTATACCATTTATTGCACAAACTTTACTTCCTCTCCCACATTTGTGCAGAAAATAGCCTTGAATTGCACAAAATTCTTTATTTCAAGTAAGTCTTGCAGGTTTATGTAGGTCAATTGCCCGATTTTACTAACTTTGTTCAGCAAGCAAAAATTCATGCAAATACCACAACAAGAAAGGCTTAGTACAGGCCGTCTCAGCCGCGTATTTAACAATACGGTTGCAACATACAAATACTATTGGCTCATAGCAATACTAAATATCCATATGAGCACAGGTGCCTTAAAAATATCCATATGGGATATAATAATTTCCATGATATCCAACGCATGGTACCCCATACATTATTTCAGGCTATCATTTGGCAAAAGCGACTCAATGTACATTGCCATACAAACCATCCGTGAACTCACAGGTCTCCCCTACGATGCCTCTAAAAAACAAATAGAAGATACTCTTAAGACTCAACTACACAGAAAAGAAATTAAAGCAGCATTAAGAGTATTTACAATCAATGTACCTTTTCGTTTTCTAAGGCCATGGATAGACTCCTCAGACAACAAAGAAGTTGTCATAAGATCCCAATCCCTGGAAAATGGTGCACTATATGCTCTATATAAACACGAAAAAGAAGACTGGATAATCCAACTCAACCCCGTATGGACTGAATACCTGCAAGAACACTACTCTATTCTGTTGGATTTCTCATACTGGAACCTCACACTATTTCTGCAAACAAGAAACCCCAATGTACCTAACATACCAAACAAACTCATCAGACCCGAAACAAGAAAATCCCTGAACAACCAGCGCAAATTTTGGGACACTGTTATACAGGCATCCGGTCCAATAAAATGCATATATACAAATACAAACCTTACAACAGGGAACTTTGACCTGGATCATTTTATCCCTTGGAGTTTTGTTACACATGACCTTTCCTGGAATCTTATTCCAAGCAATCCATCAATAAACTCATCCAAATCAGACAAAATACCAGATTTGGAATATTACCTGCCCAAACTCTCTGCCATGCACCATAACGCACTAAAAACATACTGCAGTTTGGGTAAAAGTGATAAAGCTCTGGAAGACTACTTATCTCTAGGCTACACAATTAGGGAACTCCTGGAAATGCCACAACACAAATTCCAGGAAATATACCACCAGACATTCTCCCCAATGGCACAAATAGCCTGCAACATGGGCTTTGAACAATGGAAATATCAAAAATAGCATCTATGGACGCACAAACCACCTGCATATTTTGCCACCTGGCACCAGAACAAATAATAGCAGAAAACAATCTATGTATAGCCATAAGAGACGCCTTCCCTGTATCCAAAGGGCACACACTCATAATCCCAAAACGGCACGTTGCCAACTACTTTGACCTAAACCCAGAAGAAACTGCAGCAATGCAGACCCTGATGCTGCAAATTAAGGCCCAAATAGACAAAGACCTTAATCCCGACGGATACAACATTGGTATAAATATCAATGCCGCCGCCGGCCAAACCATCTTCCACGTACACATGCACCTCATCCCCCGCTACACAGGCGACGTTGAAAATCCCAAAGGAGGCATAAGAGGCGTAATCCCTGGCAAACAGAAATATTAATAATGAAAGCTATTGAGTTGCCTTAATTTTTTTACTGCTATAAACCCCAATGATTAAAATAAATATCTAACTCAACTATTCCCTCATATCTATCATCAATACTAGCAAAAAGATCAATGCAAAGAATTGCTTCGAGCACATTTACAGTCATTGCATAATCCTCTACTCTATGATGTTCTGGAGCGTTAGGCATCACAAACGATATTGTATTAAGGACATTACTCCTTACAGTTAAAAAAAACATTAAAATAAGCATCATGAACTACAACCCTATTATACCCAATTGTACCATATTTATTCTCCCCTACTATTTAGCCACAAATTATATAGATACAATCTAACTTTTTCGCCCATGACCGTGCCAATTTCTCAAGTGTATGCCAATCAGTAGAATTCATTTCAGAATATTCTCTCCTTTATATATATAGACTCATATTGGGATGTGGTTATATTATTAATATTATAAATGTTTTACCATACTATTTTAAATTGTTGTATTTACCAATTATGGTTTATTTTTTACCTTTGTAAAAAATAATTAGTATTAAGTCACTGTAGGAGCACACTACACAAAAAACGTAATTATGGTAGATATTATTTCAAAACAATTAACTAAAAAAGGAATCTTTGAGATAACCTTTAAATTATCATCTGGGCAAATTTATACTATTGGCTTTCCATCTGATAAATACTATGAGCAAGATTTACATGTGAAATTTATGATTTCAAATTCTCTACCTTGTACTGATGAAGAGTATAAAGCAGATTTTATAAAACACATGACAGGACGATTGGAGGAATTATTAGAAAAACCTTTATACATTATGCCAGATAAAGACCAAGAAAGAATAAGAATTGGAAATTCAATTAAAAAGCTTAGAGATGAATTAGGTATGGAAGCAAAAGAACTTGCTAAAAGGTCAGATATGGATGCTGCTAATTTAAGTAGAATTGAACAGGGAAAGTTCTCTACTGGCATTGATACTTTATGCAAAATTGCAACGGCTCTTGATTCTAAGGTAGAAATAATTCCATCAGAACATACAATCATTAAGGGGTCAGATAAAAGAGCTGAGATATATAAATTCATCTCGTTACTTACCCGAATTAATATTTCCGATACTTCACAAAATACTCGATTGTTCTACGGTGCAGGCATAGTAGTTACTGATAAACCTGTAAAAAAAGATTTGCATGAATTTTATGGTAAAGTGTATGTAGTTACACCTTTTGCTAGAGAGCTTAGTTGGACAATTGAAAAACTAAGGGATATTTATTCAGATAATATAAAATATTGGAATAGAGAACCTTTTTATGGTACTATAGCAGCTGCTGCAAATCAGTACATTTCTTTTGATAAGAATAATCTTATGGGATTATTAATGACAGTTGTTGCAACTACTCTTACTTTTGAGTTTTAAAGATATTCCCTTGTATAATTTTTATTAGCTACCCAATAATTTTGCTATGGATAAAGATCTTCACATAGGTTCAAAAAGAAAGTTGAATGTAATAACTCGATCAACAGACCAAGGACAAGAATACTATGTCGTAAAATACGGGAAAGATAGTTTAAATGTTAAACTTTATGATTTTCAAAAAAAACTTAGAACTCCTAAGACTTTAGATTGTGTATGTTATAAAAGAGATCGTTATGGGCGTCCTGTTTTTAAGCAAGATATGAATACTGTGTTATATCAATTGTATGAAGATGATTGCGAATACACCTTTTCAGTATCAGGTGTGAAAACAGACGCTAATTCAAACCAGCAATATCTCGAATTATTTGACGAATACGGTTTTATACATAAATTATATAATCTAAATTATGATGGTATTTTTGGTAAATATACAAATATTGATTGTATTGTAACTAGCATTAAGGATGGAGAGTTGCACCTAGAAAATAAATTGTTACAATCATTTACAACTCCATCTTTAGCAACTGATATAGAACTAGATTTATTTGAACAGCTGCATAATAAAAGATTAAATGCATCAGAAACGCTTCTTGATCCAGATTTTATTAATATTTGGCGAAGCGTTATTGATAAATATCCAGACTCTGCCCATTTTATTTATGAATTTTTACAAAATGCAGATGATGCTAATGCTACTCATGTAGAAATAATACTAAATAATGATCATTTAGTGTTTAAGCACAATGGAACAGAACATTTTAGTGTTTCTAATCCATATTTAGATGTGAAACCATATGGACATATCAATGCAATCACTGCTGTAGGTAGATCACAAAAGTTAGATAATAAAATTGGCAAATTTGGAGTAGGTTTCAAATCCGTATTTACATATACTGATACACCTGAAATTTACGATGATAAATTCAGATTTAGAATAGAGAATTATATAATTCCAGTTCTGATTGAAAAGGATCACTATTTGAGGAAGAGTGGAGAAACATTATTTTATGTCCCGTTCAAAGCCCCCAATAAGGCTTTTACGGAGATAAAATCAAAGCTGGAAAATCTAGATAATCCGATATTATTTTTAAGAAATTTAAAAAGGATTAACTGGTCAATTTGTAATGACTCATCGACAACTAAAACCTACACTAAGAAAATATCAGAGAGTTTCAAAGAAAATAACATTGAGTGTCAGCATATTTTTTTGAATAATAATGGTGTTAAGAGAGAGTTGTGGTTGTTTAATAAATCTGTTCATATAAATAATAATGGAAATCATTTAATTTCGGTTGGTTATTATATTACTGATAAAGGAGAAATAGATACAGCTATAAAACCTCATGTGTATTGTTTTTTTCCAACAAAGGAGAAATATGATATGTGTATTATCACTCATGCTCCATTTGAATTAGTTGATAGTAGACAAAATGTAAAAGAAAATAATGAAGTAAACTTATTTTTGACAAAAGAGCTGGCATCTTTAGCCGCCAACACATTGCCTTTATTGAGAGATATTGGCCTTAGACAAAATAATTATCTTCTTAATGATAATTTATTGACAATAATACCTGTTGAAGATGTTGATAGTTATTATTACGGACCTGAGCATATTATATCTAGTTCATATTTTTACCATTCATATATAAATGTTATAAAATCAGGTAAATATTTTCTATCACGTGATAAACAATATGTTGGCATAGAGGGCTCTTTTTTATGCAATCCAATAAATCTTGCAAGTTTTATTACAGATGAGCAATTAAATTGTCTTTTACCTATGTATAAAGGAAATTGCCATTTTGTATTTCCTTCTATTAATACTCGTATGAGAGAATGGTACTATTTGGTAAATGATATAGGACTGAGAACTTTTACTCCCGAAAAGCTAGCAGAATGCATAATAAGTCAACCTTTATTCATGAAATCGCAAGAAGATTCATGGTTACATAAATTATATGCGTTCCTTAGACGTGATGCAATTAGTACATGGAAAAATTCTAATAAGCAGGAAGATTTAGTGTTTAGGTATTGTCCAATTTTGAGATTGAACAATGGAGACTTTGAATGTGCATATATCAATGACGCTCTAAATGTATTTTATTCGTCTATTAATGCTGTCAACACATTAGATGATATTAACATAATTGATTCTAAGTTATTAGAGAATGAGACTACTAGATTATTTTTTGATGAGTTGGGTTTAAAGGAGATAGATAAAAGCGACTACATAAAAAAGATTCTAGTAAAATATGAAGAAGAAGATTCAATCAGCAAAATAGAATTGCTTTCAGATTTAAAATACATATATGAATATTCGTTATCGTGTACTACTAATGAGAGGTCTATATTAATTGATACTCTAGAAGATAGGTATAAAGTTCTTTATGAAACTGCAGACAGTGTAGAGTATGATACTGTAAATAATGTCTATGGGTTATCTTTTAAAGATACTTATTTTAAAGGTTTTGAATCAATTAAGTTTATTGATGTTAAATCGTATGAACCTATATTAAAGGAATATGGAGAGGATAACATATTTTCTTTCCTCCATGAAATAGGGCTCAAGGAACATCCAATTATAGAAACCATCCAGAGAGAGGAGTATAGTCAATATTTTTTATATACTGATATGGGTTTAACACCATCTCAAATTAAAAGTATATATTATCCAAATAAAAGGCCGTTAAAAGTAAAAGTTAATGATTATAATTTGTTAGGTCTTAAAAATGCTTTAAAAAATAACCTTTCAAAAGAATTATCATTGCAAATTTGGTCATGGTTATGTAGTGAGTATTCTCTTAACTATTATAAATATCTCTATTGCTATTATATATATAATACAAGTAGTGATGCTGGTTATTCTGCGGAATCATCACTACATGTACTATTGTCAGAAAATATATGGATATATGATGATAATGGTTTTATACATTCTCCTAAATCAATTACATGGCGTAGAATGGAGAAAGCAGGTTATAAGTATAATTCAGAGTTGTTAAATTATCTTGAGATTAAGCGCGGAGGAATTGATGATTTTGCTGGAGTTACATCTGAACAAAAAAATATCTATAGTATCGGTGAAGAATTTAGTGATACAACTCCTGAGGAGAGAGCTAAGATGAAAAGATTCTTAGCGTCTGAAAGAGCAAAGAACAATGAAGTTCCACATAAAAAAACAAATGCAGGTACTGATAATATTTATGAAAGAGTAGAGTTGGATGATAATGATGCTTCCGAAATGTTTTCTTCTGCGAATCATAATGAATATAAACCGAGTAAGAATAGAGCAGTTGTTGATAAAAGCAAAAGAGTGGAGGAAATTGAGCAATACTTAGAGATAGAAAAGGAAAAGGTCCTAAGAAGGGAGCATTTAAAAGATGAAGTAGATACTTGTGAAAGGTATTCATATGGTTGGTTTATAAAACTATTACAGCTAGAGTATAATTATTCTTTTGAGGAAGATAATACAACTTCCAATAAAGCTATTCATATTTCTTTTTCATGTGTTTCAAAAGAGGTTGGGTCTGAAAGAATTTATGTATTAAAGAATCCTTCTCGTCTTATCCCTATAGGAATAGAAGAAGTTGGTGGATTAGAGGTGCATTTCATGTTCTCCAATCAGGATGATAAAGTCTTTAGCTTTGAGGTGGCAAGTGTAAGAGACTATACATTAAGGGTAAAAGCAGCTAAACAATATGCAGATACTCTTAATTCTATTGACTGGAATAAATGCACTTGTGCATATATCAATATAAATAATCCTGTAGAGTTAATGTCAAAACTAATCAATGCGTTTTCTCAACTTGGTTTTGAAAATGATTATAATCTAAAAAATAATTTAGGTGATAATTTTAGTTTTGTTTTTGGTCCTCCAGGAACAGGAAAAACTACTTATCTGGCAAATGAGATAGTTAATATTATAGATAAAGAGGATAATCCAAGAATACTAGTATTAGCTCCAACCAATAAGGCTTGCGATGTGATAACAAAGAAGATTGCTGAGATTGCAGATAATTATAGTTGGCTTGGGCGATTTATAGCAACTAGTGATGAAGACATTGAGAATTCAGGGTTGGTTGTTGATGCATCATCAGAGTTGTATAAAGAGAGGTGTTGTATTGTCTCTACAATTGCTAGGTTACCATATGATGGCTTTTATGACTCAGACGATTTGGGGGCATTGCGCGATATAGAATGGGATTATGTTATTATTGATGAAGCTTCAATGATACCATTAGCTCAGATAGTATACGCTTTATATAAGTTTAATAACTCTAAAATAATAATTGCCGGCGATCCACTTCAGATTGCACCTATAGTAAGGGAGGAACGTTGGAAAGGAGAGAATATTTATACTATGGTGAATTTATTAAGGTTCGATAATCCAATTACTGAACCAAGACAGTTCAAAATAACCAACCTTAGTACTCAGTATCGTTCAATTCCATCAATTGGTCAGTTGTTCAGTGAATATGCCTACGATGGAAAGTTAGCTCATCATCGTAAAGAAGATTCTAGTTTGAAATTAAACATTGATCAATTAGAGTTGAAACCAATTAATTTTATAACTTTTAGAGTTGATAAAACTGATGGAGTATTTGCTCCAAAAAAGTTATCGGGATCAAATGTACATATATATTCAGTTTTACTCATAGTTGAGTATACTAAGTATTTTGCAGAGCAATACATTAAGACTAATGTGGGCCAAAAACAGTTACGAATTGGAATTATCTGTCCTTATGCTGCTCAAGCACAAATGATCGACACCTTACTATTGCAATCAAGTATTGATGTAAATAAAGTATCGATTAGCGTTGGTACAATTCACGGCTTTCAAGGAGATGAGTGTGATGTTATATTTGCCGTATTTAACCCTCCAGTTGGGTTAAAAGGTGCTGCAGATAAAGTGTTTTTAAATAATAAGAATATCATAAATGTTGCTATTAGTCGAGCAAAAGACTATCTTTTTATTTTTATGCCACACAAATCTACAGATGGCTTCGAAAATTTGAGAGAAATCATTAAAATGGGCAGAATTGCTCTAAAAAATCCAGATACGGTTTCTCTGAAATACACTTCTGATGCCTTAGAGGATATATTATTTGGAAAAAAATTCTACATAGAGAATAATACTTTTGTTACGACTCACCAAATGACAAATGTATATACCGAACCTGAAAAACTTTATGAAGTGAGGATTGATGAACAATCAGTAGATGTTCAAATTAATACTGAGTTAGCAGAATAACTGTCATCTTCAAAGAAAGAGAACAACGAGAAAGGGTATTCCTTTCTCGTTGTTAATGGGATAACAGGGAAGGGTACAATATAACCTTGGTGTATAATAAGTCAAAACTTCCTAAGTTCTTGAAATTTATTATCCATATCCATTCAACAATTCATCGGGAAGAGGATTTTTTCTTTATTAGCATTTTGATCTGTTTGTAAACAGAAAAAATTTTTTGCGGGTATGAAGATTTTTCTTTTTCAGAAATAGTTTTTCATGGATGTAACTTAGGTTTGCTCTTAAATCAATTTAATCATGGAGTTTATGGAAAAGAAAGGTAATGAAAGCAAAGTGATGAATCCATTTGTGGATTGGGGGTTCAAGTACCTGTTTGGAGTGGAAAGGGCTAAGAAAAATCTTTTGGGGTTCTTGAATTTGTTGTTGGAGCTGGATAGTCCTATTGTAAATCTCCAGTATTTGAATAATGAAAGTATTCCAATGGATGAGGAAGGGAGAGAGTGCATCTTTGATATTCTATGCGAAGATGAGAGAGGAGTGAAGTTTTTAGTGGAGGTTCAGAATGCGACAATTGTATATATCCGCAACAGGATGGTTTATTATGCTTGCAGACTTGTGGACCAAATGGGTGAGCAGGGAAAGGAGTGGAAGTATGACATTAAAAAGGTGTACAGCATTTGTCTGATGAATTTCACTTATGAGAGACATCCGGTACTGCGGAGAGATTTTTTGCTTTGTGAGCCAGGGACGGAGAATATTCTATCAGATAAGCTCCATTTTATAATGCTCCAGCTGCCTTGCCTGGAAAAGGCAGATATACAGGAATGCGAAAATTTCTATGAAAAATTGTTATATTTACTCATTCAAATGAAAACGGGTATGAAGACAATAGAGGAATTGAAACAGGAGGTTTATAACCACGGTCTTAATGAGCACATAAGGGAGGTTTTTCTTGGCGTTCTTGAGGATGCGGATGTTGCTTCACTTTCTCCTAAAGAGAGGGAGATTTATGATGCACGTCTGAAACGCTATAGAGATAACCGTGCCTGTTTGGATTATGCTATTGAGGATGGAGTAAGACAGGGGTTGGAAAAAGGGATTGAGAAAGGCCAGCAAGAAGAAAAGCTGAGAATAGCCAAATCCATGAAGGAGAAAAATATAGATTCTGCAACAATTGCACAGTGCACAAATCTGACTATTGAGCAAGTGGAAGCTCTATAACGGTCTCCATCAGAAAAATTTAACACATTAGTAACTCATCGGGAAGAGGATTTTTATTGTCCCCTACCCGATGAGTTTTTATGTGGAGGCAGATTACCACTTTGTATTGTGCTCGGTCATTTCATTTAGGGTGTTGCATACCAGGGCTATGAATACTATTATTGCAAACATATTGGTAAGGGTTTTAGAGCCATCGGCAAGGTTCGTTGTTGAGTTCAGCTTCCTTTTGGCACAGGGAACTGAGTTTGTTTATTGAAACGCATATATCCTTTACAAACTGCACGGTCTTGGGACGTTCAGTTATAGTTTGTATTTTATTGGATATGCGGAGAGAGACATAGCTCAGGTCTGTGCGGATTGCATCGTATATACAGAGGCTTTCCAACAGATAAGGGCCATCAAATGAACGCTTGATTATCTTACCGTTCAGGTATATCATCTCGCCATAGCTTGGGATTGCGGAGTAGGTGTCATCATAAATTGCCACATTAGGCCAGGCGTCAAACTTTTGGGCTTTTTCTATTGCATCTTTAGGATCCTTGGCTTCATATCCTTGCAGGATAGCCTCTTTGCTTTTTTTTGGTGTGTAGAGTGCTGTGTATTTTCTCATTGTGGCTAAATTTTATGGTTTTTACAAAGGTATGGGGCTGTTTTGACAAGTTTTGACAATAAACCTTCCCCCTCCTCCGTTGTTGATATACAAGTATCAACAATTTTATTTTATGGTTATGGAGAAAAAATTGGTTAATAAGGTGGCTCTCATTACAGGGGCATCAAGCGGTATTGGCAAGGCTACGGCAGAGAGGTTTGTAAAGGAAGGGGCAAAAGTGATTATTGCAGACCATAATGAGGAAAGGGCACAGAAGTTGGCGCAGCAGTTAAGGGACAACCAGTTCCATGCAGAGGCTATCAAGTTTGAGGCTACAGATTTAAGATGTGCAGCCAGGGCAGTAGACAAGGCCATTGAGCTGTTTGGGGGTCTTGATTGTATTGTAAACAATGTGGGCGGCAGTGACCTCACCCGTGACCTTTGCGTAGAAAAGCTTGACATCAAGTATTTTGATGAGGTAATGCATACCAATTTGCGCAGTATGATTGCAGTGGCACAGTCTGCACTTCCCTATATGAAAAACCACGGGAGCGGCACCATCATCAACATTGCCTCCATTGGGGGAATGTTGGGAGACAACAGGGGCACTTTGTACGGAATCAGCAAGGCCGGTGTAATAAACCTCACCAGATATATTGCCACACAGTACGGCAAGTTTGGCATCAGATGCAACGGAGTTGCCCCAGGGCTTGTCCTTACCCCAGCAGCCATAGATAACCTTAATCCCGACGAAAGGGAGAAGTTCCTCAAATACAACTCCCTTCCATATGCCGGCAAGCCGGAAGACATTGCAGGGATTGTTGCCTTTCTTGCCAGTGAAGATGCAAGGTATATCTCAGGACAGACCATTGTTGCCGACGGAGGAATGAGCTGCCACAACCCCACTGCCATAAATGCAGAGTGATTCCCGATAACAGAAAAAGGGGTACTTGTTCATCACATCAGAAATTTTGTCTATCTTGTGCGGGCATTTTACATTTTGCACAATAAAAATGTGACAACATTGTATCCCTTTTCTAACTTAAAAACAGATATATGAACTATACAGGACTTCTTGTTGGACTTGCAACATTCCTTATCATAGGCCTTTTTCATCCGCTGGTAATTAAGGCGGAATATTATCTTGGGGTAAAGAGCTGGTGGATTTTTGCCCTGTCGGGAATAATATTCTCCATTTTATCCCTTGTGGCTGGAAATATGATCTGGTCCACCATTCTTGGTGTAACGGCATTCTCCTCTTTCTGGAGCATTCTGGAGGTTTTTGAACAGAAGAAAAGGGTGCAGAAAGGATGGTTCCCCAAAGGACCCGGACATACCAGGTAACAGGGAACAGGAAAACTTACTCAACCCAGAAATTTCCAAGTCCGTCCTTGCAGATTGTATCCCCTTCGTTTACGGTCATAAATCCGTCGGGAACAAGAAGTGAGAGCATTGAGAATCCCATACAGATATATGGTGCAAGGATTTTGTCTCCGCAGAATTCCTGTACCTGCGGATAATTGAGGCCGGTGTATTGTATCTTACCTACAGCCGGCAGATGCGAACATTGCAAATGGTGCATTTTATGGCCAAAAAACAACTTTTCCCCTACAGGCTGGAATCCGCATTGGGAATAGAGGGCAGCGGCCCCAGAATTCCCAAAATCCAACAATAATCCAACTTTTCCGCATTCCTGCACAAGACCTTTGCCTACCATTGCAATAGTGAGGCGTTTTCCTACCCCGCATCCGCGCCATTGTGGCAATACTCCAATGAAATCTATGTAGAATTCCCCCGCCCCGGTTTCATCTTCCGGAATCTGTGCAGAATTATAATACCGGGAAATTACAGCAAGAGTCCCATTACGCAAAGTGCTCAACCGAGCCCCGTCATAACCTGCTGCAGCTCCAACGGCAACCCCATCCACTTCTGCAATAAGGGCATTTTTAAAACTGTACTGTGTACCCTCTGCCATAGCAACCTGCTCCAGGACCTTCATATATTCAGGTCCGCACAAGAGGGCAGCACACTCCTCCCCCATTGCCATTGCTATAGCCTGGGCAATTATTGGGGCATCTGCCACACACGCCGGTCTTATATCAATTCTATCCATAGACTTATTTCCTTAGCTGGTTTACACAAATCAGATGAAGAACAACGATACTCCAGCCACACTTATTATGGCACCGATTACCTCCTTAAAGGTTACTTTCTGGCCAAAGAATATATGTGCCGGCCAAAGTATGAATACCGGAGTAAGCGCCATAAGAGTTGAGGCAATGCCGGCTTCAGTGTAGCGGACTGCCATAAGTGAAAGGGATACTCCAATGAACGGGCCTGTAAAGGTTGCCCAGAATGCGGCATTCATTCCTTTCTTGTCTTTTGCAGCTACAGCAAGTGTTCCAAGCTTTTTCTGCAGTATCATTACACATAAAAATCCGATGGCTCCGGTTACCGCCCTTATGAATGTTGAGGCAAACGGCAGCATATCTGCAACAGCCGTCTCGGAAACAGGGATAGAGGCCTCATAACAGTTCATTCCAACCTTGCTGAGCACCAGTCCCACACCTTGTCCGATACCTGCTCCAATCCCCAATAAAACACCTTTTACAGGGAGTTTAAGTGAAAGTTTGCCTTTTCCCTGTGAACCGCCCTTGTTGAGTACAGAAATGCCAATTCCCAAAAGGGTTACAAACATTCCCAGCACGCCCTGCAACTGCATCTTCTCCCCAAGCATAATCCATCCTGCAATTGCTGCCGTTGGAGGGGCCAATGTCATAAAAAGCTGGCCAAATCTTGATCCTATGATTATATAGGAATTGAAAAGGCAATAATCTCCAAGTATGTATCCTACAAAACCTGAAAGCGAGAGCCACAGCCACGCCTCGCTGCTGGCAAAAGAGGGAAAAGGAACTCCCGTTACGCACCACAGGGTTATGCCAAGCATCACCAATGAGAGCAGCATCCTTATGACATTAAGCTGCAAGGAACCTATCCTTTTGCTTCCCACCTCGGCAAAAAGGGCTGTAACTGTCCACGAACAAGCTACCCCCAAAGAGATTATTTCACCCAAATACTGCATATTTCAAACTATTTCTTTTTAAAAATGAGCTTGTCAGTTATTACAAAGTTCAGCAATCCGGCCAATATCCTGCTCACAGTGTTTATTATTACCAGATTTCCGCCATCCCAAATTTTCTCAAACATCATCACAAGAAGAACCCTGAGTGCAAATATTCCAACATTTGAGACATTATAAGCTGCAAGCCTTTTCCAGAACTCAGAACGTCCTCCTGTAGAGAGTCTGTCATTCCAGATGAAATACCAGCTGAAAACAAACCCTACAATAATGGAACACTCATAAGAAATTACCGGCGAAACTATCACCTGCCCGGTATAACCCGAAAATACAAACTTTGTAAATGCCCATACAAGCGAAATGTCTACCGTACCGGCAATCAGTCCAACCCCGGCAAACTTAATGAAACGCACAAGCGTACTGTCTCCCTTCAAAAAACCCATACTCTACACCAGAAATAAAAATCCAAGCACCACAATCAACCCAACTATAAACAAATCAATAAGACAATAACCCATAATATCCTTAGCATCAAGTTTTGCAATTGCAAGGGCCGGAAGCGCCCAGAACGGCTGTATAAGATTTGTCCAGGCATCACCCCACGCAATGGCCATTCCAGAAACCGAAGGGTCCACACCCAGCTGCACACCCGCAGGAAGCATAATTGGAGCCTGCACAGCCCACTGTCCTCCACCACTTGGCACAAACACATTCACAATACCTGCACTAAGGAAACTCAACACCGGAAACGTCTTCTCATTAGACATTGCCACACACGCCTCACTAATTTGCCCGGCAAGCGACACCCCTTCCGCCGAAGAAGAGGTCATAATTCCCATTATACCGGCATAAAAAGGAAACTGGAGCAATATACCGGCAGAAGAAGAAGCTGCCTTATTTACCGCTTTTACGTACTTTATTGGAGTTTTATGCAGCACAATACCCAAGAACATGAACAACATAATCACATTGTTCAAATCAAGGCTTCCCCCTTTCACAAAAATCCTTATTCCCAAATATCCCAATCCCATCAATGCTATTATTCCCGACAGCACTACGCTGTTGTTCAATTTCTCACTTGGGGTAAGTTTCCACTCCAGTTTGCACTCCTTTTCCCCTGTAGCACCACAAAGTTCCCTCTCCTGCAAATCCTCCTCATCCCCCAAAAGGGCCGGATCTACACAGAATGTTTTGTCGGGAGAAGGATGCATAAATGTATTTACCACTGTAAGGGCAACAATTATGGCAAATACAATTATAAGGTTATATGTTGAAAAAATGGTCTGGGAAATTGGAATTGCAGAGGTAATTGTTCCTCTTGAGACCTCCACCAATGATGCCCCCTCTGTTGCCATTGCCAAAGGAATAGAGGCCGAAAGTCCTGAATGCCACACTACAAAACCGCTGTACGCCGATGCTATGAGCAACCTGTAATCCACACCTTTAACTGCTCTTGCAATCTCTTTTGCAAAAATTGCCCCCACAATAAGTCCAAATCCCCAATTTATCCAACAAGCAATGGACGATACAAGTGTAACGGTTGTTATGGCTGCCGCAGGTGATTTTGGGAATGCAGCCATCTTGCGTAATCCTTTCTTGATCAGAGGTGCATCGGCCAAAGCCGAGCCGCACACAAGCACAAGGGCCATCTGCATAGAGAAAGCCAGCAAACTCCATACTCCACCACCCCAATTCTCAACAACCTCAAGTGGTGTCTGTCCTGTAGAGAGCATTGCTGCCACTGCAGCTACAATTGTAAGTATAATTGCAAAAACAAAAGGGTCGGGAAGATATTTCCTTATAAACTTCACCGACAAATCTATCAATTTTCCCATAATGGCATTATTTTCTTACTGTATTTATTCACTACCCCTGATTGTTTCAGAAAGGCTGCGAAACACCGTACAAATGTACAAAAAAAAGAGAGGCCCTAGCCCCTCTTCTCTATAGTGTTTAAAAGATTATTTCTGCTCAGCAGCTTTCTTTGCAGCAGCCTCTTTGCATTTGTCGCACTGTTTGTCTGCCGGTTGGTTACACTCACCATTCTCGTGGTTACATTTGTGCTCCTGACCTTCAGCGTTATGATTGCACTCGTGTTTTGTAGAATCTGCAGCGTGTTTGCAATTGTGCTCACCTTCTGCTTTATTGCATTTATGCTCACCCTCTTTTTTGCAGTCTCCGCATTTATGTGCAGTTGAATCTGCCGCAGCCTTATTGCAGTCCTTACACTCGTGAGCAGCTTTAGTCTCAGCTGATTTAGTACACTCAGTTTTTGCACAATCTTCACACTCGTGAACTGCCTCTTTATTTGAATTTGAGTTTCCGCATGCAGCAAAAGCAAATGCCACAGCAGCCATTAGCAATAACTTTTTCATAATTATAATTGTTTTGTTTTATATTTCAATTTTCAAAGCTATGGAAAATTTCAATACAATATATCACTAAAGGACAAATAATCTGAAAATTAGTATAAAAAAAAACCGGGCAGATGTAAGTTCATACACCGCCCGGCTAAAATATTTATGTGTAATTTAAAATTACATCATTATTTTTTAATCTCTTTTGCCAATCTCTCAGTAAGCATAGGAACAATCTTGTTAGCATCACCAACAATACCAAGATCTGCAACCTGGAAAATAGGAGCAAATTTGTCTTTGTTGATAGCGATGATAAGCTCAGACTCCTCCATACCTGCCAAGTGCTGGATAGCACCAGAGATACCGCAAGCCAAGTATAGGTCTGGACGTACAGTTTTACCAGTCTGACCAACCTGTCTGTCGTGATCCATAATACCTGCATCAACCATTGCACGTGAAGATGAAACCTCACCACCAATAACCTCTGCAAGAGCTGCAAGTTTCTCAAAGTTCTCTTTGTTACCTACACCTCTACCACCTGAAACAAGTACTTTAGCCTCAGTAATGTCAACAAGACCTTTCTCAGCTTTAACTGTCTCAAGAAGTTTAACAGCAAATTTAGATGAATCAAATGTAGCAGTGAAAGGAATGATATTACCAGTTCTGGTAGCATCTTTCTCTTTTTTCTGCATAACGCCTGGACGTACTGTAGCCATCTGAACACCATCTTTAGCTGCAACGATAGTAGCCATCAAGTTACCACCAAATGCAGGACGGGTCATCATAAGCTTTCTTGCCTCCAATTTAGGATCTGAACCATCAGAAATCTCAAGTTTGGTACAGTCTGCAGTAAGACCTTTCTCCAATCTTGCAGAAAGTCTTGGAGCCAAGTCTCTACCAATTGTAGTGGCACCAAACAATACGATATCTGGATTCATAGCTGTAATAACCTGGTATACAGCCTGAGTATACTGCTCAGTTACATAATCTTTAAGCTCTGGAGCGTCAACTACGATAACATCATCAGCACCGTAAGCGATCAACTCGTTAGCCTGATCAGCAATGTTATGGCCAGCGAAAATAGCAACTACTTTATCGCCCAAAACATCAGCCAAATCTCTTGCTTTGCCTATAAGCTCAAGAGCAACAGGTTGGATAACACCCTCTCTCTGCTCTGCGAATACATATACATTCTTATTCATTTCTTCTTAAGTTTTGGCGATTAAATGATAAATTTCTCTTTAAGTTTGCTTACGATCAAGCCAACTGCCTGCTCTGCATCAACCTCGTGAACCTCACCGGCAGCTTTTACACCTTTGGTGAATGATTTGTAAACTCTTGTACCAGAGCCTTTCAAACCAAGCATCTCTAGAGGAAGATTTACTTTATCTACACCCCAAACTGCTACTGGTTTGTCAAATGCATCAACGATACCAGCTACATTCATATAACGAGCTTTGAAACCGCTTGCAAGAGCTGTAAGAAGAACTGGACCAGCTACCTCCAACATCTGGTAACCCTCCTCTGTCTCTTTCTTAACCAAGAATTTGCCATCTTTATACTCAAGACCTGCAACGTATGAAACCTGTGGAAGGCCAAGGTGCTCAGCAATCTGAGGACCTACCTGAGCGGTATCACCATCAATTGCCTGTCTACCAGCAATGATCAAATCATACTCAAGGTTCTTAAGAGCTGCAGCAATAGTGTGTGATGTAGCCAAAGTATCAGCACCACCAAACTCTCTACCTGTTAGCAAAATAGCCTCATCAGCACCCATAGCGTATGCCTCTCTTAGGATAGCATCAGCCTGAGGAGGACCCATTGTGATTACTGTTACGTGTGCACCATACTGGTCTTTCAACTGTAGAGCCATCTCCAAGCCACCTTTATCATCAGGGTTCATAATGCTTGGAACACCGTCACGGATAAGTGTACCTGTTACAGGGTTAATTTTAATTACTGTAGTATCAGGTACTTGTTTAATACAAACTACTATTTTCATACTGTGTGATTTTACTTAAATAATTTTGCTGCAATTACCATTCTCTGAACCTCTGAAGTTCCCTCGTAAATCTCGGTGATCTTAGCATCACGCATCATTCTCTCTACAGGATACTCTCTGGTGTAACCATAACCGCCGTGGAACTGAACTGCTTTAGTAGTTACCTCCATTGCAGTCTCAGCAGCGAACAATTTACCCATAGCTGCATCAGCAGAGAAAGGCATACCCATATCCTGTTTCCAAGCAGCCTGTCTAACCAATAGACGAGAAGCCTGTACTTTAGTCTCAAGATCTGCCATCTGGAACTGAGTATTCTGGAATGCAGAGATTGATCTGCCAAACTGTTTTCTCTCTTTAGTATATTTAACAGTCTCATCCATAGCGCCCTGAGCAATACCAAGAGCCTGAGAAGCAATACCAATACGGCCACCGTCAAGAGTCTTCATTGCAACTTTGAAGCCCTCACCCATTTTACCAAGCATATTAGCTTTAGGAACGCGGCAGTTCTCAAAAATAAGCTCACAAGTAGCAGAACCTCTGATACCTAGTTTGTGCTCTTTTTTACCAATTGAGAAACCAGGAGTACCAGCCTCTACAATGAAAGTAGTAATACCTTTGTTTCCTTTTGATTTGTCAGTCATAGTAGCAACTACATATACGTGAGCAGGACCAGCATTGGTAATGAAAATCTTGCTACCGTTAATGATATAGTCGTCACCATCCTCTACAGCAGTTGTCTGCTGACCGGCAGCATCAGTACCTGCGTTAGGCTCAGTAAGACCAAAAGCACCAATCCACTCGCCACTTGCAAGTTTTGGAAGGTATTTCTGTTTCTGCTCCTCAGTACCGAACTCCCAAATTGGAGACATACACAATGAAGTGTGAGCTGAAAGAATTACACCGGTAGTAGCACATACTCTAGAAAGCTCCTCTACAGCTATAGAATACATAATGTGGTCACCACCAGCACCACCATAGTTTTTAGGAATGTAGATACCAAATAGACCTAATTTAGCCATTTTCTCAACGGTCTCCATAGGGAATCTCTCAGTATCATCCACCTCTGCAGCAAGAGGTTTTACCTCTTTCTCAGCAAACTCTCTAATCATTTGCTGGAACAATTGCTGTGTTTTAGTAAGTCCGAAATTCATACTTTAGTTATTTAATTTAAGTTAACCTGTTTTAAGTTTTCAGAAATTATAAGTTTAGCCTCTGTAGCCTCCTGAACCTGCTCAACAGTAAATTCAGGGTTAATCTCAGTAAGCATAATGCCCTCTGGAGTAATCTCCATTACACCCATCTCAGTAATGATCATATTTACCTGACCAGCTGCTGTAAGTGGCAAACGGCATTTTTTAAGGATTTTGTGGTTACCTTTTGCAGTGTGCTCCATAGTAAGGATAACCTTCTTGGCACCAACCAACAAATCCATAGCACCACCCATACCAGGGGTTTTCTTGCCTGGGATCATCCAGTTAGCCAAGTCTCCTTTCTCATCTACCTCAAGTGCACCAAGGAAAGTTACGTTTACGTGACCACCTCTAATCACACCAAAACTGGTAGCTGAATCAAATGAAGCAGCACCTGGCTGATAAGTGATATATCCACCACCGGCATTTACCCAATGCGGATCCTCAGTACCCTCAGCAGGTGTAGGTCCCATACCAAGCAAACCATTCTCAGACTGCAATGTTACGCTAACGCCCTCTGGAAGGTAGTTAGGGATAATGGTAGGCAAACCAATACCCAAGTTTACCACATCACCGTCTTTAATCTCTAGAGCTGCCCTTTTGGCAATGAATTCTCTAATTTGATTTTTATCCATAATGTATTAAGTTAGTTTTATTTGCTGTTTCTCTTCACAAACTCCTGAGCAACAAATGATGCTACGTCATCTGCGTATGTGTTTGCACCAAATCCTGCATCATATCCAAGCTCTTTAGCAAGCTCGTGGCTGATTCTTGGGCCACCGCAAACAACAATCATCTTGTCTCTCAAGCCCTCAGCCTCCATAAGCTCAATAAGCTCTGTAAGGTTCTGGATATGAACATCCTTCTGAGTAACAGTCTGTGAAACTAGGATAGCGTCAGCCTTAAGTTCAATTGCTTTTGCAAGGAACTCCTCGTTTGGAACCTGGCTACCAAGGTTGTATGCCTCTACCATGTCATATCTCTCAAGACCATAGTGACCTGCATAACCTTTCATATTCATAATGGCATCAATACCTACAGTGTGGGCATCAGTACCTGTAGAAGCACCTACAAGAACAAGTTTTCTTCCAATGTTCTCTTTAATGTACTCATCACACTCGTGCATATCCATAGTGTTGCTCTCCACTTTTGGAACGTAAATGTTAGAGTAATCTACAGTGTGGGTAAGGTTACCGTAGCAGTTGAAGAATGTAAAGCCCTCAGTAAGTTCTTTTGCAAACGCTACAAGCGGATTCTCAAAACCCATTTTTTTCATAAGAAGCTTTGCAGCCTCCTCAGCCTCAGCACCGTTAGGAACTGGAAGTGTAAAGCTCACCTGAACTTTACCGTCATTCATTGTATCACCGTATGGTTTTACTTTAGTCAAATCTAGAGTCTGGTCAAAATCCTTTGCCGACATTGAATATAGTCCACCAGCCATAATTATTTTCTCCCTTTCATTAAGTTAATAAATGGATTCATATAGTTGGCACCCTTCTCAACAACGCCGTCCAAACCTTTACCACCAACTCTGCTTCTCTTAACGTCACCAAAGATACCTTTCTCCAATGCGTTGAACAATCCCTCTGAAGTCATCTGCTCCAAAAGTGCAATTGCATTGTCAAGAACCTCTTTAGCTCTGTTTCTTATGATACCTCCCTCTTTGAACTCCATCTCATCACCAATGCTCTTCATATTGTTGAAGATATATTTTGCATTCTCAATAGACAAGAAGCGGTCACTCATAAATGGAGTATGGATTGCCTCAGTAGGCATACCAAGAAGCTGAAGACCCTGGCTTGTCCAGATACCAATCATATTGAACAACGCATCCTGCAAGTGGCCTCTGAAGATATTACCTGTCATGAATTTTGTAGGAGGCATATATTTTAGCGGAGCTTTAGGGAAGATTTCTCTTGCCATCTGAGCCTGTGCAAGCTCGTACAAGAAACCGTTCTCCAACATAGGATCCATCTCAAATGCGTGGCCAAGACCCATCTGCTCCTCTGGAAGACCTGCCAATAGAGCCAACTGCTCATTGATAAGGTCAGAAGCAAGAACTGTGTGGGCAGCCTCTACTGCATCTGCAGTTGTAAGGTAGTTATCCTCACCGGTATTGATAATCACACCTGCAAAACCGTTGATAACCCTACTCATAAACTGGTCTACAAGAGTTCTCTGCATATTAATGTCACGGAACAAGATACCATAAAGTGCATCGTTCAACATAACATCAAGACCCTCAAATGCACCCATAATTGCAATCTCAGGCATACACAAACCAGAACAGTAGTTACATACTCTAATATATCTGCCAAGCTCCTCTCCCACTTTGTCCATTGCCTCACGCATAATCTTAAAGTTAGCCTGGGTAGCGTATGTACCACCAAATCCCTCAGTTGTAACACCGTAAGGAACATAGTCCAACAAGCTCTGTCCGGTAGTTCTGATAACTGCAATAATATCAGCACCCTGTCTTGCAGCAGCCTCAGCCTGAACAACATCCTCATAAATATTACCTGTTGCAACAATTACATACAAGTAAGGTTTCGGACCCTCACCAATTGTATTAAGGTAATTCTCCCTTCTCTCTCTTCTGGCTCTGATTTTAGCAATGCTGCTATCAATTACAGGCTGAAGAACAGCCTCAATAGCCGCTTTATCAGCAACCTCTATCTTAGTAAGATCCAAAGCGCCGGCTGCAACCTTCTCTGCAACCTCCTGAGGTGTAAGACCAGTACTCACCATTGCATTTGCAATGTAGAACAAAACACCCTCTCCAAGAACACCTTTAGATTTGAGATCATCAACTACAACGTTTGGAAGCGGAACCTGATTCTCATCAACTCCGTCAATTCCCATAAGTCTGCACAATGTACGCTCAACAGCAACTGTTGTTTTAGACTCAACAAAAGCCTGAACCTCATTGGCAATATCTTTTGCCAACGATTTAGCACGTTCAACCTTTTTAAAATCCAATCCTAATTTACTTTGCATATAATTGAATATTAGTTATTTAAGTATTTCTTAGTATATTCTATCCATTCAGCATCAATTCCAAGGCTCTCCGCAATGGCAACAGCCTCGTGCGGCACATCTCCGCAATGTGTAACCTCAAGGGTATAATCCATAGCACCATTTCTCAACCCCTTTACCCTATATCTTTTCACCTTGTCATTCAAAATATTGTAATGGGTTGTAAGTACAAATCCCCCATTAACATTACCAATCACCTCAAGCAGTCCCTCCACCAAAGCAGTACCCTCTACAGGATTGGTAGTTCTGGCCGGCTCATCAATAAGGGCCAGTATTGATTTTCCATCCCTAATTTTCTTAATGACTGCATTTATGGCCAAAATCTCACCTGCAAAAGAAGATACCCCTTTCACAATACTCTGTTCATCACCAATACAAAGCGCCACTTCAGAAACAATACTTACGCAACAATCATGCGCAGCTATTCCAAATCCAAACTGGGCAAGTAACTGATTCAAAGCCAATGACTTCAAAACCACACTCTTACCACCCATATTGGCACCTATAATAGTAACAGGCTCCCTCTCAAATGCAATATCCACAGGCATATACTCCTTCCCCTGCCCCGCAAGAACCTCCTTCACCGCCGGATTGAACATTCCATTGTAAAATGTCTCTCCATCCTCCACTACCACAGGGAAGCACAACCCCATTTTCCTCATCTGGGCTGCCTTGGCAACCAGAATATCCAAAAATGACAGATTCCTCAAAGCCAGTTTCAAATTCACTGCAAAATCCCTCAATCTTCCCGACAACTCCCCTCTTATCTCAAGCTCCAAATCTGCATTCTTCTGCAACAGTATTGCCAATTCAGCTCTTTTTTCATCGGGAAGCTCCTCCCCATTTCCCTGAAGAACCCTCATCTGCTTTCTAACTTGCTTCAACTCCTCTGAATATGAGTCATATACATAGAAAGATGGGATATTCAGTTTGTCGGGATCAAGAATCTCCACAACCTTTACCAAATCTGGCAATCCAACTGCCGTAATATTCTGCTGCTTCAACAACTGCAGAACTTCACCGGATACAATTGCAAGATATTTTACTTCAAAGAGCTCAATATCATCAAGAACAGCTCCCTCCCCCAATCTGCTTAAGGTTGTATGTATATCCTTAAGGCACATTAACTTAACTGCTATCTTGGAGCAATCCTTGTCATATATTTCATTCAATCTGCGGTAATAGAAATCCAGCTCCCTTTTGGAAACCATCATCTCCCCTTCCAAAAGCATCTTTCTGCCACAAGGAGACATAAGCTCCAAAGTGTCATACATATATCTTATGCCGCAATCTATATCAAGCGCAGACTTAAATGTCATAAGTATTCTTAACTATATCATAAACCGGAAGCTTTAACGCCTCCTGTAATTTTCCACACAAAATATCACTATCCAAAACATAACCGTTTGGAGCAGTGGGATTTACACAAACAGCAATCAGTTTGCTCTTCTGTAAAACCTTAATAGTACCTCCTCTTGAACAAAATATTCTGTAAGCCTGCTCGCTCACAAAAATCTTTGTAAAATCCTTCACCACCAGGGTAACATTCCTTATGTTCTTTGAATCTGCAACCAGATTCAAAAGTTTGTCCGTTAATGCACCCACCGTATAAACCAACCTCATCCCTTTGGTAATATCAACTTTAAGGGCACTTATAGCCAAAGCAGAGGTAAGTTTGAAATCAATTATATTCCCCTCTGTATCAACACCCCACACGCCACTCTCAATATCACACAAAGCATCTCTTGTCTCATCCTCCAATTTAGGCAAACCTATCATCTCCACTACAAACTTGGTCTTCTGCACCAAAGTATTTATATTGGATGAAAACGCCGCCCCAGTAGCAAGCACCATAGCCTTGCTTATAGCCGGAGAAGCAGAACTCAATCTTGAGATTGCCCCATCAATAATGGTAAGGTCAACCCCAAATTTCTCCATTCCGGCAACCCATCTTCTCAATGATACTCCCGACGAAGGTCCGGAAATCAAAGCCTTCCCCCCCACAGACACCTTAGCTGTAACAATCCTTCCCAAAGAACTTCTCTCATTCGTAATCTCAACCAGTTCGCTCACAAGCCTTCTCTCCTTATAATGAGCCTCTGCCGTTGAAAAATACATCCCCTCCCTCAAGAAAATCTCAGGTTTCTTTGTAGAAGTAACCTGATCCTTGTTCTCTCCATCTATACCTATAGAGGTTACCGCCACTTTTTTAGTTTCCAGCGGTAACCTGTACAGGATATAATTCAAACACTCTGTCTTGCCCACATTCTTTTCCAAGCCCACAATAGACAAGCTGTCATATTTGAGAATCTCATTAATGAAAGGCATAGACAGAAGTATTAATGCTATTTCTTAGATCTCTCTTTTCTGCTAAGTACAGAAGGCTCAATAGCCATTCCTTTACCCTCAAGCAATGAAGAAACACCCTCAATAGATTTGTTCTGAGCAGCTTTGCAGTACTCACAGTTGCACTCGTTCTTGTAATCTGTAGGCTCTGTGTAAGTGGTGATAACACCCTCAAAGTTTCTAAGAACAACTTTACCAGGAGCCTGTGAAATAACGTACTGAGGCATAACAGGAGTTTTTCCACCACCACCTGGAGCGTCAACTACAAATGTAGGAACTGCATAACCGGAAGTATGTCCTCTCAAGCCCTCAATAATCTCAATACCTTTAGATACTGGAGTTCTGAAGTGCTCAATACCCATTGAAAGGTCACACTGATAGATGTAGTATGGTCTTACTCTCATCTTAACCAATTCGTGCATAAGTTTCTTCATAGTGTTCACACAGTCGTTTACACCACGTAGAAGCACTGTCTGGTTACCTAGAGGAATACCTGCGTTAGCCAATTTTGCACAAGCCTCTGCAGCCTCTTTAGTTACCTCCTGTGGATGGTTGAAGTGGGTGTTCAACCATACTGGATGATACTTCTTAAGCATATTTACAAGGTCATCAGTGATACGCTGAGGACAAACAACTGGAGTTCTTGAACCAAGTCTGATAATCTCTACGTGAGGGATTGCTCTAACTCTTGAAATGATATACTCCAATCTCTCGTCGCTTACGCACAAAGAGTCACCACCTGAAAGAAGCACGTCTCTAACCTGTGGAGTTTTAGCAATATACTCAATAGCCTTGTCAATTCTGTCAATAGCACTCTCACCATCTTTCTGACCAGCAAAACGTCTTCTAGTACAGTGACGGCAGTACATAGAACACATATCTGTGATAAGAAGAAGAACGCGGTCCGGATATCTGTGAGTCAAACCAGGAACTGGAGAATCCTCATCCTCGTGTAGAGGGTCCAAAAGGTCTGCAGGAGACTGGTAAGTCTCTTTACCTGTAGGTACAGCCTGTTTTCTTACAGGACAATCAGGATTATTAGGGTCAATCAAGCTTATATAATAAGGAGTGATTGCCATTCTCAAGGTCTGAAGAGTCTTTTTAACACCCTCTTCCTCCTCTGGAGTTAGAGTAACGTATTTTTTAAGATCCTCAAGAGTCTCAATTCTATTTTTTACCTGCCATTTCCAATCGTTCCATTGCTCATCGGTAACATTTGGAAACAACTCAAATCTTCTTGATTCCATATTAGTTTGTTAAATAGTTAAAATTAAGCGTAAAGTTCAGTAAAGATTTTTCTTAGAGCCTCACACTCTCTCAACTCCTGTAGAGTAAACTCTGCGTGACCTTTAGTATAACCGTTACCGATAATCATATTAACGTCTGAACCAATTCCCTCAGCACCAAGAGCTGCTTTTGTAAAGCTTGTAGCCATAGAGAAGAAGTAAACAACACCGTCATCTTTAGTACAAAGAACAGCTGTCATCTCCTGATCTGGAACATTCACACAGTTGATGGTAACATCAGCCATCTGGCCATTTGTAAGGTTTGAAACAAGCTCATTAACCTGAACTGGAGTCATACCGCCAATACTCTCAACTACATCACAGAAACCAAGATCTTTGATACGCTGTGTACTTCTCTGAGAATTTGTCAAACCAATAACTTTACCAGTTACACCAACACGTTTTTTAGCCTCATAGCAGCAAAGCATACCTGATTTGCCACCAGCACCAAGGATAACTACATTCTGGCCATATTGGCAAAGTTTTGCAGTCTGTGCAGGAGCACCAGCTACGTCAAGAGCAGACAATGCAAGTTTCTCAGGCATATCATCTGGAATCTTAGCATAGATACCACTCTCAAATAGAATAGCTTTACCTTTAATGTCAACCTGGTCTACATCTGGACGAATCTCAAGAATCTCATCAATTCTAAGTGGAGTAAGTGACAAAGAAACTAGAGTTGCAATACGGTCACCCTCTTTAAGGTCAATTTTACCTTTAAGAGCATCACCAATTTTCTCAACTTTACCAAGTAGCATACCACCTGAACCGGTACGACGGTTACGGTGTTTACCCTGCAACTCTACGTTAAGGAACATCTCTTTCTTAACTTCTTCCAAAATCTGCTCCTCAGTTGCACCCTCACCTGCCTGCTGTTTGGCATAGTTATGAATATCAGTAAAAGATGCTGAGTCAATATTAAGTGTCTGAACGTCAATCAAGATCTCGTTATCATAGATTTCGTCCATATTGTTGTCAATTTTGTTAGCTGGCTGTGGAAGAACGCCAACTGGCTCAATCACGCGGTGAACACCGTATTTATTACCTTTTTTCATTGTAGTAATACTTTAAATATGTTTTTACTTGTTTTTCTAATTATTTAAGTGGTTTCAAACCCAAAATCTCTCTTGCCTCAGCAGGAGTGGCAATCTCTCTACCCATCTCCTTGGCAATTCTTGCAACCTTAGCAACCAACTCACCGTTAGATTTTGCAAGAACACCTTTCTCAAGGTAAAGATTGTCCTCAAAACCTACTCTCACGTTACCGCCCATTGCAATAGCAGCAGCAGCCAATGTGAAAGCGTGGCGACCAATACCTGTAGCTGTCCAGGTAGAACCTGCAGGAATACCATTTACCAACCAGCAAAGGTTCTGTACAGTTGCAGGAGTACAACCAGGTACACCAAGTACAAAGTTGAACTGCATAGGAGCTCCAGGAACCTGACCTTTCTTGGCCATAGCAAGAATAGTGTCAAGGTGACCCATCTCAAAGCACTCATACTCCGGTTTGATATTGTTCTCAAGCATTCTCTTGCCGAACTCACGCATCATAGGCATAGTATTCTCAAATACCTCATCACCAAAGTTGCAAGTTCCGCAATCCAATGTTGCCATCTCAGGATATAGCTCAGTTGGCTGAAGACGCTCCTCAGCTGTCATACCAACAGCACCACCAGTAGAAGGGATAAGGATAACATCAGGACATGCAGCTTTGATTGCGTCCATACAAACTTTGAAACGCTCTTTACTCTGAGTTGGAGTACCGTCATCCTCACGAACGTGAACGTGAACAATAGCAGCACCAGCATCAACTGCAGATTTAGCCTCACGTACAATCTCCTCTACAGTATAAGGAACCGCAGGATTCTGCTCTTTTGTTACCTCAGCACCGCAAATAGCGGCAGTAATTATAAGTTTAGCCATAATTGTCCGTTATTTTTTATTTCTCTGACATTTAACTGGAACTACGCAAGTACCGCTTGCTTTACATACAAGGATTGGCTCCTCAAGTACATCTGCAGCCGAATCAGAGATATCAGGGCGAGGAACGATAACTTTCTTAGCCTCAAATACCATTTTTCTGGAAGAATTACCGGTAGAAACAATCTCGCCAGTTGCCTCAATATAGTCACCAGCGTAAACCGGAGCCATAAACTCCACGCTGTCATAAGCTTTAAACAAACCCTCATCACCATCATTGATAATAAGAAGCTCAGTAGCAACATCACCAAAAAGGTTAAGCATTCTTGCACCGTCAACAAGATTTCCGCCATAATGAGCATCGTGACAGCTCATTCTAACTCTAATTAAAGCTTTTTTAGTCATAGGAAAAGTGTTTTAAATTTATTATTTTGAGTAAATATAGTCTACGAAAATTGCAGGAGTATGAACCTGCTCAGGGGCAATCTCACCAGTTTTGACAACTTTCTCAGCCTCCACAACAACTACATCTGCAGCAGTTGCCATAAGTGGATTGAAGTTCTGAGTTGTACCAACAAATACAAGATTACCGGCCTCATCTGCAAGAGTAGCACCCAAAAGGGCGATATCTGCTTTTAGAGGTTTCTCCAAAAGATATTCCTTGCCATCTACAACAACAACAGGTTTGCCTTCAGCTACAACTGTACCAAGGCCTGTAGGGGTAAGCACACCACCCAAACCAGCTCCACCAGCCCTTACTCTCTCAGCAAGAGTACCCTGTGGGCTGAACTCAATCTCCAACTCGCCTGAATTCATCTGCTCACTGGTATTAGGGTTTGTTCCAATATGGGAAACAATCACCTTTTTCACCTGTTTGTTAGTAATAAGTTTACCGTGTGCAACATCTGCAAATGCAGTATCATTACAGATAAGGGTAAGATCTTTTACACCACTGTTAGCCAACTCGTCAAGAATTGCAATTGGGCTTCCGGCAGCCAAGAAACCGCCAACCATTACTGTCATACCGTCCTTTACTTTAGCAACGGCATCCTGCAAAGAAATTCTTTTGTCCATTATATTTTTTGTTAAAATTTTAGCAAAAACAAGCACATTTTTATAGCCTGTACCAACGGCAAGGCAAATTTAGGTAAATATAATGTGATTTCAAATAACAAACGTGTTATAAATTTAACAAAAAAAAGAAATTTTAATTCCAATAATTAAACTATTGTTAGTACATTTGTAGAGACGATAAATTCATTCACTGAAAAAGGACAAACTATACACAAAAAATACTATGGAATACACCAAACTTATTGTAGAAAACCAAGGGGCTGTATGCATTGTAAAAATTAATAATCCGCAAGCTATGAACGCTCTAAACACTACCGTTCTCAGCGAGTTGGACGCAGCCTTTACAGAAATTGAAAAGAACAAGGACCTTAAAGTTGTCATTATAACCGGAGAAGGAAGAGCTTTTGTTGCAGGAGCTGACATCTCACAGATGAGCACAATGAATGCTACTGAAGGCAAAGCCTTTGGAGAGCAGGGTGCTGCAGTTTTCAGAAAAATTGAGAAACTTCCTATTCCTGTAATTGCAGCTGTAAACGGATTTGCATTGGGAGGAGGTTGTGAGCTTGCTATGGCTTGCGACATAAGAATTGCATCTGCAAAAGCAAAATTCGGCCAACCAGAGGTTGGTTTAGGCATTACACCGGGTTTCTCAGGCACACAAAGACTTCCAAGAATAGTTGGAATGGGCATTGCAAAAGAGCTTATCTACACAGCAGACATCATTGATGCAGCTGAAGCATACAGAATAGGTCTTGTTAACAAAGTTGCAGAGCCTGAAGCTCTTATGGATGAGGCTATGAAAATGGCCAACAAGATTGCGTCAAAAGCCCCTATTGCAGTGAGATACAGCAAAGAGGCCATAAACACAGGTATGCAAACAGACATTGATTCTGCAATTGCAATTGAGGCCAACTTGTTTGGCTTGTGCTTTGCAAGCGAAGACCAGAAAGAAGGAATGGGTGCATTCCTTAACAAAACAGCTCCAGAATTCAAGAACAAATAACTAACACTCAAAATAATTAAAAAATAAGAAATACTATGAAAGTAGCAGTTGTAGGTAACGGTACTATGGGTAACGGTATTGCCCAGACATTTGCTGTAGCAGGTCACGATGTAATCATCAAAGGCCGTTCAGATGCTTCATTGGCAAAAGCACACGCTTCTATTGAGAAAAGCCTTGCAAAAATGGTTGAGAAAGGCAAAATGGAAGCAGCAGACAGAGATGCATCATTGGCAAGAATTAAAGATACTAAAGTATATGAGGATCTTGCAGATGTTGATTTGGTAGTAGAGGTTGTAGCTGAGGATATGGCCATTAAAGAGGAGATTTTCAAAACATTGGATCAGATTTGCAAACCAGAGGCTATTCTTGCAACCAACACATCATCATTGTCTATCACTCAGGTTGCTTCTTATACAAGCCGTCCGGAGAGAGTTATTGGAATGCACTTTTTCAACCCTGTTCCAATGATGAAACTTGTAGAGGTTATCAAAGGCCAGCTAACTTCAGATGAGGTACACCAGACCATAGTAGAGGTTTCAAAACAGATTGGCAAAACCCCAGTAACAGTTAACGAGGCTCCTGGTTTTGTTGTAAACAGAATCCTTATCCCTATGGTTAATGAGGGTATTGGTATTCTTGCAGACGGCGTTGCCACTAAAGAGGAAATTGATGAGGCTATGAAACTTGGTGCAAACCACCCTATGGGACCTTTGGCTCTTGCAGACCTTATTGGTTTGGATGTTTGCCTTGCAATTATGGAGGTTCTTTACAATGAGTTCGGCGACACCAAATATCGTCCTCACCCACTTCTTAGAAAAATGGTCAGAGCCAAATTACTTGGTAGAAAAACCGGTGTTGGATTCTACGATTACAGAAAATAAGCCACACAACGGCATAAATAAAGGTTGGTTCCACTTAAGGAGCCAACCTTTATTCTTTATTGTGACACTTACTACAAATCTCTTACAACGCAAGCACACAGGTAACAGGGCTTGCATAAATACCCAAAAATATCTCCCTTATTTCATCTCTCCCCTCTTCAACCTTCTGAAGTCTTGCATTTACATAACCCTCAAATGCAGCTTTCTCTTCCGCTGAGTATTTGTCTGCAAACTTGTCCGCACCATTAAGCATATCAAAAGCAATATAATTGTTAGGCCACAACTTATAGTTAGAAATAATCTTTCTGTCTATAGCCATACCCAACTCCTTAAACCTCTCATTTTTGTCAAGTTCAGCCGCAGCATTAACCTCCTCTGCTGTAAGAGGCTCATTAAATTGGATATGAATTCTACCCTTAGGCTGCATTATACCGGTAAGAATACTGTTCAAATCCTCACCTTCTGATTTAACATACTTCTGACGACGTTTGATATACAATTCCACCGCTTTAAGGATATCGCAAGGTTCATACTCGTATGAGATTGATGCAGGCATAATTGACAATTCTGTAAAATCTTTCACAAAATCACCGCTGCCGCTCATATCAAACATCTTCAACAAACCTTGTTCAGTTACATCAATACCATCCTTTGTACGGCCATTCCTTTGTGCAATCCAGATAGAACTTATCTGATTTGCAACACGATACCTCATATACTCAGACAATACCTTTGAGGTGGTATAGACTTCCCTTGGAGAAGTGCTCCTTATCACCTTTATCATTCTGTTGCACCTTGTTATATCCTCAATAAATGAAGAGGTTATAAGATTGTCACCAACAGCTATCTCAGTTCTTGGGACATCGTGTTTGTACAAAATCAGCTGAATAATGGCAGAATCAAGTACAATATCCCTGTGATTTGATACTATCAGATGCCTTTTATCCCCACCAAAATACTCCAATCCACCAAATGAAAGCCCTGTAGTAGTATCGGCAAGGATCTTCTCAATTACCTTAGACATAACCTTTACCTGAAAATCATCTTTTGTATGACAAGACAACAAGGTTGCCTTGAACAGATTCTCATCCATTCCAGGAAAAAGATAATTGGAAATGTTTGAAAGCAAAGGGTTAGACACAATCCGTTCTAAGGCCGCATGTACTTCAGAGTCATCGTATGGTCTGATATCATCAAACTTCTTCAAATCCATAATTGCAAAATGTAGGTTTATCAAGCAAAGGTATTAAATAAGGAACAAAAATACAATTAAAGCTCCCTCCTCTTAAGGCAATAATACTGAGAAATTATTGAATTGGAATAAATTATGGCCAAAAATAATATTACACCCAATGCCCCGAATGTCACACCCACATATACCAGGTACAAGAAATGTACCGCAATGAGAACAGTAAAGAAGCAAGATACCAGGTACAACCACTTGAAGTTTCTTGCAACACTGAAAAACATTGCAACAGATGAGGTTGCCAAAGGTATTACCATAAAATAATTCTCGCCTGTACCTATGAGCAACCCCAAAGAAAGGAGAAATACAAGAAAATTGCTCCCAAGCAACATCTCCCACACATAAAACTTGTGTTTCCTCTCCTGTAACCTGATAAACACCAGCAACCAAACCACAAGCACAAGGATTATAGCCAAAAGAATATTATTGTCGTACGGTATATACTTCAAATCAAGCAGTTTGAACTTAAAGCCATAATACTTGGCAAAAGCATAAGCCATTACGGTTCCAGCAGCCAGAGATGACATTGCAAACACTATCACATGCAGGAATGCTCTTAAAACCCCTTTTAACGAGATCATCTTGTACCTGATATATATGAACAGGACAAACAGGAATAGTGCATATATAATCAGATTGAGGACAACATAACCCACCTTGGAGAAAGCGAACATTCCCAGAACCGGCAAAGTAAAGAACACTATATCAGAATCACCAACAAAGGCATCCTTATCTGCATACTTCCCATTTACAAGATATTCACGTAATACAGGTTCCAGCTGGTCTCCATAATGCTGTATAGATTTAAGGGAAATATTGGAATAGTTGTCAAGATTGGTATGATAATATTTAAGATTGTCTATAACAGCAAAGTTCATCCCAGGGATGGAATCCTTAACAACAGAAAAATCTGTATTGTTAGGAAGGAAATTGTAGACAATGGTGGTCAATGACATTCCCGACGGTCTCTCAGCTTTCCCATACATCTCCATAACCTTCTCATTTCCAGGAGAGGTTTCAAACAGCAATGCAGGACCTTTTACCCCTCTGGCATCAATGTTCACTACAAAATTAACCCCATCAAACAACTGAGGATTCTCATTCCAGGCACTTCTCATTCCATCGAGATTATGCTCCTCCGCATCTGTAAAAAGCACCTTAACACCCTGTTTCCACTCATTTTTATATTTTACAGCACCTGAAACAAGCTCCATAATAACCCCCAAACCATACCCATTGTCGGCAGCACCGTTAGAAAATACAGTATCTTTTCCAACAATCTGTCTGAATCTTGAATCATAATGGGCTACAAGAAGTATATAAGAAAGATCTTTCGGGGAAAGAGTATCATCTTTACCTGTCAGGAAGAGCTCCGGTTTGAACTCTGAGAAAATATTTGCATAAGAAAATTTACCCCCAATTTTACTTGGAATAGTATCATACTCAATGATTTGAGTCTCCCCTCCCATCTGTTGCAGCCTGTGAAACAGAAATTCTCCCAGAACTTTTCTCTCCTTTGTGTGTTGTATAGAGTGTGGTTCCTTACTGATTACCCTAATATCATCAGATACTCTTTGCGCAGAAAAGTTCAAAGAGTCTCTGCCATTGATGCTGTATACAGGATAAAGCTCAAGGGCAATTACAATGGCCACAATTGCACAAGCATAGAACGCCAGTGTTTTATATAAGTTTCTAACGTGCATAGAGAAATCCAATATTGAAACCCTTACCCTACAAAGGTAATAAATAAATGTGAAACAAGTGTATAAGACTGCATCACCATATATTAAAGAACTGCTGAAAGGAGAGATAAAATGGAACTCTTTCTCTCAAAAAGCCCTTGCCAAGGCCATTAAGGAGGACAAACCCATATTTGTTCATATTGGAAACATTTCCAATATAGAACAGCGGAATTGCGCTTACAACCTGTTCAAGAACAAGGATGTAACAGAAATTCTGAACAACAATTTCATACCAATAGCTATAGATACGGAGGACATTCCAGAGGCATACCTTATAGGAATGGACTTGCTGCTGATAAATGAAAAGAAAATATCAGACCACATAAATATATTCTCACTTCCTGGGATAAAGCCAGTTACCTCATTTTCAAGCCATATTCCAAGTGATTTTTTGCATATTGCAAAAAATCTGCTCCACTCCTTCAGGCACAACCGCCAGAAACTGGAACAGGCAAGCCATTATCTTACACAAAGGCTCAAATTCTCAGGAATAGTAACCCGCAAAGAGAAACCTGGAAACATTTCACCCAAGCTGCTTCACGCATATATAAAGAGCTGGTCCAAAAGATTTTTGGACCCTGATATAAAAAACAGCAAATCTCCATATACATTGAGTGCAAGAAACCTCAATTTTATACTGGAATATGCCTGCAAATACAATGTAACGGAATATATCAACTATATAAACCAAACGCTTGAGCACGTGTACCACTCTGCAGTATTTGACCCTATAGACGGAGGAATATTCAGTGCATCAGCAGATTACTCATTTAAGAATCCCTCGTACGAAAAAAATATATACGAGAATGCAAATGCTGTAATCCTCTACTCTACCGCATACAAATACCTTAGAAAGAAAATATACAAAGAAGCCGCAGAAAGGATTGTACAATTTCTTGAAGAGCAGATGAATCTGCAGAAGAAAGGGTATATGACCTACATAACTCTCAACAAGGAGGGAAAAGAGTCCACATACTACAAATACTCTTTAAAAGAGCTGGAAAATGCCTTTCCCGACAGGTACAAGGAGATAGCCAGAAAACTTGGAATGAATGCCAATACAGACGCAGATATACCCCAAATCATCTCAAATACTCCAAGTTATTGGGAAATAAGCTATGAAGAACTTAAAACATTAAAGAAAATAAGGATAGAGAAGAGAAAAGAAGTGATATACGACAAAAGGACAATGACCGGTTACAATTGTAGAACAGCTGTTGCATTTTGTACTATGGCAAAACACTCAGACAAAGCGCACAAACAGGAGTATCTAACTATGGCCAAAGAGATTATAGACAATATTGCCAACCATCGGATAAAAGGAAAAGCCAATCTATATAAATACATTAGCTCAACACGTGTAGAATACTCTACATCAGATTTATATGACTACTCCTTATTTCTCAATTGCCTTTTGAATTACTATATTCTTACCAAAGAGACAAAGTACGGAGATTTGGCAAAAAACTACGCTGCATACATCATTTTCAACCATTACCAGCCATCAAACGGAATGTTTACCAAAACGGCCAGATATGAGGCAAGAATCCCTGTCAAAAGGGCACCTGTAATAGATTACAACACCCTTTCATCAAATTCCATAATGGCCGACAACCTGCTGCTGTTATATAAGATTACAGGAAACGACATTTATATTAAAACTTTCAAACAGCAGATATATAACATTCAACCACAGCTAATTGGCAGTGGGCCATTTATGGCAGGATGGGGTATGCAGGTGCTTAATTACCTTACAGAGGAGCTAACTTTGAGCCCGGAACAGCAGTGAGCTGTCGCCATAACTTAAGAAACGGAACCCATTTTCCAGTGCATATTTGTAAACCTCCTTCCATTTTTCCCCTATAAAGGCCGAAATAAGTAGCAACAATGTACTTTGAGGCTGATGGAAATTGGTTACAAGCACATCTACAACCCTGAATTTATATGAAGGGACTATAATTATACCTGTTCTGGCAACCAGTTTCTCCATACCGCTATGATCCATATACCTGATAATGGCATCAAAAGCCTCCTTAGCGGTATAATTGTACTCCTTTTTATATGGCTCCCACTGCTGCACTGCATCAGGTTTGCCATTCTCAATACATTGTACACCAATAAAATAAAGAGACTCCAATGTTCTTGTGGAGGTAGTTCCAACTGCTATAACCTTGGCATCTTCCTTCAAATCCCTTATTTTTATCAGGAATTCTTTTGTAACCTCAAAAGGCTCAGTATGCATCTTGTGATCAGCAATATACTCACTCTTAACCGGAACAAAAGTACCGGCCCCAACGTGCAGACACACCTGAGCGGTCTCTATACCGGAATTTCGCACTTTCTCCAATACCTCATCTGTAAAATGAAGACCTGCAGTAGGAGCTGCCACAGAACCTTTAATTTTGGCATATAAAGTCTGATATCTCTCAATATCAAGCGCTTCTGTATCTCTGTTAAGATATGGAGGAATAGGAATCCTGCCACAGATATCCAACACCTCAGAGAAAGAAAGATCTCCATCCCATTTGAACTTTACTACAGAGCCATTATTATCCCCTTTATGAAGCAATTCTGCCCTCAGATTAAGTTTATGAGCATCGTTATTGGGGTCATCACATATAAAATGGACATCTCCACCTTTCCATTTTCTGGCGTTACCTATAACAACATTCCAGCAGCAAACTCCTACAGATGCAAAAGAGACAGTATAATCGTTAGGCTCTACAGGCTCAAGACAGAATATTTCTATGATTGCACCAGTCTCTTTTCTGAAAAGAAGTCTGGCAGGAACAACCTTGGTATTATTGAATACCATTAACGAACCTGAGGGCAGGTAAGAAGGAAGAGAGCTGAAACAACTCTCATAAATCTCTCCACTTTTATATATAAGCAGTTTTGACGAATCTCTTTTCTGCAACGGATATTTTGCAATCCTTTCATCGGGCAAAATATATGAATAATCCTGAATCTTAATTTTAGGCTCCACAATCAATTATTTTGTACAAAGGTATACAAATGTACCTCAAACAAAAAATAATTGAAATTTGAAGTTTTGTTTACTTTTGTAAATTACATTTCTAATCACCGTTGATACATTATTGTAAACAATACTACACCGTAATTTTACACTCGCAAAATATGTAAACTGCAGGTTATAACGAAAAATTATTTACCCGTTGTTAATTTTATATAGCACTATATATCAGATATTTATCAATTTTATTTAAACTATATAATTAATCAATATCCGCATTTTAAGGTCATTTTTACGTAATTCATTGATAAAACACCGTATTTAAAATTCTTAACTATCTGATAGCCTATACTTTAAGTGACTATATCTATAGTTTAATCTTAACTGATACCTTAAACACCCGATTCCCTCTCTCAGATATCTGTAGGTTAATTTTGTAAAAAATGCACTACAAAAGTAAACAGGAAGAAGTTTTTACGTTTGTAAATATTTTGCTTACATTTGTACAAAGTATTTTTTACATCTATGAATAACCGTTTACAGCAATTTTTGGAGCTTGAGAACATTACTCCTGCCCGTCTTGCAGACACCCTTGGTGTGCAGCGTTCAGGATTATCACATATTTTGTCGGGAAGAAACAAACCGGGATATGAGTTTATAACAAAACTTCTCACCAAATTCCCTCACATAAATTCTGATTGGTTACTCCTTGGAAAAGGGAAACCTTACAAGAATTTTTCTGATGGAGATGAGAGCTCCTCCCCTAACCTTTCCAACCGGAACAGGCAAATTCCCAACACGGGAAATTCTGGATTACCATCATCTTTGCAAAATTACAATATGTATGATAGCATACTATATGATGGTTTACAAGATAATGGTATACATAGTAATGGTATATATGATAATGTATTACAAGGAAATGGAATACCATATAATGGTTTATTAAGTAATGGTATACTTTATGATGATATACAGAATACTTCTTCACCTGTATTTGATATAAATGGCACTCCTTCTTCAGAATCTCATACTGTCTGCAATGGGGAAAACAACACCAATACCACTGATAATCAGCGTATTGAAACAAACAATACACAGTTTCAACCCTCTGAGAATTGCGTAAATAAACAAAACTGTACAGTTGGCGGCAAAAAAAAGAGTATAAAAAGGGTTATTGTATTCTACAGCGACGGAAGTTTTGAAGAGTTGTTTCCCCATATTAGATAATTTGTGCTAATTTTGTGTTTTACAGAATTGACACCTTATTATATATAATATGTATAAACTTCTAAGACCAATTATCTTCTTCCTGCTTAATCCGGAGCAGGCACATCACATTACACTTAAATTTTTTAAAGCTGTTCATTATATCCCGGGGATGGGTTGGCTGCTCAGAAAAATGTTCTGCTACAACAACCCTAAACTTGAAAGGGAAGTTTTTGGAATAAAGTTCAAGAACCCTGTAGGATTGGCAGCCGGTTTTGACAAGAACGGAAACTGCTACAATGAACTTTCCAATCTTGGTTTCAGTTTCATTGAGATCGGTTCCATCACCCCTGTTCCCCAGCCCGGAAATCCAAAACCAAGATGTTTCAGGCTTCCTAAGGACGGTGCTATCATAAACAGGTTTGGAATTAACAACAACGGAGTTAAGTTTACCGTTGAGTACCTTAAAAAACATCACCCAAATTGTGTGATTGGAGCAAGTTTGAGCAAATGTACTGCATCTTCAAATGAGGAGGCTCCAAAAGATCTTGAGAAATCATTTGCAATCCTTTATGATTTTGTAGACTACTTTGCCCTTAATGTATCTTGCCCTAATGTAAAGAACCTGTGCCAGCTTCAGGACATAAGCTTCCTGTCTGAGATTATAGACCGTCTGCTTACCCTAAGAAGATATTATGACGATTACCGCCCTATCCTCCTTAAAGTTTCTCCGGATATTTCCGAGGAGCAGCTGGATGACATCATAGACCTTGTACTTGTATCCGGTTTGGATGGTGTTATTGCAACCAATACTACACAGAGCCGTGAGGGATTGAAGACCAGCAAAGAGGATGTACAGGCCATTGGAAACGGAGGCTTGAGTGGCGCACCTCTATTTGAGAGAAGCCTTGAAAGGGTAAAATATATCCACAAAAAGACTGAGGGCCAGCTTCCTATCATTGCTGTAGGCGGTATTATGACACCGGAGCAGGCTCACCAGATGCTACAGGCCGGTGCATCTCTTGTTGAGATATACTCAGGCTTTATCTATAACGGCCCAGGCTTTGTAAAAGACATCAATAAATATTTGGCTAAGAAATTGTAATCCAATATGGTTACCGCTACAATATGTACAATTGGCGATGAGATTCTCATTGGTCAGATTGTAGACACCAACTCATCCAAGATATCCACAGCCCTTAACACCATTGGGGTTAAGGTGACTTCTATGGTTTCTACCTCTGACACAGAGGCAGATATAATCAATACTGTAGAAAATGCCCTTAAAACCAGCAATGTGGTTGTTATTACAGGAGGTTTGGGCCCTACCAAGGATGATATCACCAAGAAGACCCTTGGAAAGCTAACAGGTGCAACTGCAGATGTGGAGAACCAGGAGCAGCTGGAAATCATTACCCGCATCCTCTCTGCCAGAGGAATGGTTCCGCTAAGCCCACTTAACAAGGCTCAGGCAATGGTTCCAGACAGCTGCAAAGTAATTCCAAACCAGTTTGGTACAGCACCTTGTATGGAATTTCTTCTTCCCGACGAAAAATATGGCCACAAAGCCCTCATCTACTCCCTTCCTGGGGTACCTTTTGAGGCAGAGGCAGCCATTCCAAAGGTCTTGGAATCAATTCAGGGACACTTTTCATTGGAGAAGATATTCCACAAGACAATATGCACATTTGGCATACCTGAATCCACCCTTGCACAACAGATTGAAGAGTGGGAAGACAATCTTCCTTCAAATCTGCATCTGGCATACTTGCCAAACCCTGTACTTGGAGTGCGTCTGAGACTATCAATCTATGGCGTTGACGAGCAGACAGGCCAGGCAGAACTTGCTGAAAATGAAGGAAAACTCAGAGAGTTGCTTGGCAATGCAATATATGGGGAAGGGACAGACTCTCTGCAAAAAGTTATCGGGAATATCTTAAAGGAAAGGGGTATGACTGTGGGGGTTGCAGAGTCCTGCACAGGAGGTTTTCTTGCCTCGTTGTTTACCTCACAACCTGGGGCATCCGAATATTTTTATGGTGGAATTGTTTCATACGACAACTCTGTAAAAATGAATGTTCTGGGGGTTGAAAAAGAGGTTCTTGACACTTTTGGAGCTGTGAGCAGAGAGTGTGCGGAGCAGATGGCCGCCGGAGCCCGCAGAGTGCTTGGAACTGATTATGCAATTGCCACTACAGGTATTGCCGGCCCCGATGGCGGTACACCTGAGAAACCAGCAGGTACAGTTTGGGTAGCAGTTGCCTCGCCAGAGGGGATTGCAAGCAAAAAATTCTCCTTTAACAGTACCCGCCGCAACATTAACATTGAGCGCTTTGCAGCCAATGCCCTTAATATGCTTAGAATACAACTAATTAACAAATAACACTATGAACTTAAAAACTATGGCTTGCGCATTGGCAGCCGCAACAACTATGGGAACTATGATTTCTTGTTCAAGCCCCGCTCCTACCAAAGATGAGATAGCAGTTGCAAAACTGGACTCTCTATTTACTGAGAGATACTCACCACAACCTAATCCGGGCGGTACAGTACTTATTATGAAAGGTGACTCTATCCTTTATGAGAACAGCTGGGGTATTGCAGACACAGAACTTAACACTAAAATTGACGGTAACACCTTCTTCAACATTGCATCTGTTTCAAAACAGTTTACCGCAGTAGCTATCCTTAAATTGCACGAGGAGGGTAAAATTGACATCTACAAGAGCATCTATGATGTTGCTCCAAGTGTAACCAAATTCCTTCCTAAGAAGAAAAAACCGTTCTCAGACATCACTGTAAAAGACCTTATGGCACACTCTTCTGGTATTCCTGATGCAAGACCTCGTACAGACCGCAACTTTATGCTAACTGCTACCGATATGGAGTCTTTGCAGTATATGAAAGACCTAAAAGAGCTTAATTTTGAGCCAGGTACTGCTTACGAGTATATGAACCCTACATTCCAGTTGCTTTATGTAATGATTGAGGCAGCAAGCGGAATGCCATTTGAGCAGTATATGAGAGAGATGATCTTCACCCCTGCAGGTATGGAGGAGACTCTATATTTCCAGGCAGACAGAGAGATTCCAAGAATGGCTCACGGCTATGTAACTGAGGATGATGATGCACCAGCTGAGACAAAACAGTTCCGCCAGTACGATTACGGCGAGGAGACTTTCTTTGCAACCAAAGCTGACGGCGGTATCTATACCTCTACTCACGAGTTTGTTCAGTGGGAGAAAGCTCTAAGAAACAACTTGTTTATGACTCCTGCAATGACTACAGAGGCTCACGGCCCTGTAACCAAAATCACCGGCAGCACATTCAGCTCATACCAGAACAGACCTAACACTTCATACGGTTACGGCTGGTTCATTGAGGACAATCCTGGCATGCCAAGAAAAGTATACCACACTGGTGACAACGGCGGATTCCAGATCTACGCAGGCCGCTTCCCGGAGAAAGAGGTGCTTATGCTTGTATTTGAGAACCGTAACGACCACAGCCGTTGGGAAATGGTTAAAAAACTTGACGTAATTGCAAAAGAGGCAGGTTGGTTGGACTAATCCCCTCTTCCCGATAAACAAAAGGAGCTGTCATCTCACCTGATGACAGCTCTTTTGCATTTACATCTCCTTCAACACCTCAAACTGTATTCCAAGCAGTTTCATTTTCCGGGCCACAAGGGGCAATTCATTCTTCAGGAACTCTTCCCTCTGCATCTGAAGTATCCTCTCTGGGGCATCGGGAGAAACAAAATATCCTATTCCCCTTTTGTTGTAAATTATTTCCATTCCTTGCAGGTGGTCATACACTCTGGCAATGGTGTTGGGATTTACTCCAAGGGACACTCCCAATTCTCGCACTGAAAGGATTCTTTCATCGGGAAGATGCTCTCCCTGAAGGATTTTCTCACAGATTGAATCTGCAATCTGGAGGTATATTGGTTTGTTCTGATTAAAGTCCATATTTGTTCCTCCAGTTTATGATATTTGCATTTTCTTTATACGCCAGAATGTTAGAATATAGAATAACACTCCCACTGCTGTATAAACAGTTGCACTTATATTTACAATCATCTCTGTCTTAGCTTGAACTGCAGATGCATCAATATCACCATTTGGGAAAATATTGTCAATATCAAATAATAAATCTGACAACAACACACCCCACAAAACTAATAGAACCAACAAACATAAAATAGTTTTAAAAGCAGCTTTTCCTTTAAAAATAGCATTTCCCAAAACTGCTGCTCCCACTATAGAAAATACTCCCATAGCACCTCTTAGAAGGATCATTGGATCAACAGAAATAAAACTGTTATAATACATTTTGAGCAATAATACCAACACATAATCAATTGCCACACAACTGATAATGAATAACACAGGAACTGCAACAAGGGTTATTACAAACATACTTGCAAACTTCTCCAAAACTGAAGCCGGCAACATAAGGAAAGATGCTTTACCGTGTTTCTCCCTTAAAGCAGAATATATACCAAATGGAGCAAAGAAAATCAGACAGGTAGTCATTACTGCATATAAATCCACCCTTTGACCAGCTGGAAAAGTCTCCCCATAGGCCATAATAAAATGCAAAGCATGTGGCATAACCAGTAATACCAGAAACATAGTTCTAATTGCCGGAACCCTCATCTTAAGGTCATATTTCAACACCTTAACAAATCTCTCAAACGAAAATGTATTGTTCATAATCTTATCTCCTGTTATTGTTGAACATCTCTTTAAACAAAGCCTTGTTTTGAAGGGCACAATTGAACAGCACTTCAAGATCCACTGGGGTTTCTACACCTGTATAATTCTGTTTTACAGTATAATATCCTCTCAAATCCTGCTGTACAAAAAATGCTCCTGAGTCTTTCTCCCCCTCTATGGTAAATGAAAGTTTATCCGTAATATCCTCAATTGAGGCATTCATAAGTACCCCTTCTCTATCCATAATTATAATAGGATCTATCAGGTTCTCCAAATCCTTCACCTGATGTGTTGAAATTATTATCAGCTGCTCATCAGAAGCATTCTCTGAAATCATTCTCCTTAGCAAAGCCTTTGAAGGGATATCCAGTCCGTTGCTTGGTTCATCCATAATGAGCACCTCTGTCTGCAAAGAGAGTGCAATTGCAATAATCCCCTTTTTCTGCTGGCCGTGAGAAAGCTTGTTGAATTTTGATTTTGGATTAACCCCAAACTCTTCAATTATCTTATAAAACTTCTCCTTGGAAAAATTAGGGTAGAATTCACCCAACTGAAGAGCAAATTTCTCTATCTCAAGATTTTCACCAACAAAATCTTCTGGGATATAAAAAATCTTCTCCAAAAATGAAGGTGTTCTGCCATAAGAACTCTCTCCCCCAACCAGGCACTCTCCAGAATCCAATTTCAATAATCCACCCAGCACTTTCAAAAGAGTACTCTTACCAACCCCGTTCTCCCCAAGAAGACCATAAATCTTCCCTTTCTCCAACTCCAGACATACGTTATCAAACACCTTGTGCTTGCCGTATGAAAAACTTGCATTCTTTACTGAAATCATAATTTATATATTTTATTAGTGTATTAGTGTTGTAGTACACTGTAAAGATATAAAGAGATTTCTATTCTCCAAAAAAAAATTAACAGACAATCTGTCATATTAAGCAAAAACGGCCTGCTTATTGCACCTGTAAATTTATACTAGCTTAAAAAAGAGTTATTTATGAAACATAAGAAAATGAGAATTACACTTAAGGATTTTATCCTGGCCAACAGAAGGGCCTCAAGGGCTGAAGAAATTGAAAAGTATGGCCAGCAGGTACACAACCGCAGAATGGTACACAAGTCAAAGAAGAAGTACGACAGAAAAGCAATGAAAAGAGCTGTCATCAAGGGCGATGACAGCTCTTTTTGTTTATTTAGCCTGCAAGGCAAAACCTACAACACCTTATGGAATGTATAAGAGTTTGCCTGTGCTGTTGGCATTATAACCATATCGTTAATGTTTACGTGAGGCGGGCATTTTACCATGTACATAATGGCATCTGCCACATCCATTGCGGTAAGTGGGGTAAACCCTTTGTACACATTGTCTGCACGCTCCTGGTCTCCTTTGAAACGGACTACAGAGAATTCTGTCTCCACAGCTCCAGGGCATATCTGGGAAACCCTTACTCCATAAGGCAACAAATCAATTCTCATACCCTTTGTAAGGGCATCTACGGCGTGTTTGGTTGCACAATATACATTACCGTTGGCGTATGCCTCCTTTCCTGCAATTGAACACAGATTTACAATGTGTCCGCTGCAGCGCTCCTTCATATAGTTGGAAACCACGCGGGTTACATACAGCAAACCCTTTACATTGGTATCAATCATCCTCTCCCAGTCATCCACCACACCATCCTGCACAGGGTTGAACCCAACGGCAAGACCCGCATTGTTTACAAGCACATCAATTGCCTTCCATTCATCGGGAAGATTGCCCAAATATTTCTCCACCTCCTCTTGTGAGCGGACATCAAACACCAATGGCAAAACTTTCAGGCCATACTCGTTCTCAAGCTCAAAAGCAAGTGTTTCAAGCCTGTCCCCCCTTCGACCTGTAATAATCAGTCTGTAACCATCCTTTGCCAAAAGGGCTGCAACTGCCTCTCCTATTCCCGATGTGGCACCGGTTACCAAAGCTATTTTACTCATAATGTATATGCAATATTTTCCACTTCATTCATAACCCTCAAGAAATTCTCTCCAAGAATACATTTGATATCCTCATCTGAGTAACCTCTCAATTTCAACTCCTCAGTAATTACACCAAATTTTGAAGCATCCTCCAAACCTGCAGGAGGTGACTCAATACCATCAAAATCAGAACCCAATCCAACGTGTTTTACACCCACAAGTTTAACTACGTGATCTATATGGTCTACAAGCACCTTATATGAAGGTCTTGGAGTTGAATACAATGCCTCGTATGCTTTCTCATATCTCTCCTTGCGGCGTTTGCAGCGAGGATGCAACTGATAATCTATCAAAGCCTCATCAAACTCATCACACAAATGGCCAGCTACTTTAGAATACTCAGGATCAATGAAAGAGGAGTAGAAGTTTATCTGAATAACACCACCGGCTGCAGCCAAATCCATAATCATCTGGTCTGTCATATTGCGCGGATGGTTGCACAAAGCCCTGCAACAAGAGTGCGTAGCCACAATTGGAGCCTTTGAATACTTCAAACAATCATAGAAAGATTCATCTGAAAGGTGCGAAACATCAATCATCATACCCAAACGGTTCATAAGGGCAATAACCTCCTGTCCAAACGGACTCACACCACCCCATCTCTTCTCTTTAGGGGCACAAGAATCACAAATCTCGTTATTTCCTGCGTGGGTAAGTGTCATATAACGTACACCCATCTTATAGAAAAGTTTCAACAAAGAAAGGTCTTTCTGAATAGGAGATCCGTTCTCCAATCCAATGAAAATTGCAGTTCTTCCCTGAGCCTTAAGCTCACGTGCCTGGCGCACAGTGGTTGCCAATCCCACCTTCTTAGGATTCTCATCAATCACTTCGTGAGTTAGGGCAATCAGCTGGAGTGCACGACGGGTTGCTTCGTCGGGAGAAAGGGAATTTGAAGTATATGCTGCAAAGAATACACCATCTACCCCACCCTCTTTAAGGCGGTCAAAATCTATATGTCCAAGTTTTCTCCTTTTTGAAACATCCTGTCCACGAATAATTGCCAATGGAGTATCTGAATGAGAATCAAGCACAAAGGCCTCTTTATGAAGTTCTGCTGCTGTCATAATATGTATTTTATTAAATTTGTTATTCAAATATTTGAGTATAAAATTACAAAAATTTTATCACAAACTGCAACAATCGGAAAAACCGCCCGTCATATAAGTGAAAACAAAGAGAATGAACCGGCAAACTAACATAGAAGAGATATACAGCAAGTATTCTGCACCGCTCTATTTCACAGCATTGCGGATAACAGGCTGCAGTTTTGAGGCAGAGGAGATAATGCAGGATTCCATACTCAAATACTACAACTTCCCGCAAAAAGAGAGTATAGAAAAATTGGGAAGCTGGCTAAAGAGTATATGTATCCGCAAGGCGCTCGACAAACTGAGGGAGAAACACCGTACCAAGGAGTTTCTGGAGGAATACAAAGAAGAGCAGATTGCAGCACCTCCTCCACAACTCCAATACACGGTAGAGGAGATTAAAAAGGCCCTCCTCCTTCTTCCCGACAATTACCGTACAATCCTCTCCCTCCACCTCTTTGAGGGGTATGACTACCAGGAGATTGAGCAGATAACCGGAGTTAAGGAGACAACACTTAGGAGCCTATACAAAAGGGGGAAAGACAAACTGGCGGCAACAATAGCCCAAAACATAAAAAGATAAAATGGAAAACTTGGAAAAATACATACAGGGCAACTTGGAGCAGTTCAACCGCGGAGAATTGCCACAAGGGCACCAGGAACGCTTTATAGCAAAACTGAAAGCCCAACAGCCACAACCGGCACCTGTAAGGAAAAGGTTACCTTGGAGACTTGCCGGAGCAATTTCAGCTGCAGCAGCCATTATAGCCCTTTACATTACAATTGGCACCCCTTCACAGGAGCAGCGTTATACAATAGCCATTCAGGAACTTGCACAAGAAATGTATTTGGAGGAAGCTGAAATCCTGCAGATGTTTACAGAAGAGGAGCAATATATGATAAACTCTGTAAAATCCATAACAGAAGAGGCAATTCCACTTGCAGACCAGCTTCCCGACGAACTCTCTCCAGCAAGACGAGCAGAGATTCTGAAAGAATACTATAAGGCAAAGACAGCCAGCTTGAGACAGATAAAAACACTTTATGCGCAGAGTGACCAACCAATAGATTAACAAATTAAAAAACAAACTAATATGAAAAGATTCTTTCTATCATTGGCAGTATTGGCAATAGGAACAGTTTCCCTGTTTGCCCAGAATACATTAACTAAAGAGTACAACTTTGGGAAAATTACCGGCATTGATGCAAGTTCTATATATGAGATAGAGGTTACTCAAGGGAATTCAGGACAGGTAAAAGTTGTCTACGACGAAGTATTTGAAGACAGACTTATAGTCAGATATAATGGCGGAGAACTGGAACTTGGCATAGAGTCCAAACAAAACATTTTCAGGAACAACAATACCAAAAGCGGCATTAAAGTATATCTGCAGATGCCTACAATAAAAGACTTGGAACTCTCTGGAGCATCTTCACTAAAAGCTACCGGCAAATTCAAAACAGATGATCTTGAAATAGACCTTAGTGGAGCATCTTCAATTTCCGGTTTGCAAATTGACGGAGAGGAACTCTCAGTAGAGTGCAGCGGAGCATCCAAACTAACTATGGCCGGTGACTTCAAAAATATGGAGGTAGATTGCTCGGGAGCCAGCACTGTTTCAATAAATGGTAATAGTAACTATTTTGAAGGTGAATTCAGCGGAGCCGTTAACGCAGGAATATATGGAGATCACAACAATACAGAAATAATCTGTTCAGGTGCCTCAAAAGTAAAAATGGAAGGTGAAACAGCATATCTTAAATCAATAACATCTGGAGCAAGCAACCTTAACGCCCAAAACTTCACTGCCAACAACGGCTATGCAGAGGTAACAGGTGCCAGCAACGCCAAAATAAGATGTAGCGGAGACCTTAAAGTAATGGTTAGCCGCGCCAGCAAACTCACCCACTACGGCAATCCTAACATCATAAACCTTAACAAAGACACAAACATAAGAAAAGGGGATTGATAATCCCCTTTTTCTTTTACCACCTAAAACTCCACAGTCCAGTTAAGGCTCGGCATCATAGGAAAGATATACACCTGCTTCCACTCTTTGTCCTCGTTGTCATAATACAGACTGAAGTGGTTGTGTCTGTTCATTACATTATATATGCCGGCTTTTACATTGTGTGTAACCTGCTCCCTCTTGAACTTGGCATATACTCCAATGTCCAATCTTATGTAGTCTTTTAGCCTCAGGTTATTTATTCCACTGTAGTAATCCAACACAATATCCTTGTCCCAGCCCGGAAGATGACCTAAATAGGTGGCAGACTTCACACTCTCCATATTGCCGCTCTGGAATGTGAACAGCATATTTGCCCCTATCTCCCTTTTATCCTCCTTGGCAAACAGGTAGTCTGCCTGTACATTCAGCACGTGCGTCCTGTCATATTTTGCAAGGAAAGTGCGTCCGCAATTTACCCCCTCAAAAGTGCGGTCGGTCTTGCTCAGAGTATATGCAACCTTGTAGGTAAGCCTCTCACCACCCTTTTCATACAGCACCTCAACACCTTTTGATGTACCGTCCCCCACCTCTATGAAACTCTTCCAGCTTCCAAGTTGTGAACCAAAGAAATCTGTGGCCTCACTAAAATAGATGATGTCATCCAGTTTCTTGTAGTATGCCCCTACAGAGAGTCTGTGCTGCCTGTGTCTGAAGTACATACCTCCGTAGTACTGTACAGACTTCTCAGGCCCTATTCCCCCGGAAGATGGTACAATCATATCAAGTGACCACCCAAGAGGGATACCCTCAAGTGTGTGGTAATACTGTACAAGGTTGTCGTAGGTGGCCTCTATTCCCATCCACTTGGTGAGCAGTACACTTCCACTGGCACTCAATTCAGGATTAATAAAGGAATGCTCATCTACCCAGCCGGTATTATATGCAAACCTGTTTCCCCTTGCCACCAGCATCAGATGCCATTGGTCTCCTCTGCGGTATTCCAGTTCCCCGTATGCCGTTACAAGCGAATTGGAAGATTCATTTGCCTTATGTTCCCCCTCATCCTGCCCCTCATCTCCGTATATCTTGCTGCTCCCTGGTGCAAAGTCAGACAATGTGCCCCTTGCCCCAAGTGAAACTTTCCAACCTTTTCCCCACCGGGTAGTGTATGTGACATTAGCTACTGCCTCTCCTATCTGGGATTGTACTCCAAGGCGGTTGTATGTCCCCTCCAGTGTCTTTTCCTGATTCTGTCCGCTCCCGTAGCTGTTATATGAGAGTGATGCCTTTAAAGACTCTTTCTCATTTCTGTTCCATTCCCATCTTATATTTCCAATAAAGTTATGCCATTTCATCCTGTCGTATGCTGTCCCCTTTGCATTCCCATAGCCAAAATCATCCATACTGTAAAACACCTCACCATATACTTTATGGTTTCCATTTATCTTGTATGTTACCTTTCCAAAGAGATCATACACTCCGGCCTCCACCTCATTAAAGGCATTTGTGTGCTTTTCCAGAAGGCCTTTTCCTATGGAATATTCCCATTTGAGGGGCGAAACCCTTGCAGCGGCCACAAATGAGACCTTCTCTTTTACTATTGGTGCAGTAGCAAATGCTCCTACTATAAAGTTGCTTACTGATGCTTCTCCCTGTGCCTTTGTAAAATTGCCCTCTTTTGTATGTATTTCAATATGTGAAGCCAACAAGTTTGAGCTCTCTGCAGGAAAACCTCCCACATTAAATGTAACATCCTGCACAATGCTGTTCGGAAACACAGAGGTTATGCCAAGCAAATGCCCATATCCGTACAGGCGTACCCCATCTAATGTTACCACATTGTTTCCAAGATTTCCTCCACGCACATAGAAAGAAGACGAACTCTCCACACCGGTAGAGATACCGGGCAAAGTTTGGATATATTTTATTACATCTCCCTCTCCAAGGGCTGTTACCATACGGCGGGTGTCTGCAACATTTATCTTAACTAAACCCGCAGGACGGCTCTTTAGAGTGTCTGCTATCACAGTAATACTATGCAAGGTATCCTGCATAGGTTTCAAAGACTGGCTATAAACCCCATTGTCTACAAGCAAAGCTATGAGCACTAATATCGATAACTTAACTAATGTATTATTCATTTTCATACTCCATCCTTTATTCTGGACATACAATATCAAATCTATCCCAAAGAGGTGTTTCATTTATACCCCTGCAATCCTTAAGATAAAGTTTAAATTTAGCTGTACCCCCAAATATACCACATCCATTCTCTATATTGGAATAAACCTCTTTATAATCCCACAGGAATGTAAGATCACTCTCCTGTATCCTGTTCAACCCCAAATCAAATGCATAACATTCACACAAATACCTGTCGTAACCCTTATCTACACTCTGAAGCATAACATAAGAATTTGGATGCAACAATACATCCTTTTCATGTTGGAACATTGGATTTGATGATTTATACTTCTGACCTTTAACAAAAACATAATCATTACTATCTGGGGTAAACCCCATTAATCGTATATAACCGCCTTGGTATTGGGCCGCAAACGGAATACATCGCACACCACCACAATATCCCGGACCATAATAACGTTTATATTTATCATAATGCCATAACTCTGGCAGACAACTCCAGTCTGTGTTTATAAACATGTCATATTCCGGCATATACAACGGTGAGTTTATCGTATAATCCGCATAACTTTCATCCTTCGTATCTTTATGCATTCCTACTACGGTAGAATCAGATATTACCAAATCCTTCTGTCCTGGAATATAATCTGCATAATATACCCAAATAATACAGGAATCACTTTTATATTTAAAGTGAACCATTTCAGGCTCTGATGCTATGTTCTGATAATAATCCGGCTGTATCACTTTATACTCTATGAATCTCAAAGTATCGGGGTATTCTGTTACAGATCTCATTTCTGGGAATCCTGAGACATCTACATATAGCCTGTATTCAGCTCTGGGAACCGGCCTGAATGCTGAAACCCACTCTCCATTCCCTTTCCCCTCAAAAACATAACTGTTCCTTTTCTCTCCTCCCAAATATTCTTCTACTACTACATCTGCCTTATCTACCGGCAAATACAAACTCTCCGAGACGTATGATGTATAGTGCAACATTATTTTCTGCAAATCTGTGTTCTCCAACACAGCATACACTTGAACAAATTTCTCCTTGGGATCCAAATCTGCCTTCTCTGTACAAGATATAATCAAACACAAAGACAATACTGCCTGCAATAATATTAATGGCCATTTCATGTCGTAAATGTTAATAATGCATAATGCAAAGATAGAAATACATACTAATTTAATTCAGTGCTATTTCTGATATCTGTTATATCTATTCTGTTATTATTATAATATATATCATCAACTGCTAATGGCCCTTCAAGATACCAGCCATTTGAGCTAAGTCTTTGTCCCCAATTCATATGAAAAAAATACCCTTCTGAAAGTATTTCTCCTTGGTATGGATCACAAGCTAACACATATTCCAGAATATGCGAAGTGGCTATAACATACAATTTGTATATCATTTGCCGTCTATCTACTTCAAATCCATCACATACCCAAGTATGGCCATCACCAGTTGTTGGAAACCCACACATATAAACTGGCCTATTTCTATTGATTGAAGTTATAACAGACTGTCTATTATGTGATGACTTAGTACCATAATACCCATATTCATTTACAAGTGCCGTCAAACATTTGTCTGGAGTACTATAGTTAATAGGATAATTATCTAATTTAATCTCTTCAGCAATATCCTTTATAAAATCTGGCAATGTTGTCTGTTCTCCAAGTGTAATCATAGAATTTGGCATATTACTCCAAGGATAAGTATTAGGCCACTGGTGATATTTCATTATCTGGGCTAAAGCTATAGCATTACAACCAGGATATTGATATTGACCTAACCCCAAGTACTCCATTGATGTGTTATAGGGATATTCTTGATGCCATTGTGTTTCCATGAGATAATCATCCTCATCAACCTCTTGTCTATCAATTGATTCAACCACATACGAATAAGTCATATAATCATAATCAGGGTGTCCAACACCTTGGGCATAAGAACAAAAAGTAGAATACAATGAAGCTGGAAGGCGTGATTCAGCCTCTTGTAGAGTATAGAAGTCATGAACATTTTCATCATTGTTCCAACTTTGCAATGTATTCACTATAAATGTGTCAAATTCATTCAGTTTTGTTGATACAGGAATCTCCTTATCACGTTTCTCAAATTGTTGCCATAATTTACGGAATCCTTGCCTGACTTCACTCGGAAGTTTATCTGCATTTCCTATTGAATTTATGTACTCGTCTAACAATACTGATGCTCCAGTTTTGTGAACTTCATCATTAAAAGTTCCTCTATCCACCATAGCCAATATAGGATAATAATCCTTTATAGCAGATACCAATTTATATCCCTGATTATCTGTATAGTTAACAGCATATATCAACGGAGCGCCGTTCTCATCATACAATGTAACTACATCTTCAATCTGTTTCAATGCGCTTTTGGTAGATGCCTTACCCATCATATCGGCAAGTTTCACAACATTTATTGCTTCGTCTGAAGTAATGGCACTGCTCTCAGGATTGATTTTGAGACTGGTGATATCATATTTTACAGCACTTTGTTGTTCAAATTCAAGATCAGCACTCTCTTTACTGCACGATACAACTACAATAAGAGAGATAAACAATAACATCTTTTTCATTGCTCTATAGTTTTCAAATTATAAATATTATAAATAATTTTGAAATAAGCGGTTACTTACAAACTAAAATATCCATATGCGTGGAATTTATGCGATACTATCTCTATAATATACTCATCCTCCACATCAGGAAGTGGTATAGATAACGTAACAGGTAATGTTGTATCAGATGATACACTACTTACAATATCACCATATGAATTTACAATTCTAATTGTAGCAGTTCCAATATTATAAAGATAAAAATCAACAGAAAGGCCATTACGATTTAAATAAGCCTCTATAATTTTCATTGACCGTTGGGGTTCATTACCTTTTGTAATATCATCTTCTTCCAGTTCAATTTTCTCAGGTTCTTCATTAATATTGACATCAATAGTTCCTGCATACATCACCTGACATGCGAGTATAACAAGTAAAAATAAAATAGTTTTCTTCATAGCATTTATTTTTAATTTTTATAAAATTACAAACACAAACTCTAAGCAACAAAAAATACAATAAATTTATATTGTTGATAATTAAAATATTACAAAATAGAGCGAAACTCTATTTTACTCCAACTCTCAGTTCGCATATTATTTATTGCATTTCACATATGTTACCTCTGTAAAGTAGATTTTGAGCCACCTTAATTGCTATATTTGTACAAGAATCATAGAGTTTTAAGATGAAATATCAATTACCAATATTAGCGCTATCACTTGTTTTATCACTGATTTTTGGAGCATGCAACCAGAATAACAATCTCAATAATGTACTTGAAGAGATTGCCTCCTACATTGAACAGGAACCTCAAAAGGCACTCTCCGCACTACAGAATATTGAGAGCTCTAATTTGAGGGATAATGAGACACGGGCAAAGCATTCGCTGTTGCTTTCAATGGCTATGGACAAGAATTACATAGACACAACCGATTTTTCTGTATTGCAGCCCGCCATAGATTATTATGAAAGACACGGCTCACCTGAAGAGAAAATGAAAATGTACTATTATAAAGGAAGAATCTATGACAATGCCGGTGATCAGGAATCTGCAATGGAGTGTTTTGTTAAGGGAATAGAGGCTGGCAATAAAGCAGATGAATACCCTGTAAAGGCAAGATTGTATTTTGCAAAAGGACAAATACATCAAGATTTATACGAGTATGACAAATATGTAGAATCTATGCAGGCAGCCGCACAACATTATGACAAGTACAATAACATCCAGGCTTACTTAAGCTCTATAAGCAATGTAGTAAATGGATATAACTTGTTGCGGGACTCTGTTCAGGCGATGAAATGGTTAGAGATTATGAAAGAGAAGACAGATTCTACGAACACTAAAAATTCTATGGAATATTATAGTACCCGCACTGCTACAATTTCCATTTTTGGAACCAGACAGGAGAAAATGGATGCCATTGATGAATACATACACAAAATTCCGCACAAGAATATACAGTGGCTTACTGTTGCAAACTCATATTTAAAATCTGGCCAATATATGGAAGGACTTGAAGCTGTACATAACTATGAGAAATACAGCAAATCCAAATCTGCAAGATATTATGCATTATTGTCTGATTTGAATGAAAGACTTGGCAATACCAAAGAGGCACTGTACAATTACAGGATGTACATAAAATTGAGCGACTCTGCAGATATGGAAATTTTCCGTCAAGACACCAAATTTATGGAACAGAGACATACTCTTGAGTTGCAGAGCCAAAAGGCAAGTACCCAAAAGAAACTGATTTCAATATGTTCAATATCAATAGTGATGGTGCTTGCAGCATTGTCATTATGGGCAATAAAGCTTGTTAAGTTAAGGGGACTTGAAAAAAAGATAGCAGAGAAGGAGAGAGAAAGATACAAAATGCTTTATGACAACCTGCTGGAGGAAAAGAGCTGCCTGCTGGAGATGGTATCCAATAACTCCAGAATAAATGAACATGCTAACAATGCCATAAGAAACAGGCTCAATATCCTTAACGGCTTCTTTAAGGCTCACATTTCAAACAATGACCAACTGTATACCTCTGCCATAAAGGAGATGGAAGAGGTATTTGAAAACAGAATAGAGTTCCTTAGAGACACTAAACTGATATTTACCGCCAGCTATCCACAATTCATTGCAAAACTGGAAGATTGCAACATGACTGATACTGAAATAATGTACTGCTGCCTTTATGCCATTGGACTTAAGGGAACCCATATAGGCAAATACCTTGGGACAAGCAATATTTACAACATAAGCAGCAGCATTAGAAAGAGACTTGGCATAGATGAGTACAAGACTAATATAGACAAGCACATTAAGGAACTGATGGACAGCTAAATTTACCACCCGAACGGATGCTTGCATAATGGTATACCAGCCAGCGGGTGGTAATCCCCTACAAGTCCTACCGGAGTTGCAGCATTAATGTCGTTAACAATCTGAATGCAGTTGCGGGCCTCTGAAATTCTGAATCCTCTGCCGGCAAGAATCTCCTGATAACTCTTGGTATGCAGCTCTGTAAAGCCCTCGCTGAACTCAAACTCGGTGCCGTCAATCATAATGGTACGGTAGGTTCTCTTCTCCCCTTGCACCGCATTTGCAGGAAGATGGTCCGCATTTATGCTCAAGAAGTAACGCACTCTCGCCCTTTTGAGCTCAAGAAATCCGGCAACCCTGTCGTGTGATTTTACGTGCACAATATTGCGTTGCACAGGGCCAAAAATCCACTGAAGCATATCATAAAAATGGACACCAATATTGGTTGCCACGCCACCGCTCTTACGCTCATCCCCTTTCCAGCTGGTATAGTACCAGTTTCCGCGGGAAGTTATATAAGTGAGATCCACATCATAAATCTTGTCTGCAGGGCCATTCTGAATCTTCTCTTTCAGAGCCACTATAGAATCGTGCAATCTCAACTGCAGAATATTGTATGCGCAACATCCTGTCTCTTTCTCAATCTGCTCAAGCGCATCAATATTACGGGCCTGCAACACCAACGGTTTCTCACAAATCACATTTGCCCCAAGGCGCAATCCGTAACGGACGTGGGCATCGTGAAGGTAATTTGGGGTACATACCGATACAAAGTCAATTTTATCTGGAGTACATTTAAGTTTTGTGCAGTGCCTGTCAAAAAGTTCCTGCTGGGTAAAGAAACTCGCCTGTGGAAAAAAACTGTCCATAATTCCCACACTGTCAAACGGGTCGTATGCGGCCACAAGTTTGTTTCCTGTATCTTTAATTGCTCTAAGGTGACGCGGCGCAATGTAGCCTGCCGCCCCTATCAATGCAAAATTCTTCATATCTTATCTGTAAAATGCTTTAATTCCTTTGCAAATATAATGCAATTGTTCCTCTGTAAGTTCAGTATGCATAGGTAAAGACAATACTCTTCCCGACAATTCTATGCTGTTTCCCAGCACACTCTCCCTTTCCAATGCCGATACCCCTCCGGCAACTTTTGCAATTGGACTAAATGCCTCCTGCCTCTGTAGTGGCAGCGGATAATATATCATTGAAGGGATATCCCTTTTTGCCAGGAATTCTTTCAGGGCATCCCTTTTCCCATCTGCAACCTTTAGGGTAAACTGATGATATACGTGAGTGGTGTACTCTGCTGTTACAGGGAGCTCTATTCCCTCTACCGATGCAAGTTCCTGGAGGTAATACCCGGCAGCACTCTGTCGGGAAGAAATATATTCATCCAAATGTTTGAGCTTTACATCCAGAACAGCTGCCTGCAGGGTATCCAGGCGTGAGTTGCACCCAATCATACTGTGGTGGTACTTCACCTTCTGGCCGTGGTTGGCTATGCAATGGAGTTTCTCTGCCAGTTCTGCATTGTTGGTAAACATTGACCCTCCGTCTCCAAAACACCCCAGGTTCTTTGAAGGGAAGAAAGATGTGCATCCAATATCCCCTATTGAGCCTGTCTTAGGATTTTCCACGCCGTTAATTTCCCCTTTCCACTGCGCACCTATTGCCTGGGCATTATCCTCCACCACATACAGGTTATGTTTGCGGGCTATCTCCATTATGCGCCCCATATCTGCACACTGCCCGAACAGATGCACCGGCACAATTGCCTTTGTGCGGGGAGTTATTGCCTCCTCAATCTTTGAAGGATCAATATTGAAAGTATCCCACTCCACATCCACCAGCACAGGGGTAAGCCCAAGTAAAGCAATTACTTCTGCGGTTGCCACATAAGTAAAAGCTGGAACGATTACCTCATCTCCCCTCTGCAGCCCCAATCCCATAAGGGCAATCTGAAGTGCATCCGTTCCGTTGGCACAGGTTATGCAGTGTTCTGCCCCTGTATAATGGGCCAGATTTGCCGAAAATTCCTTACATTTGGAACCGTTAATGAATTGGCTTGTATTTATAACGGACTGCATTTGGGCATCCACATCATCCTTAATTTTAAGGTACTGCCCAACCAGATCCACCATTTTTATGTTCATAGGTATATTTATTGCTTACTTGCAAAGATAATGGAAAAAAGGATAACATATATTGTGGTAACGGCTTTGTTCCTCTTCTATATAGTGGCGGTGCTGTGCCTGTGCCTGCTGGATTTGTCTGATACAGCTTCTGACCTCCCAAAATTCTTTTTGGGTATCCCAATGGACAAGCTGGTTCATTTCCTTATGTTCTTTGCATACCCCGCTACAGGCTGGCTTATGCTTACCTACAACAAAACGCTCAGGATGCGCCCAAGTTTCATCTTCCCGGTGCTCCTTATCACAGGACTCCTCTTTGCCGCCTTCACCGAGATGGCCCAAGGACTCCTTACCACATACCGCCAACCCGACAGCCTTGACTTCCTGGCCGATACCATTGGCATTATCTCCAGCACTTGCCTGATTTGGGCACTGCAGAACCCCCTCCAGAAACTGTTTGACAGAATGCAGGGGTATTTTCACGGGATTGTGCATAAATCTTAAAGCGGGAGAACAGGGCAGAGAATGGAAGTATGATTATAAGAAGGTTTATAGTATATGCCTGATGAATTATGCCTATGAAAAACAACCTGCCTTAAGAAGGGATTTTGTGCTTTGTGAGCCTGGTACACATAACGTATTGTCAGACAGACTGAATTTTATAATGCTTCAACTTCCTTGTATTGAAAAAGATGATATTGAGGAGTGTGAACTCTTTTATGAAAAATTGTTATATTTACTCGTAAAAATGAAAGAGGGTATGAAGACAATAGAGGAATTGAAGACTGAAGTTTACCAGCATGGATTGAATGAACATATCCGTGAAGTGTTTTTAGGGGTACTTGAGGATGCTGATGTTGCGTCTTTACCACCTAAGGAAAGAGAAATATATGACAGGCGTCTGAAACGTTATAGAGACAACCATGCGTGCCTTGATTATGCCATTGAGAAGGGAATAAAGCAGGGTATTGAAAAAGGCATTGCTCAGGGGATTGCTCAGGGGATTGAGCAAGGGATTGAGCAAGGGATGAGTGAAAAAGCCTATGAGATAGCAAGAAAAATGAAGAAAAAAGAAATGGATTATGGTTCAATAAGCGACCTTACAGGATTGAGTATTGAGGATATTGAAAATCTATAGACCAAAATTTTTGCACAATAACAGGAAAACTGTCGGGAATAAAATTTTCTTCCCGACAGTTCAATTTATATAAGGACTCACCCTATTTCTTCAAAAGCTCAAGACTTCTCTGGATAAATGCGTGCAACTCCTTGCCCTTAAGCATATTGTTTGAAAGTAGTGCAAGATCTACAGTCTGTTTCATAAGGTCATTGCCTTTTGCAAACTCCTCCATCAAAGATTTTCTCTGTGCAGTCAGCTCCTCAATCTCCTTGTTAAGTTTCTCCTTCTCATCCTTGTCTGCAACAGGAATATCCTCCGGTTTCACATCCTTGTTCTTCTCATCCAATACCTTAAGAGAGTTGTTTGCAGTATCGCTCTTGCTCTGGATATCAGCCACCTTGCAAGCTGTCTCACCCTCCATAGCATCAATGATATCCTTAATGATAGGGCTCTCATAGTTAAGGGTAATGGTGTACGAATCAGGCATAGAGCCGTAGAAATTAAGGCCTCCGTTAAGGGCGCTCATTTCTCTGTAACGGCGCATGAACTCGCTCTGGGTAATTACAATTGGAGCGGCAGTTGCACCAAGGTTGTCCACTTGTACGTGATAGTGTGCACCCTCAGGCAATACTGCCTCAAAAGCATATCCCAAATCCTTCTCCTGACCCTCTTTAAGCACAGGTTTCTCCTTGTTATCCTTCTGAATCAGATTATCTATGCTGTCTGCATCAACACGTGCAAAAGTTGAGTTCTCAAACTTGCTCTCCAACAAGTTCACAAAATGTGCATCCAACTGGCTGTCAAATACAAGCACCTGGTAACCTCTGTTCTTTGCTGCCTCAATATAAGAATACTGCGCTACAGGATCTGTAGTGTACAAGTATACAAGTTTGTTGTTCTTGTCTGTCTGCTCGCCCTCAATAAGAGTCTTGTACTCATCATATTTGAAATACTTGCCCTCAGTAGTCTTGAACAGAGCAAATTTTACAGCCTTGTCATAGAACTTCTCTTCTGAAAGCATTCCATACTCAATGAACAGCTTAAGATTGTCCCATTTCTCCTGGAATGCCTCTTTCTCGTTTCTTGAAATCTCATCCAATCTGTCTGCCACCTTTCTGGTAATGTATGTGGAGATTTTCTTCACATTTGCATCACTCTGCAAATAGCTTCTTGAAACGTTCAACGGAATATCCGGTGAATCAATTACACCATAAAGCAATGTAAGGAAATCAGGAACAATATTCTCTACAGAATCAGTTACAAACATCTGGTTGCAGTACAGCTGAATTTTGTTCTTTGAGATATCCATCCTGTCCTTAATTTTAGGGAAATAAAGGATTCCTGTAAGGTTGAACGGATAATCTACATTCAAATGTATGTAGAACAACGGATCATCCTGCATTGGGTAGAGTTTGCGGTAAAACTCCATATATTCGTCGGGAGTAATCTCAGAAGGGGTCTTGCTCCAAAGAGGTGCAGTATCATTAATGATCTTGTCCTTGTCTGTATCTACATATTTGCCGTCTTTCCACTCCTCTTCCTTGCCAAATGCAATTGGAACAGGCATAAATTTGCAGTACTTGTTCAAAAGCTCGTTAATCTTGCTCTTGCTTGCAAATTCCTTGCTCTCATCATCCAAATAAAGTACAATTTCGGTACCTCTGTCAGATTTGTCTATCTCCTCCATATTGTACTCAGGAGAACCGTCACAGCTCCATTTGACAGCTTTAGCCCCCTCTTTCCAAGACAAAGTCTTAATCTCCACCTTCTTTGAAACCATAAAAGAAGAGTAGAAACCCAAACCAAAATGACCTATAATGCTGTTCAGTTGGTCTTTATATTTCTCAAGGAACTCACCAGCACTTGAAAAAGCAATCTGGTTGATATATTTGTCAACCTCTTCTGCAGTCATACCAATACCCCTGTCAGTAATTGTAAGGGTATTCTCCTTATCATCCACAGCCACTCTAATGGTAAGATCACCCAACTCACCTTTAAACTCACCCTTAGATGCAACCGCCTTCATCTTCTGCGAAGCATCAACTGCATTTGCCACAAGCTCCCTCAAGAAAATCTCATGATCAGAATACAAAAACTTTTTAATAACGGGGAAAATGTTCTCAGTAGTAACCCCTATCTTTCCATTTGCCATAATAGTATCAATTTAATTTTTCTTCCCGATAATTTACAAATGGCATACCACAAGAAAAAACTGACTAAATGGCAGAGCCATTACCCTCATCAATCTTTATGAACTCATTCATAAGAGCTTTCATCTTCTCCTGCAGAATCTCTGTCTGCCCGTTTATATAATCTGAATTCAACCCTTCTGTAGGAGGATCCATTCTGAATGGAGGGGCAACTATCAATTTGGTCCTTTTTCCTGCAATCTTATGAGGGCCGTCTAAGTAAACCATTACTATTGGCACATTGGCAAGGGCTGCCAGCATTATAACCCCAGAATGGAAAGGAAGCTGCTTCCTGTGGGTACCATGAGCCCCCTCTGGAAAAATTGCAATATTTTCCCTGTCCTGATGCAACACCTTCAAAGACTCGTGTACCCAAGATAGATCCGGGTTCTTACGGTCAATTGGAATACATCTGGTATTACGTAGAAAGAAACCGAAACCACGCTGTTCAAATCTGTCTTTTGCAGCAAGATTATGGATAATATCCTTGCTGAACATAGTGGTAACTATTGGCCCGTCAAGATGGCTGGTATGATTTATAACAAGTACAGACGGCTCATTCAATTTGAGAGCCTGCCTCTCTTTATCCACAAAGTATACTTTGGGACGGAGAAGCAGGCGTACAAGTACAGAAGTCGTCTTTTCAAGAGCAACTGTAACTAATTTCATGCTGAATGTTTTTCTATATAATCAATTACCTCACCAATTGTTGCAAACTTTGGAGCTCCCTCAAACTTAAAATCAAATTTTTTCTCAATAGCAAAACTTAGAAGCAGAATTGTAAGTGAATCCAATCCCATATCCTCTATAAGTCTGGTCTCTGAAGTTAAGGTATCAGCATCAATATTTGGTTTGATTTGCTTGAAAATGGCTTTAAGCTCTGTAAATATATTCTCTCTTGTCATAGTTCTATAGTTTAGTTTCTGGAAACTTTCAATGTTCCTGTACGTTTGAAATCCTCTTTTCTTACAGTAAGTTTTGCAATACGGTGTGTAGAAGGAAGTGTCTGGTTAACCTCTACCAACAAAGCATTGAAATATTTCTCAACCTCCTCCCAAGGGGTATTTGCAAACTCCTCCATTCTTGGAAGCACCTCTACAGCAATCACACTTCTGCCATCAACCTCATCCTCCTTAACAAGACAATCTTTCAACTTGTCACATTTATAGAATGGCTCCTCCAAGCTCTCAGGGCTTACATTCTCTCCGTTTGAAAGAATAATCAGATTCTTTATTCTACCAGTAATGTACATATACCCCTCCTCATCAAATCTCACAAGGTCACCAGTTTTAAGCCAACCATCCTCAGTCATAGCTTCCGCAGTCTTTTCAGGATCCCCATAATAACCCAAGAACAGATTGTCACCTTTAATCCACAACTCTCCATCCACAACCTTAACCTCCTGACCAGGGTAAATCTTCCCGACAGATGTAGGTTTCTCCACCACATCAATATTGCCTGAAGTAAGGTTTCCAGCCTCAGTCATACCATAACCGGCAAACAATGAAATTCCAACCTCACCAAATTCTCTGATAAGTTTTGGTGGGACATTGGCAGCACCTGCAATAATGAAACGGAGCTGTCCACCCAAAAACTCCTTACCATACATTTTTACAAGTCCCATAAGGATTTCACAAATACCTGGAACTGCAACCAGACAAGTAGGTCTTATGGCAGGAAATTTTCCAAGTGTCTCTTTTACATTTGCTCCCGATACCCATAGAGAACCGGTATACAAAGTGGACATAGTACCTCTTATAAGGCCAAATACGTGGCTTAGAGGTAAAACATTGGCATATCTGTGACATGCAAGCTGTTTGCCAGGGCCAAAACAACCATTCAAGGAACCTCTCATGATAGCTCTATGAGGAAGAATTGCCCCTTTAGGCGCACCAGTAGTACCACCAGTAAAGAAAATTGCAGCAGGATCATCAGGACTCACCTCTGCAACAGGAGCCGGATTCTCTCCCTGCTCACTAATCTTAATTTTTGCACAAGGTGCTTTTTCTGCAATTGGGGCAAAAGACTCACCATAAGCAAGAGCCTTTACACCAAATTTCATACAACTGCCTACTACAGCAGGTTCTGGCAATTGTGAAGGAAGATTAATAGCAACATAACCTGCAGAAGTAACTGCAAGAAACATCTCCACAGCATCTATTGTTGTATTATCAAGAATAGCAACTTTATCCCCCTTCTCCAAACCCATAGTATTCAACAATGCCCTCTTATGAGCAACAGCACTGCACACCTGTGAATAAGTGAGAGTATTTACCGTGTCAGAAAGAGCCGGCAAACCTTGCCATTTCTGCTCAATCCAAGTAACAAATTCAGAAATCGTAGGAATAAATTTCAATTGCTCCAGCTCCTCTGCAGGAAGCATATCTTCAAAATATCTTTGCATACTCAAATATTTTTCAATAAACTATGCAAAGATAATGAAAAGTAATACAGAATCAATCTGATAGTAGAAAGGGACCAAAAATTAAACGAAAATAATCAGAACAAGAATCAATAACAGCAATACTATGGAAATTATCCTTATATAGCCAGCAAAACTTCTCCTGTCTAAAACTAAAGATTTTCTATATTTATGAATGCTCATAATTCTGGTTTTAAAGAAAAACAATTGAGTAATCAGAAAGGTTTAGAATAGCCAGGTAATACAAAAAAAAAAGGATAACCATTTCTGATTATCCTCTGTAAGTTGGCGGCTACCTCTTTTATTCAGGCTCGCGCCACGCGGCTCCCGGGCTTCCGTTTCACACGCCCTCCGCCGGGCATCTGATGATGCCTTGGTATTCAGGCTCGCGCCACGCGGCTCCCGGGCTTCCGTTTCACACGCCCTCCGCTGGGCATCTGATGATGCCGGAGAGTAGGTAGCAAAAAAAAAAGAGGATAACCATTTCTGATTATCCTCTGTAAGTTGGCGGCTACCTACTCTCCCACTTGGTATAGCAGTACCATCGGCGCTAACGGGCTTAACTTCTCTGTTCGGTATGGGTAGAGGTGGATCCCCGTCGCTATTACCACCATTGTTATTTCGCTTTCGTACTTGCGTACCGGTTATTATTTTCAGGTTACCAACCCGTGTATGGTGTAAGAGAGAGAAAAAATAAATGTTATGCTGTTACGTGGTAAACTTATTATATATTTAGTTCACACGCTCCACAACTGAAGTGTCGGGCTATTAGTACCGCTCGACTTTGACATTACTGCCTTTACATCTGCGGCCTATCAACGTGGTAGTCTCCCACGACCCTATATGGAAATCTCATCTCGAGGCTAGCTTCGCACT